>SKRR01000049.1 GCA_007118345.1 Microthrixaceae bacterium | reverse complement strand
TGGGTGCACCGAACGTGGCGCCGAGCGCGGTCGCCCGCTGCACCCGGTCGACCACCGTCGGGTTCGCGTGACCGAGGATCGACGCGCCGTAGCTCTGCACGTAGTCGATGAACTCGGTTCCCTCGACGTCCCACACCCGCGAGCCCTGTCCACGGGCGACGAAGTAGGGCGTACCGCCGACGGAGCGGAAGGCCCGTACGGGCGAGTTCACCCCACCCGGGATGCGGGCCAGACCACGTTCGTAGAGCGTGGCGTTCGACACGGGCAGATCGGTGTCGGGCTCGTTGCTGACCGGCTCGGTCGTCATTGCAGGGCCTCCGCGAGATGGCGGGCGAAGTAGGTCAGCACCACGTCGGCGCCCGCCCGTTTCACGGCGCTGATCTGTTCGAGTGCGACGGCGTCACCGTCGATCCAACCCCGCTCGGCGGCGGCGTGGACCATCGCGTACTCACCGGACACGTGGTACGCGGCGATGGGCACGTCGAGCTCGGCCCGGGCCCGGGTGATCACGTCGAGATACGTGAGCGCCGGCTTCACCATGACCATGTCGGCGCCTTCGCCCACGTCGGCGCGCAGCTCCTCCATCGACTCGCGCACGTTGCGCCAGTCCTGCTGGTAGGCGCGTCGGTCGCCACCGTCGACGATCTCGACGTCGACGGCGTCGCGGAAAGGCCCGTAGAGCGCCGAGGCGTACTTGGCCGAATAGGCGAGCACCGCGACCTGTTCGAACGCCTCGTCGTCGAGCGCTTCGCGGATGGCGAGCACCTGGCCGTCCATCATCCCCGACGGCGCGCACACGTCGACGCCCGCGAGCGCCTGCGCGATCGCGACCTCGGCGTAGCGCTCAAGGGTGGCGTCGTTGTCGACGGTGCCCGCCGACGTGACCAACCCGCAGTGCCCGTGGTCGGTGTACTCGTCGAGGCACAGGTCGGCCATCACCACGATGCGGTCACCAAGGCCCTCGCGCAGATCGCGGATGGCCAGCTGCACGATCCCGTCGGGATCCGACGCGCCGCTGCCCTCGGCGTCCTTGTGCTCGGGCACGCCGAAGAGGATCACCGCCGGCAGGCCCAGATCGGCCAGCTCAGCGACCTCGCGACGCAGCGACTCGCGGGTGTGCTGCACCACGCCGGGCAGCGACACGACCGGTTGCGGTTCGTCGATGCCCTCGCGCACGAACAACGGCGCCACCAGGTCGTCGACGCCCAGCCGGGTCTCGGCGACGAGCCGACGCAGCGCCGGCGTTCGCCGGAGTCGGCGGAGGCGTTGCTGGGGAAAGCTCACGGCGCCGATCCTACGGGTCGGTCGGCGGCGTGCCGTCCCAGGGGGTGCTGCGGCCACGTGCAACCGCCCGGACGGTCGCCTCGACGAGCGCGTCGAGCGTGTGGGGATCGGCCACCTCCGTCACGGCCACGCCGAGCTCCTCGGCCCGGGAGGCGGTGATCGGCCCGATCGCGGCGACGGCCGGTGGCGCAGCAGCGGCGCCCGCGGCGGTGACGAAGTGCTGCACCGACGACGCCGAGGTGAAGGTGATCGCGTCGGCTGTGGCGATCGCGTCGAGCTCGGCGGTCGACGGGTGCCGCGGCAGGGTCCGGTAGGTCTCGACCACATCCACCTGCCAGCCCAGCTCGGCGAGCCCCTCGGGGAGAACGTCGCGGGCGACGGCGGCTCGCGGCAACAGGACCCGGCCGCGCTCCCCTTCGGCGGGCGGCGAGAACGACTCGAGCAGTGACTCCGCGACGTATCGCTCCGGCAGCAGGTCGACCTGCAGGTGCTGGTCGGCCAACGCCGCCGCTGTGCCGGGGCCGATGGCGGCCAGCCGCACCCCGGCCAGGTCGCGACCGTCGCGCAGCCGGGCGCAGAACCGCTCCGCGCCGTTGACCGAGGTGAGCACCACCCAGTCGTAGGCCGCCACGCCGGCGATCGCGTCGTCGAGCGCCACGCCGCCGTCGGCGGGGTCGTCGATGCGGATCGTCGGCACCTCGAGCACCTCTGCCCCCGCGGCGCGCAACTTGCCCGACAGCCGACCGGCCTGCGCGGCAGCCCGGGTGACCACCACGGTGCGACCGAGCAGCGGCCGCGACGCGAACCAGTCGAGCGACTGCGCGGCGACGTCGCCGATCACGATCGTCGAGGGCGGGGACAACTCGTGGGTGTGCAAGGTGGCGAGGGTGCCCCGCACGGTGTGCTGATCGGGCCGTGTCCCCCACCGCACCGCCGCTGCCGGCGTCCCGGGGGACCGCCCGCCGGCGATCAAACGTTCCGAGATCCGCTGCAGGTTGGCGACGCCCATGAGCACCACGATCGTTCCGCCGACCTTCGCAAGTGCTTCCCAATCGACGTCGGTGCGTGACTTGGTGGGGTCCTCGTGACCCGTCACGATCGTCAGGCTGGTCGACGAGTAGCGCATGGTCACCGGGATGCCCGCATACGCCGGCGCGGCGATCGCCGACGTGATCCCGGGCACCACCTCGTAGTCGATCCCGGCGTCGGCCAGCGCCGCAGCCTCTTCGGCGCCACGGGCGAACACGAACGGGTCGCCGCCCTTGAGCCGGACCACGGTCCGGCCGGCCCGACCATGCTCGACGAGCAGCGCGTTGATCTCCTCCTGGGGCACCGACGGGCCACGAGGCGTCTTGCCCACGTTGACGCGCTGCGCTGCGGCCGGTGCGAGATCGAGCAACGACGCGGCCGACAGCCGGTCGTGCACCACCACGTCGGCGGTGGCGAGCAGCTCGGCGCCACGCACCGTCAGCAGCCCCGGGTCACCAGGGCCGGCGCCGACGAGGTAGACGGTCACGGTGTCGCCGACTCCAGACGCTGCCGCAGCGACGCGGCGACCGTCCGGCCGAGCCGCTCGGGATCGGTGCCCTCGCGCTCCTCGAACAGCGTCGGGCCGGCCACGTCCGCCGACAGGGTCGCCAACAGGTGCACCGAATCGCCGTCGAGGCGCGCGTGGGCGCCGGCGGGCAGGGAACAGTCGCCCCCGAGCTCGGCGAGGAATCCTCGTTCGGCGTCGAGCCGTCGGCGCGACGGGCCGTGCTCCACCGCCGACAGCAGCTCGGCGGAGCGGACGTCCTCGGCGCCGCACTCGACCGCCAGAGCGCCCTGGCCCACCTGGGGGACCATCGCCTCGACGTCGAGCACGTCCCGCAGGTGGTGGCTCCAGCCGAGCCGCTCGAACGCCGCAGCCGCGACGACGATCGCGTCGAAGCCCTTCGACTTCTCCAACCGGGTCGCCATGTTCCCCCGCAGCTCCTCGAAACGCAGGTCCGGCCGGCGGTGCGCCAGCTGCGCCCGACGACGCGCCGATCCCGTGGCCACCACTCCGCCGCGTGGCAACCCGTCCAGGTGCGAGCCGACCAGCGCGTCGCGCGCCTCGCCACGTTCGGGCACCGCTGCCAGCCGGAGCCCTTCTCCGGTGACCGCGGGAAGGTCCTTGGCGGAGTGGACTGCCAGATCGGCCCGCCCCTCGAGCACGGCAGCCTGCACCTCGCTCGCGAACACGCCCTTGCCGCCGATCTGCCAGAGCGGCACGTCGGTGCGGCGGTCACCCTCGGTCGAGGTCGGGACCAGCTCCACCTCGAGTCCGGGATGGGCGGCGACCAGCAACGCGCTCACATGGTGTGCCTGCCACATCGCGAGACGTGAGCGGCGCGTCGCGATGCGCAGCGGCGCAGCTGGGCCGGGCACGGAGTCAGTCCAGGTCGAAGAGGTCGCGCACCGACTCGGCCAGGCGCTCTCCTCGGGTGGACCCTGCGGCCTCCTTGAGGTTCACCGTCGGTTCGTGCAGGAGTTTCGCGAGCAGGCCCTTGGTCATGGCCTCGACCGCGGCACGCTGCTCCGGTTCCAACGATGCGAGCCGACCGGCGAATCGGTCGAGCTCACCCCGACGGACCCCCTCGGCCCGGGACCGCAGGGCGGTCACGATCGGCGCCACCTCGCGGGCGCTCACCACCTCCGCGAAACGGAGCAGTTCCTCGTCGACGATGCGGCCGACCGCGAGCGCCTCGGCGTGGCGTGCAGCCAGGTTCGCCTCGGTGAGCTCGGCGACCGCCGCCATGTCGAGCACCTCGACACCGTCGAGCTCGGCGACGGTGGGATCGATGTCGCGAGGGACCGCGACGTCGACCACCAACAGCGGCTCGTCACGACCGACGATCCCGGCGGCGACCGTCGCGGCGTCGAGCACCGGGACCTCGGCGTCGGTCGCGGCGAAGAGGACGTCGGTGGTGGGGAGCTCGGCGGCGACGGCCTCGAGTGGGACGCAGCGGACCACCGGCGTGGTGCGGCGCCCCTCGGACGAAGTGATCGACTCCGCCAGCGTCGCGGCCCGCTCGGGGGTGCGGTTGGCGATCACGAGCTCGTGCACCCCGGCATCGGCGAGGAAGCCCGCCATGCCCCGCGCCATGGCACCGGCACCGACGACCACCGCGGACCGCCCGCTCAGGCCGGTCGCGGCACGTGCACCGGCGCACTTCGGGTCGATCGGCTCGTCGGTCGAGTCGTCGGCGTCGGTGAGGTGTTCACCCGCCATGATCACCGCGGCCTGGGAGACCGAGGTGACATGGTGCGCGATGCGGGTCTCGGTCCGGGCCCGCTTGCCGACCTCGATGGCG
>SKRR01000067.1 GCA_007118345.1 Microthrixaceae bacterium | reverse complement strand
GGGCTCGCCGCGATGCTCGAGCCCTTCGACGATCGGATCCAGGTCGAAGGGCTCGCCGCGATGCTCGAGCCCTTCGACGATCGGATCCAGGTCGTCGAGTTGCTCGTGGACGGGGACGTCGGCCAGCCCGTCGACGTGGTGCTCTACGACGTGTTCGGTTCGGGCGAGGTGCACACCGGCGACATTGCGCGGATCGTGGGGCACTCACACGTCGGCAGCGTCGCGGTCTACACCTCGAACTTCGACCAGCAGCTCGTCGACACCGCGCTCGCCATGGGGATCAACGGCTACTTGTCCAAGGGGCTGAGTGGCAAGGAGCTCGCGGACGCCGTGGAACGACTCGCCGAGGGCGAGACCGTCGTCGAGTACGCGCCAGCGCGCGAGAGCGACGACGAGCCCCGTCGGTGGCCCGGACGGATGCACGACCTGACCGAGCGAGAGGCCGAGGTGCTCGCCCTGATCACCCAGGGTTACGAGAACGAGGTCATCGCAGAGCGGCTCTTCATCAGCCCGAACACGCTCAAGAGCCGCATCCGCAACCTGTACCGGAAGATGGGGTTCGAGAACCGCGTGCAGGCAGCGGTCTGGGGTGTGAAGCACGGTTTCGAGGCGGACCACGACCGCATCGTGACCTGACGCCGTGACGGTCGAGTGCTCGACGCTCGACCCTCCGGAAATCTCCGGCGAGCGGGTTTGCCGGCCTCGGCCACGGGTAGGGAGGTGGCATCAGCGTCCGGCCCCCGACCGGACCGGCCTTGATGGAAGGATTCACCACATGGGTGTCGTCATCGTTCTCCTGATCCTGGCCCTGCTCCTGGGTGGCGTCGGCCTGTTCGTCGAAGCGCTCTGGTGGATGCTCATCATCGCTGCGGCCCTGGTGGTCGCCGGTGCGGTCATGGGTTTCGCCGGCCGTCGTACCTAGTCCTTCTCTCGCCCGGCGGTCCTCCCGTCGCTCTCTCTCCCTCCCCCCCCTGCAGCGTCGGGGCGGGGCCGCCGGGCGGAGTTCCCCCCGAGTTCTCCCCAGTTCCCTCCCCATCCCCACCACCATCCGGGCGCAGTTCGGGATCCCTTCCGCCGGGACCGAGCTGCGCCCGGATCGCGTGCGGGTTCCTCAGGTCGGGACCGTTGTGTGCCGAACGAGGTGTATGGAGAAGACGGGGGTCGAGCAGCTGAGCGCAGCTGCGCTCGACGTGATGCGAACGGGAGCGGTGATCACCGCACCCTCGGGCGCTGTGCTGGCCGCGAACGCCGTGACCTGCGAGGCGTTCGGCGTCAGCGAAGCCGAACTGATCGGACGGGACAACTCCGATCCGCTGTGGCAGGTCACCGACGCCCACGGCCGTCTGCTCGAGGGCGACGAGCACCCGGCCACAAAGGTCGCCAGGACCGGCGAACCCGTCGTCGACTTCCTCATGGGGCTCCACAACGCGCGCGGACGAGAGATGTGGATCAGCCTCGACTCGCTGCCGCTGCGCGACGACGCAGGTGAGCTCATCGGAGTCGCGACCTTCTTCCGCGACGTCACCGACGAACAGCTGACCGAGCGCCGCCTCGAACGATCGGAGTCCCAGCTCGACGCTGCCCGCTGCGCCGGCGGCATCGGCCTGTTCGAGTGGGATCCGGCGCAGTGCCAGCTCTGGTGCGACGACGGGTTCGTCGAGGTGATGGGCGGGCACGTGCCCCGCGACCTCGACGAGTGGATCGCGCTGGTCGTGGCCGCCGACCGCGACGCGCTGGCCGACGAACTCGCGTTGGAACACACCCACGGACCCGCTGGTGGGCTCCACCACGAGTTCTTCGACCTGAACGGCCGACGCAGGTGGTTCCGGGTGCAGGCCGCCGTGCGCCAGGTCGACCCCGCCGATCGCTGCGACGCCATCGGCGCCGGTGATCACACTGCCGCCCCTCACCCGGTGATCACCGGCTCGGTGGTCGACACCACGGAGCTGAGCCGCACCAACGAGCGCGTGACCGAACTGCTCGACCGCATGACCGACGGGTACTTCACCCTGGACGAGGACTGGCGGATCATCTCCATCAACCGCCACGCCGAGCAACTGCTCGAACGGAGCCATGGCGAACTGGTCGGCCAGGACCTGCGTGAGGTGTACTCCGCAGTGCAGGGCCCCCGTTCGCAGTACGCCTTCGCCGCGGCGTTGCGCGGCGAGTCGGTTCGCGTCGAGGCCTACTTCGAGCCGATCGCACGCTGGCTCGACATCAGGGTGCACCCCATCGCCGAAGGTGTCGCCGTCTACTTCCGCGACGTCAGCGAGCACCACCGGGCACTCGACGAGCGCGATCGACTGCTGCACGACGCGGTCGCCGCCCAGTCACGACTGGAACACGCCGCCACCCACGACGGACTGACCCGGTTGCTCAACCGGGCCTCGTTGGTCGAATGGCTCGAGGACCGCCTCGAGCGCAAGGGTGTCGACGACGACGGCACCCGGGTCGGCTCGATCGCGGTGTTGTTCCTCGACCTCGACCGCTTCAAGCTCGTCAACGACACGTTCGGTCACTCCCAGGGCGACGTGCTGCTGTCGCACGTCGCCTCCCGGCTGGTCCAGGTGACCCGTCCCGGCGACGCCGTCGCCCGCCTCGGTGGTGACGAGTTCGTGATCGCGTTCGACGGCGCCGACTTTCACCAGGCGCACTCGCTCGCCGAGCGGGTGCTCATGGCGCTGCGTGAGCCGTTCGAGGTCGGCGGCCGGAGTCTGGTCGTCACCGCGTCGATCGGCATCGCGTTCTCCGGCGGCGACGAGAACGCCGAGACGCTGCTGCGCGACGCCGACGCGGCGCTGTACGAGGCGAAGGACCGGGGTCGGAACCGCACGGCGGCCTTCGACGACGACGTGCGTCGCGAGGTCGTCGCCAAGCTCGACATCGAGAGCGAGCTGCGCGACGCGCTCGACCGCCATGAGCTGATCGCGCACTACCAGCCGATCTACGACTCCCGCTCCGGCGAACCGGTCGCCGCAGAGGCGCTCGTGCGGTGGCGGCACCCCCGCCGCGGAATGCTTGCAGCCGGTGAGTTCGTGCCGGTCGCAGAGGACTCCGGCCTCATCGTCCCCATCGGGGAGCGGATGCTCGACATCGCCATCGACGACCTTTCGGCGATGCGTCGGGTCCTCGGCTCGCCCGGGCTCGTCGTCTGGGTCAACGTGTCGGTCCGACAGCTCGAGGAGCCCGGTTTCGCGGACCGCTTCGTCGCCCGGATGCGCGGGCTCGACCTGCTCGGCCAGATCGGCATCGAGGTGACCGAGACCGGCCTGGCGGCCGATGAGGACCAGACCGTGTCGGTGCTGCGATCCCTCGGTACCAGCGGGGTGCCGCTGGCCATCGACGACTTCGGGACCGGCTACTCGTCGCTCGCCCGGTTGATGGACTTCCCCGCCGACCTGGTGAAGATCGACCAGTCGTTCGTTCGGGGGTTGTTCACCCGCGACACCGCGCCGGCCATCTCGGCGATCGTCGAACTGGCCAGCGCCATGGGCGCGAAATCGTGCGCCGAGGGGATCGAGACGCCCGAACAGCTCGAGTGCATGCTCGCGCTGGGCGTCGAGCTGCTCAGCGGCCACCAGCTGGGTCGGCCGGTGCCGCTGCCGGCACTCGGCGCCGCGAGCGCGGAACCCCGTCGGCTGTTGCGCCACGTGGCGGGCCGACCACGGATGCGTCCACCTCTCGGCATGACCTGAGCCCACTCATCGATCGCGCCCAGAACGGCGGGGTGGGGTGGCACACTCACGCGGTGAAGGAACTCGACGAGACGCCCGTTCCCGGTGCGACGCCGCGCGCTGCCCAGGACGTGGCGGCAGTGTTGCGCAGCGCAGTGGCCAGTACCGTGCGGGGCAAGGGCGAGTCCGTCGACCTGGCACTCGCCACCCTGCTCGGCGGCGGTCACCTGCTCGTCGAGGACCTGCCCGGCACCGGCAAGACGCTGCTCGGCAAGTCGATCGCCGCGGCCATCGGCGGACGGTTCGGCCGGGTGCAGTGCACGCCCGACCTGTTGCCCAGCGACATCACCGGCACGTCGGTGTTCCGTCCCGACACCGGTGAGTGGCAGTTCCGTGCCGGGCCGGTGTTCGCCAACGTGGTGCTGGTCGACGAGGTGAACCGTGCCTCGCCGCGCACCCAGGCCGCGCTGTTGGAGCCGATGGAGGAGCACCAGGTGACCGTCGACGGGTCGACCTGGGCGTTGCCCGTGCCGTTCTTCTGCATCGCCACCCAGAACCCCTTCGGCCAGGTCGGTACGTTCCCGCTGCCCGAGTCGCAGCTCGACCGGTTCGCGCTCGCCATCTCGCTGGGGTTGCCCGACCGCGACGCCGAACGCGAGATCGTCACCGGCGCCGGCGGGGTCGACCAGCTGCCGTCGCTGCACGCCGTGACCACGCCCGACGAGGTCGCCGCCGCGATCGCCGCCACGTCGGCCACCCACGTGGCGCCGGCGGTGGTCGAGTACGTGCTCGACCTGACCGCGGCCACCCGCGTCGACGGTCGGCTGTCCCAGGGAGCGTCGCCGCGGGCGTCGTCGGGTCTGGTGCACCTGGCCCGCGGTCACGCCGTGGTGTCGGGACGCGACTACGTGACCCCCGACGACGTCCAGGCGGTGTTCGTCGGTGC
>SKRR01000358.1 GCA_007118345.1 Microthrixaceae bacterium | reverse complement strand
TGAAGTTGGCCGTCGGAGACCTCGTGAGGGGAGCGCACCAGCAGGTCGGGGGTGAGTCCGACCGCTTCGGCGAGTTCATCGATGCGCGCACGGGTCGGGTCGTCGCCGGCGAGGCCGACGGCCTCACCGATGATGGCGTCCAGCCGTTGACGGGGATCGGTGGCGAGTCGCGGGGACTGCCACAGCAGTTGGATCCGGCGTCGCACGGTCGCCGGCAGCTTCGTGCCGGATCGGCGGATGGGTTCGCCATCGAGCACGACGTGCCCGGACGTTGGTGCTTCCAGCAGCGCGAGGATGCGCAGCAGGGTCGACTTGCCGCAGCCGCTGGGTCCGTGCAGCCCGGTCCGGCGGCCCTGTGGGATGTCGAGCGACACGTCGTGGAGTACCTCGGTGGGTCCGTAGCGGTGGGTGATCCGGTCAGCGTGGAGCATGACGGTCCTGCTCCGGTGCTGCGGCGTGGCTGGCCATGTCTTGGTCAGCCTCGTGGTGGTAGGGGCAGCGCACCATGCCGGTCTCGCCGATCGGTTCGAGTGCCGGCAGGGCGGTCGTGCAGTCCGCTCGGACCAGGGGGCAGCGGGGTGCGAACGAGCACCCGGGTGGCAGAGCGCTGAGGTCGGGGGGCGATCCGACGATCGGGTTGGCCCCACGCTCCGGCAGCGCACCGATCAGACCGCGCGTGTAGGGATGGGCCGGGCGGTCGAGCAGTGGCAGGGTCGCTTGTCGTTCGAGCAGATCACCGCCGTAGAGCACGGCCGTCTCACCGCCTAGTGCCGCCGCGAGCCGCAGGTCGTGGGTGATCACCAGCAGCGCCGCACCGGTCTGTTGAACCTCGAGAAGTCGGCGGGCGGTGGCGTCGACGAGGTCGGCGTCGAGGCCATGGGTGGGTTCGTCCGCGATGACGAGATCGGGGTCGGCAGCACGGGACAGCGCGAGCAGGACCCGTTGCTGCATCCCGCCGGACAGCTCGTGGGGGTAGGCACGGCGGGTGTCGATCGGGCTCAGTCCGGAGGCGTCGAGTTCGAGGTCGATTCGGGCGGCACCCTGCTGCGGGTCGAGTCGGCGGGTGCGCACGGTCCGACGCGCCTGCCAGCCGATGGTCCGCACCGGGTTCAGTGCGGTCGACGCGCCCTGGGGGATCAGCGCGACGTGGTCGCGACGCAGCGCCCTGAGCTGCCTCGATGATGCGCCGACGACCTGGTTACCGAGCACCTGGACGCTGCCGGTCACCTCGGCGTTGGACGGCAACATGCCGAGCAGCGCCGTCGCGAGCACCGTCTTGCCGCTGCCTGACTCGCCGACCACGACCAGCAGCCCGCCGGCGTCGAGTCGCAGGTCGGGGCCACGCAGTGCGCTGACCACGCCGTGCCGGGCGCGGAAGCGGACCTGGAGATCTTCGATGTCGAGCACAGGCGGCGTGGTCACAGTTCCAACTCCGAACGGCTGCGTGGGTCGAGGCGATCCCGACCCCACGCCCCGATCGTTCCCACCGCGGCGCAGAACACGAACAGCACCCCGCCCGGGAACAACGTCGCCCACCAGCCGCCGAGCAGCAGGCTGCGTTGGCTGTCGGCGACGAGGTTGCCCAGCGATGCCCGGGTCGGGGGCATCCCCAGGCCGAGGAACGAGTAGCCAGATTCGTGGAAGATCGCATGGGGGACGAGCAGCACGAAGGTCAGGGCCAGGGCCTGCACGACGTGGGGCAGCAGGTGGCGTCGGGCGACGTGCAGCCGGCTCGCGCCGGCGTTGATCGAGGCGAGCACGAACGGTCGACTCCTCAGCGAGAGGATCTCGCTGCGCACGATGCGGGCGGTCGAGACCCAGTGGGTCACGGCGACCGACAGGGTCACGGCCACGACCGAACCGAACAACGGGCGGGTGAGCACGACCAGCAGCAGCCCGAACAGGAAGTGGTTCTGGGCGGCGAACACGTCGACGATGCGCATCACGATGGCATCGACCTTGCCGCCCACCGCGCCGGCGAGCCCGCCGATCGCGCCGCCGAGTAGGGCCGCGACCACGGCGGCTGCGGCGCTGACCAGCAGTGAGACGCGCAGGCCGTGCAGCACCAGGGTGAACAGGTCGCGTCCGACGGTGTCGGTACCCATCGGCGCAGACCAGGACGGCGGTGTCAGTCGCGCGCCGAGATCGACCGTGACGGTGTCCATCGGTCGTAACCACGGGGCGAACAGCGCCGCGAGCAGCAGTACCACCACGATGCCGGTCGCGATCTGTACGGCACCGGGCAGGCGTGCGACCCGTCGCGCCGCCCCGGTGAGCGGACGTCGCCGATCGGGCGTGCGGAGCAGTCCGAACGCGGTCATCGGAGCCTCCCCGGGGTGATGCAGCTCATGCGGGGCTCCGTCGGGTGCGTGGATCGAGCAGCCGGTAGCCGATGTCGGCCAGCAGGTTGCCCAGCACCGTCAGCACCGCACCGCCGAGCACGATCGCGAGCAGCAACGGCACGTCGACCGAGACGGCCGCACGCCGGGCGAGGTTGCCCAGGCCGGGCCAACCGAAGATGGACTCGATCAGGATGGCCCCACCGATCAGCTCCGGCAGGTGTGCCCCGGCGAGGGTCACGTACGGCAGCAGGGCATTGGGTAGCGCGCTGCGGATCAGCGCTCCGGTGCGGGACGCGCCCTGGGCCTCGGCGAAGCGCACGTGGTCGTCACGCATCCGGTCGAGCAGCGTGTCGCGCACGAACAGGGTGAACCAACCGAGCTGCGAGATTGCCAGCGTCGTCGCAGGCAGGATCAGATATCGCAGCTCGATCCCGGTCTCGGTGCGCACGTCACCGGTGCCGCCCGCCGGCAGCCAGCCACCCCAGATCGCGAAGAAGTAGACGGCGAGCAGCGCGAGCCAGAACGACGGCGCGAACGTGCCCACGTACGACAGCATCCGCACCCCGGTGTCGATCGGGCTGCCCCGGAACCGGGCAGCCAGCACGCCGAGGACCAGCGAGAGCACCAGCACGATGACGGTCGAGGCCCCGAGCAGCAGCACCGTGGCCGGCAGCCGGTCGAGCAGCACCCGGGTCACCGGAACTCCCGGCACTTCACGTGAGATCCCGAGGTCCCCGCGCGTGACGTTGGTCAGCCATGCCCAGAACTGTTGCGGCCCCGATGCGTCCAGCCCCCACGCCGCGGCGTAGGCGTCGCGCACCTCCTGGCTGGCGCCATCCTGACCGGTCAACGCCGCCACGTAGGTCGCCGCCGGGTCGTAGGGCGACGCCCACATCAGCGCGAACGTCAGCAGTGCGACCGCCAGCATGATCGCGGGCAGGGAGAGCAGGCGGACACCGATCATGCGCCACATCAGCGGCCACCCGCGCCGTCATGCAACAGCATGCTCAACGGTCGAGCGTCCACGACTCGAGATTCCACGACAGCCCGCGCGGGAACGCGTGGGGCGATCCCATCGGCTGGACCTCGAGCCCGCCGATGTCGGACGACAGTACGACCGTCACCCCACGCGACACCAGGTGCAGGTAGCTGCCGTCCTCGACGAGCGCCGCCTGCAGATCGCGGTAGGCATCCGCCCGCTCGTCCGGGTCCAGGGTCGTACGCCCGGTGTCGAGCGCTTCGTCGATCGCCGGATCGTTGGTGCGGGCACGGTTGGTTCCCGGGTCGCCGTCGTCGGCGAACTTCGAGTGGTAGCGGGTGTAGAGCACGATGTCCGGGTCGTAGGGGAGTCCGACGCCGTGGACCCAGGCGTCGGTGTCGAACCGTTCCTCGTTCGCGGGGCTGTCCACCGCCTCGACCTCGACCTCGATGCCGATCGCATCCATGTCGGAGCGGAACGCCAACGACAGTTCCTGATCCGCGGTCTGGTTGGGCAGGTACATCGCCGTGAACGACAGCCGTTCGCCGCCGCGCTCGCGGATGCCATCGTCACCCGGAACCCACCCGGCGTCGTCGAGGAGTAGCTGCGCTTCCTGCGGATCGAACGGCACCTCGATCGAGGGGTCCTGGAACGGCATCCCCTCGATGAACGGCGTGAACGCGAGCGCGCCGGCACCGCCCTCGACGCCGTCCAGGATGGCCTGACGATCCACCCCGAGCGAGATCGCCCGGCGGACCTCAGGCTCCGCGAGCACCGGGTTGGTGGTCGGCAAGGTCATCTGACGCACCGACGCACTCGCGATCTCGATCGTCTGGAAGGTGTCCTCATCGGCGAAGGTGGCCGCGACCTGCGGCGGCAGTACCGCCGCATCGACCGATCCCTCCTGCAATGCGGCCGCACGCGCGTTCTCGTCACCCAGGAACCGGTAGATCACCCGATCGATGTTCGGGGCTCCACGGTGGTGGTCGGGATTGGCCTCGAACGTCATCGACTCACCGGCCGCGATCTCCACGAACCGGTACGGACCCGTTCCGACCGGAGCCCGACCGAAGTCGGAACTGGTCAGATCCTCGCCCGCCAGCAGGTGTTCGGGCACGATCCCGATCGTCAACTTCTCGAGAAACGCCGGGTCCGGACGCGACAGGGTGAACACCACCGTCGTCGCGTCGTCCGCGCGCACGTCCTCGATGATCTCATCGATGCTCCAAGCGCTGGTGATCGGACTCGCGATCGACGGATCACCCAACGCTTCGAACGTGAACACCACATCCTCCGCATC
>SKRR01000326.1 GCA_007118345.1 Microthrixaceae bacterium | reverse complement strand
GCGGATGCCCACGCCGGCGGGGGGAGGAGTCGCCTCGGCCTGGCGCGGGATCGTGAGCTCGCGGTGCAGCTCGCCGCTGGCCTCCTCGATGTAGAACTCGATGCCCTCCTCGGTCTCGCGGGTGATCACCACCGAACTGCCGTCGGGTGACCCGGCGCCGACGAAGCCCTCGATCAACGTCCTGGATTCCTCACCGACGGACCAGCGGCGCACCGAGCTGGCCGTCGGGTCCTCGAGCTCGTAGCGCACGTAGGCCACCGAGCCGCCGTCATTGGTGAGCGGCAGCAGGTAGGGCCCGCGGTCGATCGAGGTGGTGGTGCCGTCGGCGTCCATGTAGATGAGCTCGCTACCCGACTCGTCCTCGGCGCGCAGCACCAGGCCGGTCGATCCCGCCGTCGGCGGTGCGACCGCGAACGAGGCGTACGCATCGGTGCGCGTCACCTCGTCGCCCGACGCCGCGTCGAAGAGCACGCCGCGGAACCCCTCGCCATCCGAGGTGATGGCCAACACCCGCGCCTTGGTCGACAGCGCCACCGCGTTCAGCACCTGGACGTCGCCGATCTCGGTCACTTCGTCGCTGCGCAGATCGCGCACCGACATGCCCTCGGACTGCGAGTTCCACGAGGCGACCCACCGCTCGTCGGAACTGATGGTGCAGCGGCCCTGACCGACCTCGTCGGCGCTGGCGACGGAACTCGCGAGCAGGCAACCGTCGGGGGTGAGCACGAAGGTGCCGCGGCGCAGCACCGTCGGGCTGATCTGGGGGGCCCGCACCAGGAGGTCCTGATCCTCGCCGGGTGCGCCGGTGGTCAGGGAGAACTCCTCCTGACCGGTGCGCAGGCCCATGAGCACCGAGCCCTTCCACTCCCGTGCGAGCCGGTTGGTCCACGGCAACCCGTGATCATCCACGGTGGTCACCTCGACCAGGCCCTGCGCCCGGCGTGACAGCACCGTGTCGTCGCCGAGCGCATCACCCGGCCGGACGCCGTGCACCGTGAGTCCCGCCTCGACGGGCTGGTCGGGTGCCGGGGTCTCGGCGAGCAGCAGCAGATCGGCGCCGGGCGAGGCGCACCCCGCCAGGAGCACGACGAGCAGCGCGCCGAGCGCGACGAGCGGGCGGGATCGGGGGTGCCGGAGCATGGCAGCACGGTACCGGCCGGGCGAGGGGTGCTGGGCCCGCGTCGTCCCGTGTTCGCACCGAGAACGGCGTGGTGCGATCAGGTCGCCATGTCGCACTGGCTGCACCGCGAGCGGGTTGGTGCACTCAGGCGGGCCGGGCTCGAGGCCCGTGTTCGCACCGAGAACGGCGTGGTGCGATCAGGTCGCCATGTCGCACTGGCTGCACCGCGAGCGGGTTGGTGCACTCAGGCGGGCCGGGCGAGGCGCTGGGCGTGGACCTCGACGAGCAGGGCGGCGGTGTCCTCGGGCCGGCCCTTCAACCGCTCCCACATCAGTCGCAGGGTCAGGTGGCCGGCGGCGGCGGCCTGGAGGTCGCGCTCGTGGTCGCGCTGCAGGTCGCGCTGGCGGCTGTGCCACCGGCGGCCGTCGGCCTCGACGATGAGTTTCGCCTCGGGCCAGCACCGGTCGACGAAGCCCTCGACCAGGCCGAACCCCGGCACCGGTACCTCGTGAACGGGTGCGGGCAGTCCCGCCAGGCGGATCACCACGTCGAGCAGCGCCTCGAGCTCCGAGCGCGGGATCCGGTCGCCGGGACCGAGCTGGTCGAGGACGGTCCCGAGCTGGCGGACCCCCGGCTTGCCCGACCGGCGGAGCTCGTCGAAGAGCACCGCCACGTCCTCGATGCGACACAGCCCGTCGACGTGCGCGTTCGACAGGAGCTCGCCCAGTCGGTGGGTCGAGATCACCCCGGCCAGATCGAACGCGGTGCGTTCCGGGGTGGTCACCGGCAGCCCGTCGCACACGGTGACCTGGTCGGGCGTGAGGTCGTCGACCCGGTGGCGGCGGCTGCCGGCGAGCGACCGGGTGCGGTTCCGGCCCACGGTCAGGTCGACTGGGTAGCCGTCGATGGGACGGAATCCATGGAGCTTGGCGGCTGAACCGTGTGAGACGACGGTGTCGGTGCCGCCGTGCAGATGGGCGATCCAGACCCGCCGCAACCACGAGTCGGGCACGCCGGGGAAGCCGTAGACGCACGGGGCGATCCGACGCCACCGCCCGCTGTCGAGCTGGCGGCGGAACGTCGCCGCGTCGGAGCCGGCGTCGAGCGCCTGTTGGCGCGAGAACACGCCGCACTGTTCGCGGGCGAGCGCCTCCATCGAGGCGATGGGTGACTCCTCGGGCGGGACACGGTGGAGTTGGGTCATGCCCCGACCGTGCCAGCGATCTGCGCCGCGCGCAGCGGGTCACGCAGCCCGGTGGACGTGCCTCTGGCTGCACCGGGAACGGCGTGGTGCGATGAGTGCGACATGCCGCTGCCAGTGCACCGGGAACGGGTTGGTGCGATGAGTGCGACATGCCGCTGCCAGTGCACCGGGAACGGGTTGGTGCGATGAGTGCGACATGCCGCTGCCAGTGCACCGGGAACGGGTTGGTGCACCCAGGGAGGTGCGCCCGGTCGAGTGGGTCACGGGGGTGCGGCGTACAATCGAACCTTGATGACCGCGATCACTCTCGACGGCGAGCGCCTTGCCGCCGACCTCACCGACGGACTAGCCGACCGGGTCGCCGCGCTCGCCGAGCGGGGCATCACGCCCGGGCTCGGCACGATCCTCGTCGGCGACGACGGCCCCAGCGCGACGTACGTCGGGATGAAGCACCGTGACTGCGACCGCATCGGGATGGCCTCGCGCGACGTGCGGCTGCCCACCGACGCCACCCAACGCGAGGTCGAGGCCGCCATCGACGAGCTCAACGCCGACCCTGCGGTCGATGCGTTCATCGTGCAGTACCCCTTCCCCGACGGGCTCGACTACGGCGCAGCGCTGCTGCGTGTCGACCCGGCCAAGGACGCCGACGGGCTGCACCCGGTGAACCTGGGGCTGTTGGTGATGGGGGAACCCGCACCGCTGGCCTGCACGCCGCGGGGCATCCTGCACCTGCTGCACGCGTACGACATCCCCGTCGCGGGCGCCGAGGTGTGCATCGTGGGTCGTGGGCTCACCATCGGCCGACCGCTCGCCAACCTCCTCACCCTCAAACGTCCCGAGGTCAACGCGGCCGTCACCGTGGTCCACACCGGCGTCGACGACCTGGCGTCCCACACCCGGCGCGCCGACATCGTCGTCGCGGCAGCTGGCGCACCCGGGCTGATCACCGCCGACATGGTCAAGCCGGGCGCCGCGGTGATCGCCGCCGGCGTCAGCTTCGTGGACGGGAAGGCCGTGAGCGACGTCGACGACGCCGTCGCCGAGGTGGCGGGGTGGCTGTCGCCGCGCATCGGTGGCGTCGGCCCCCTGACCCGGGCCTTCCTCATGGTCAACACCGTCGAGGCCGCCGAACGAGCTGCGGACGCAGCGTGATGGGGACGACAGCATGGCGGTGAGGGCGACAACATGGCGGTGAGGGCGACAACATGAGCGTGATCGAACGCATCGAGGCCATCGAGGGGCCGGCGCTGAGCGTCGAGTTCTTCCCGCCGAAGACCGACAAGGGCGAGCAGCAGCTGCGTCGCGCCGTCGAGCAGCTGCGGTCGATCGATCTGGCGTTCATCTCGGTGACCTACGGCGCCGGCGGCTCGACCCGTGACCGCACCCGCGACCTGGTCGTCGAGCTCGAGGCCAGCGAGTCGTACCCGGCCATGGCGCACCTGACCTGCATCGGCCACACCAAGGACGAGCTGGTCGAGCTGCTCGAGGACTACGACCGCAACGGGGTGCACAACATCCTCGCGTTGGCAGGGGACCCACCGGCCGACGGTTCACCGGCGAGCGGCGACTTCACCTACGCGTCCGAGCTGGTCGAGCTGGTGCGCCGCCAGGGCGACCACTTCACCGTCGCCGTCGCGGCGCATCCGGAGCTGCACCCCCGTTCACCCGACCGCGCGTCGGATCGGCGCCACCTGGCGGAGAAGCTGTCGATGTCCGACCTGGGCGTCACGCAGTTCTTCTTCGACGCCGACGACTACTTCCGCATGGTCGACGACCTCTCGGAGCTGGGTTGCGACACGCCCGTGCACCCCGGGGTGATGCCGATGACGAACCCCACGGGGGTGCGGCGCATGGCGGCGATGTCGGGCGCCACGTTCCCCGAGGACCTCGCCGACAAGGTCGAGGCCGCCGTCGAGTCCGACCGCCACGCCATCGTGGTGGACGCGGCGGTCGCGTTGTCCCAGCGCCTGCTCGACGGTGGGGCTCCGGGGCTGCACCTCTACGGCCTCAACCGGGCCGAGGTGCTGCTGTCGATGGTCGAGCAGCTGGAGTTGGGTCTGGACTCCCCGGCCTGAGTCCCTGGGGCCGTTCGGCCCGCAGGCTGACTTGGCGGCGTTGGGTGTGGTGGTGTGTCCGCGCCGACTTGCGCCGAATCGGCGGGGGATGAGCTCGCTGATTCGGCGCAAGTCGGTTTCGCGGTCACCCCAACCCCAGCCGGCCCGATCGGGTAGCTGAGCTTGTTCAACCGAGGCAGGGCTCGGATGATTCGGCGGCTCGACGTGTCGGCGCTGCCGGCTATGGTCG
>SKRR01000289.1 GCA_007118345.1 Microthrixaceae bacterium | reverse complement strand
GTTCTGACGCGTTCCGCGTCACGGTTCACGTGATTGGTTCAGGTCCTCCCCGACGCGTCCCGATGAACCGTTGCAGGCCGCACATGTGGCCACGGAACGATGGGAGACGAGGTGCGGGAACCTCGCCGGACACTGATGATCTGCGTCGTGGTGGCGCTCGCGGCGGTGACGGTCTCGTGCGTGCCGCCCCCGCCCGCCAGCAGCACCGAGCGGGTCACGGTCCCGGCGGGGTTGGGCGCCGGGACCGCGCCCGATCTCCTCGACGTGGCGTACGGCCCGCACGCCGCACACCGCATGGACGTGTTCCGTTCCACCGCCGGCGCACCCCGCGGCACGATCGTGTTCGTCCACGGGGGCGGGTTCACACGTGGGCACCGCGGCGAGCTCGCCGCCGGAGGCCACGGTCTGGTGCTCGCCCAGCTGCAGCGCGGCTGGAACGTCGTCGCCGTGGGCTACCGGCTGGCACCCGCACACCCCTTCCCCGCGGCGCGTGACGACGTCGTCCGGGCGATCCGTTGGCTGGACACGAACGCCGACACCGTCGGCATCGGCATCGGCGCCGGCCGCACGGCGGTGGTGGGCCACTCCGCCGGCGGTGCACTCGCCGCGATGATCGGCACGACACCGGGACGTCCCACCTCGGCGGGCCGGGTGCCGCGGGTCGACGCGTGGGTCTCGATCGCCGGGATCAGCTCGTTCCACCACGAGGACATGCTCGTCGACTTCCCGGGCGACTGGGGCCTGGGCGGGGCCGCGCAACGCACCGCGGCCCAGCCGCTCACCACCCTCGATGCCGGCGACCCTCCGGGACACCTCATCCACGGTGACCTGGACCGCATCGTGCGGGACACCCACTCCACACGCCTGTGGCACCGCGGGCTCGCCACGGGCGCACGGCTCACCTACGACCGGGTCACGGCGGGCCCACGAGGGTGCCGCGAACACGTTCCCGCCTGCGGCGCAGACCGCCGGGCGTTCGAACGTGTGACCGGCTGATTGATCGAACCGCTGAACCATCGAACCGCTGAACGATCGAACCGCCCGACGACTGGACGACGGGGCGACTGGACGACGGGGCGACTGGACGGCGCGATCAGGCCGTCGCGCGGGTGCGCCGCAGCAACGGGTCGGCGGCGGCGAGGCTGCGGTCCGCCAGACGCATCACCCGGCCCCCGGCTCCCGGTGTGGCACCGTCGACGAGGTTGCCCATCACCTGGAGCGTGAGCTCCGCCACCTGCTGGGTCCCGACGGCGAAGCGCAATCCGCTGCGCAGGATCCACGGATGCCCGATCAGGAACGAGAACCGTCGGCCCGTGCGCAGGAACTGGTCGAAGCGGGCGCCGATCTCGGCGTCGTAGCGGACCGGCACCGTCGCCACCGGATGGTCGACGAAGAGGTCGGCGACGAGCATCCCCGACTCCAGGCCGTAGTCGATGCCCTCGCCGTTCATCGGATTCACGAGCCCGGCTGCGTCGCCGATCGCGACCCACCCCGGGCCGTGCCGACGGACGGTGCTCATCGGCAGCCGCCACGCCCGGGGCCGCTCGAGGTCAGGCCCGAGCTGCCAGTCCTCGCCCACGAGGGCTCGGTAGCTCTCCTGGAGCCGGTTGAGGTTGAGCCGCTTGAAGCCCTTCATCGTCGAGAGCGCGCCGACGCCGATGTTCACCGTGCCGTCGCCGGCCGGGAAGATCCACCCGTACCCCGGCACCGCGACGCCGGCCTCGTCGGTCAGGGTCAGGCAGGCCTCGAGGTGCCGTTCGGCGTGTCGGGGTGATTCGGCGTAGGTGCGGATCGCCAGTCCGAACGGTTCGTCGGGGTCCCGCTCGGCGCCCAGGAGCCGTGCAGCGGCCCCCGGCGCGCCCGCGGCGAGGACCACCAGATCGGCCGTCACGGTCCGGTCACCGACGCGGACGCCGACCACGCGATCGCCCTCGAGCACCGGGTCGGCCGCTTCGCCCCAGCGCAGTTCGGCGCCGGCCTTCTCGGCCAGCTCCATCAGGCGGAGGTCGAGCTGGCGGCGGGGCCACACGGCGCCGTGAGCGGGAAAGGGGTCGATGCCGGGCCAGTCCATCTGCCGCACCGTCCGGTTGGCCCTCATGCGGAGCCCGTCGATGCGGTGGGCGTCGTGCAGGTCGACACCCAGATCGTCCAGCGCCCGCACCGCGCGGGGCGTGAGCCCGTCGCCACAGATCTTGTCACGACCCGGCAGACCCTTTTCGAACACGGTCACCGCCACCCCGCGGGCCGCGGCGCGGATGGCGGTCGCCGCACCAGCGGGACCGCCTCCGATGACGACCAACTCGCGGTGCTCGGGGGGGGACACGTCCCCAGTCTGACGCCTCGAGGTGCTCCGCGGACAGGCGGCGGCCACGCGGCGGGCACCAGACGACCGGATCATCTTGACAGAGTGACAGATCGCGTTAGTTTGTCACTCATGACCGAGTCCTCCACCGAGGCACCCCGAGAGCCCTCGGTTCGCCAACAGCTCCTCGCTGCCGCACTCGAGGCGGCGACCGTGCACGGCATCAGCAAGCTCTCGATGGGCGACGTCGCCCGCACCGCCGGGCTCAGCCGCCAGACCGTCTACCGCTACTTCCCCAACAAGGAGGCACTGGTCGCGGAGGTCGTCGCCGAGGAGACCGGCGCGCTGATCGAGCGGGTGCTCCTCGCCGGCGCCCGCCATGCCGACCCCCGCGACCGGCTCGAGGCCGGCTTCCTCGCCGCCCTCGAGGCCGCACGGGACCATCCGCTGCTCGACCGACTGGTGCGCACCGAGCCCGAGACGCTGCTGCCGATGCTGGTCTCCGACGGCGGGCCCGTCACCGCCCAGGTCCGACCCGTGGTCGAGACCGTCATCGCCGCGGGCCAGCCACACCTCGACGCGGTCCCGCTCCGACGACTCGCCGACATCATCACCCGCCTGCTCATCAGCTACGCGGTCTCGGCGCCCGACGACCCGCCGGAGGTGGTCGCCGGATTCGTCGCGACCGCCCTGACCCACGGCGTCGGCGGCGAGCTCGTCGCCACCTCGACGCCCCCGACTGGAGACTGAACATGGCCATCACCGCCATCGTCGACGACCGGAAGGTCACCTGGCGCGACCGCAAGCGCTACCTCTGGCTGCTCGGTCTCGTCGTCCCGCTGCTGCCCTTCGCCGCAGCGGGTCGCGCGGAGAGCACGGGCTGGGAGGTGTTCTGGTGGTTCGGGCCGATCTGGGTCCTGGTGCTCATCCCGCTGCTCGACTGGATCTTCGGCGAGGACCGCTCGAACCCGCCCGAGTGGGCCGTCGAGCCGCTGTCGAAGGATCGCTTCTACCGTTGGTGCACCTACCTCTACCTGCCGTTGCAGTACGCGGGCCTGGTCTACGCCTGCCACGTCGTGGTCACCCGTGACCTGGCCTGGTACAGCGAGCTCGGGTATGCCCTGACCGTCGGCACGGTCGCCGGCGTCGGCATCAACACCGCCCATGAGCTCGGCCACAAGAAGCCCCGCGCCGAGCGGTGGCTCGCGCGGGTGGCGCTCGCCCAGACCTTCTACGGGCACTTCTACGTCGAGCACAACCGGGGCCACCACACCCGGGTGGCCACACCCGAGGATCCCGCCAGCTCACGGCTCGGGGAATCGTTCTGGGCCTTCCTGCCCCGCACCGTGATCGGCAGCCTCCGCTCGGCGTGGGAGCTCGAGGCGAAACGCCTGCGCCACCAGGGCAAGCCGGTGGTGAGCCTGCACAACGACGTCATCAACGCCTGGGCGTTCTCGGTGGTGCTCTTCGGCACGCTCATCGCCGTGTTCGGGCCACGGGTGGTCCCGTTCCTCATCATCCAGGCCGTGTTCGGGTTCTCGCTGCTCGAGGTCGTGAACTACCTCGAGCACTACGGACTACGACGCCAACAGAAGGACAACGGCCGCTACGAGCGTTGCCTCCCGGAGCACAGCTGGAACTCGAACCACGTTGCGTCGAACGTGCTGCTGTACCAGTTGGAGCGCCACTCCGACCATCACGCCCACCCCACACGGCGCTACCAGGCGCTGCGTCACTTCGACGACGCGCCACAACTGCCGTCGGGGTACGGGTTGATGCTCGGACTCGCCTACGTCCCGCCGCTGTGGCGTCGCGTGATGGACCATCGGGTGCTCGAGCACTACGACGGCGACGTCACCCGGGCGAACATCCACCCGCCGAAGCGCGACCGGGTCCTCGCCAAGTACGGACGGACCCCCGGCTGATCCCGCCGCCCCTCGACCTCGCCGACCCGCGACCTCGCCGACCCTCACTAGGGTCTGGTCCATGGGCCGCTACGAGGACCACGTGCTGCCTCGACTGACGGAACTGACGTTGGGCGGCGAGCGCATGGCTCGGCTGCGGCGTCGGGCGACCGAGGGGCTGTCGGGTCGAGTGGTCGAGATCGGCTTCGGTTCCGGGCTGAACGTCGAGGAGTACCCCGCCGAGGTGACCGAGGTGCTCGCGGTCGAACCCAACGACACCGCACGCCGTCGCGCCGCCGAGCGGTGCGCCGCCGCAGCCGCCGAGATCACCTTCGTGGGCGTCGACGGGGCGGCGCTGCCCATCGAGGACGACTCCTGCGACGGCGCGCTGTCCACCTTCGCCCTCTGCACCATCCCCGACGTGCACGGCGC
>SKRR01000041.1 GCA_007118345.1 Microthrixaceae bacterium | reverse complement strand
TCGGTGCTCTGGGTCACCGAGACCTCCGACAGTGAGCTCGACACGGGCGTCACCGCACTCGCCCCGCCCACGGTGCCCGCCGGCGAGACCTTCCAGGTCCAGCTGACCGCCGACCCCATCGACGTCCCGACCGATGCCGGCGGCTACACCCTCGTCAACCTCAACACACTGCGGATCCGCTTCGACGTGCCCGCCGGTGCCAGCTTCGAGGGCGCAACGCTCTCTGGCGGCTCGAACCTCGGCACCGGCACGCCCACGGTCGGTCTGGTCAACGGCCAGGTCCGACTCGAGGTTCCCGGGCCGCTCAGTCCCGGCACCACCGCTGTGCTGCCGACGGTCACGGCGACCCTCCGGGCGACGGGTGCGGTCGGTGAGGAGATCCGTACGCGTCTCTCCGGTTCGAGCTACAGCAATCCCGGCATCACCTTCACCGCCCGGATCAGTGGCACACCCGTCGGCGAAGTAGACGGGCCGACGCGTTGTTTCGCACCGACGAACCCGTTCCTGACCTCGACGGTCATCAACTGACCCCGGGCGAACCCGGCTGGGACCGGTCGCGGTTCAGTCCTCGTCGAACGGCGGGCGGCCCATCTGGTCGCGGATGGGGGTGACCGGCGGTGACACCAGGTTGCGTCGCTGCCAGTTCGCCCCGTCGACCACGAGCGTGTGGCCCGAGATGAAGCGGGCATAGGGCGAGGCGAGGAAGGTCGCCGCCCACCCGAGCTCCTGACGTTCGCCGACGCGCAACGCCGGCTGGCAGGCGTCCTTGTCGTTCGTCGCCGCCAGGTTGCCCTTGATGTCGGCAGTCATGTCCTCATGGGGCATCAGGCCCGGAACCAGGCAGTTCACCTGGATGCCGTAGGGGCCCCACTCCACCGCGAGGGTCTCGGTGAGGTTCTTCACCCCTGCCTTCGCCGCAGAACTGTGAGCGAACCCCGGTCCGCCCGTCCATGCATAGGACGCGCCGATGTTGACGATCGATCCCGCCCGGTCCGCAGCGAGCAGTCGCCGTGCGTACTCGCGGCACATCAGGAACGTGCCGTTCAGCGTGATGTCCACCACGGTGCGCCACGCGTTCGGCGAGAGGTCCTCGGTGGGGGAGGGGAAGTTCGCCGCCGCGTTGTTCACCAGCACCGCCGGCAGGTCGAACCGTTCCTCGATCCGGTCGAAGGCCGCTGCGATCGCGTCGGCGTCGCGGATGTCGCACTCGATGCAGGCCACCTCGGCGCCCAGTTCGTCCATCGCCCGGCGCGCCGCTTCGAGATGGTCCGGCTTTCGACTCAGGATGGCCAGTCGTGCACCGAGTCGGGCGAACTCTGCTGCGATCGCCTTCCCCAGTCCGGTGCCACCTCCGGTCACCACCACCGTCGTGCCGTCGAAGGTGCCGTCCGGGAGTGCAGCGGCCCCGGGAGCCGGTGGGCGGGGGAGTCCCTGTGTCGTCGCCATTGGTCAGCTCCCCGTGTAGCGAGGCTCACGCCCCTCGGTCCGTGCCGCCCGGAACTCGGCGAAGTCGTCGCTTCGGTTCAGGAACGTCTGGTAGATCATCTCGTCGTCCATCGAGGCCCGCACCTGTGGCACCGACAGGTGGCGGATCACCTGCCGCGCGAGTTTCACCGACACCGCCGGGTTCGCAGCGATCTGCTCGGCCATCTCGCGCACGGTGGCGTCCAGCTCGTCCTCAGGGACCACGCGGCTCACGATGCCGTGGTGGAGCGCCTCGTCGACGTGCATGATCCGGCCGGTGAGCACCAGGTCGCTGACCACTCCGGGGCCACACATCTGGTGCAACACCGCCATCCCGCCGGTGTCGGGAATCACGCCGTGGGTCAGCTCGGGGAGGCGGAACCGGGTTCCCTCAGCCGCGACCCGGATGTCGCAGAGCAGGGCGCGCTGGAACGAGCCGCCCATCACCCAGCCCTTGCAGGCGACCAGCACCGGTTGGTCCAGCTCCCACAGCTGCTGGATGCCGCGGTGCCCGCGGCGCATCAGCTCGTGGTGGGACAGCTCGGCCTGTCGTGTCCCGATCGACCTGACATCGCGGCCGGAGGAGAACGACGCCCCCTCGCCCCGCCAGATCACCGCACGTACATCAGATCGTGACCGCAGCTCGCCGAGGATCTCGAACAGCCGCAGGTCCATCTGGTCGTCGAACGCGTTGTGCTTCTCGGGCTGGTCGTTCGTGATCGTGGCGATCGCCGCGTCCACGTCGAATCGGAGCCGGTCGGTCACGGGTCCCCCTGTGTGTCGTGCCGGGTGAGCCGGACCTGTCTACCGCATCACCCGAAGTGCGCGACTTGCACGAGCGCGTTCAGCGGCGGCGCTGCGACGCGATGGCCTGCTCGACGGCCTCCACCATCCGGCGATCCACCACGTTGCGGAACCATGCAGCGGGGTCGGTCGCCGAGACGAAGCTGACGTAGCGGGGCCCGTTGGGGGTGAGGAGCGTCAGTCCGCCGAGGGCGCGCACCGTGGCGTCATTGCGGACTCGGACCTCGGTGGCGTCCCAACGCTCGTCCTCGAGACCGTCCAGGCGAACCTGTGCAGCATCGATCGACAGGACCGCTTCCGGTCCCAACCAGCGCAGGGGTCCAGGTGTGCCCTCCTGGACCCTGACGTGCAGACGTCGCCGATGGTCGGTCCCGCCCCCGACGGCGGCCCTCGAGAGACGAGCGGCGCGCCATCTCGACGCTGCGGCGAGCACGATGACGCCGGCGAAGGGCGCCAACACTGTCGCCGCGCCCGTGAGCCATGCCGCAGTCGCCACCGCAGCCACCAGGGTCGCTGAGATCGCCGCGATCCAGGCGAACCGCGCGGGCAGCAGTCCTTCGGTCGGGTCGAGCGGATGATCGGGTTCGACGTGCTCGGACGCTCGGTGCACGACGTGCACCTACCCCGGTGGCGGCGGATCGAACCGGCCACCGGCGTGGTGAGCGCCGGGTCGGGCGGGTAGGTGTCTGCGGCGGCCGCGGCTGACGGAACGGTGGCCCGACCGTTCTGGAGGTGCCATCCGGCTCGGACATCGGAGGGGGATGGAGCTCGTCACGCCTGTGGTCGTCATCGTCGGGTTGGTCCTGATGTTCGGCGCGCTCGCCGACGCGGCGTTGACGGTGCTGCACCCCGACGCCGAGGGTCCGTCAGCCCGGTTCATGCAGAGTCTGGTCTGGCGGGTGATGCGCTCCCACGGCCGCCGGGCCCAGGCTGCTGCCGGTCCGTGCATGCTGCTGGCCACGTTCCTGGCCTGGGTATCGGGGTTGATCCTCGCTACGCGCTCGTGATCTGGCCCTACCTGGCCACGTCGTTCCGAGCGGAGCCCGAGATCGGAGGACCACCTCGGCCCGGAGTCCGATGCGCTCACGGACCGGCGACGCCGCTGACACGGAGCACGTGCCTCCCCCGACGGGTGATGTCCGCCCAGCGAGGAGTGCACGGGGAGCTCTGCGAACGGGGGGGGCGCAGCGAACCGGGCTGCGACACACTCACCCGATGTCGCCACCCGCTGTCAGCCTCGTCGTCACCGATCTCGACGGGACGTTCTGGCACCATGCCGACGACGTCCCGTCGACGACGGTCCGGGCTGCAGAACGACTGCTCGCATCAGGCGTGCCGTTGCTCGTTGCAACCGGCCGTCGACTCGCGTCGACCCGCGAGCCCCTGGCATCGGTGGGTCTGACGCCGCCCGCAGTGGTGCTGAACGGCGCGCTGGGCGTCGACCTGGCGACTGGCCATCGCTTCCACCGCTCTCCCTGGCCCGTCGAGGATGCTGTGGCGGTGCTTGCAGCGTTCGCCACGGTGGGGCTCGCCCCGGTGATCTACGTCGACCACCCCGAGTGGGACGTGTTCATGGCGCCCGAGCCATCGACTCACCCCGAACACGAACGATCCCTTGCCAGCACCGCCGGGATCGACGATCTGCAGCGGGTCGTCGCGAGCGAGGCCGTGCTCGGCTTCTCGATGATCGGCGTCGAGCACCGCGAGGCCGCCGCCGCTCGCGATGCCATCGCGTCGCTCGGTGAGGTCCACCTGGACCGCAGCCTCGACCATCCCGGACTGGCAACGCTGACGGTCTCACCACGCCACCAGTCGAAGTGGAACGGGGTCGTGGCGTTCTGCACCGACCAGGGCCTCGACCCCGGTGGTGTGCTCGCGCTGGCCGATGGACCGAACGACCTCGAGTTGCTCGACGCCGCTGCGGTGCGGTTGGTGCCGGAGGTGGCGCACCCTGCGGCACTCGAGCGCGCCGACCACATCATCCCGCCGGCTGCCGACGGAGGTTGGGCGGAGGTGCTCGCGCACCTCGGCTGAGCGGCCCTACGACGGCCGATCAGCCGTAGAGGTCGTCGAGGAGACGGTGCTCCTGTTCCACCCAGCCGCGCACGTCCTTGCGGATCTCCTCGATCTCGTCCTGGTCCAGGTGGTCGGCGCCGTCCGAGGTGACCCGACAGACCTCGAGGGGTCCGCCGACGCTCGGTGAGTTCACCGTCAGCGCGTCGAGCACCCGCACGAGAGCCAGCACACCGTGCTGCAGGCTCCGCTCGGACATTCGGAAGTGCGACAGCAACGTGCCCGCCTGCTGGGCCATCGGAGCGCCGCTGCCGATCGCGTGGAACCCGATGTCCTCGTAGTGGCTCACCATTCCGTGC
>SKRR01000311.1 GCA_007118345.1 Microthrixaceae bacterium | reverse complement strand
TTGTTGAACTCGAGCGCCGCCGGCAGAGCCCGCGACATCGCTTCGCTGACGTCGGCGAACACCTGGGCGCACGCCCGCACGTCGCTCTCGTCGCCGAATGCCAGCGATGGCTGCTGGTACCACGCCATGATCACGTCCCCCCGGTCAGGGCTCGGACGAGGCAGCTCTCGGTCTCACCGAAGGTTCGTGCTGCTGCGGCGAGCGCTTGCGCCGCGACGTCGAGCTGTTGGATCAGCTCCTCACGCGGCTTCTCGTTCTTCGTGATGAAGTCGCTCACCGCACCGGGGAGCCGACCCCACACATCGCCGGCCTCGAGGTGCGCGTAGCGAGGTGAGGTCGCGAGCGTCTCGTGGGCGAGCCCGAGGTCGAACGCCAAGGCCCCGAGCTCCTCCGGGTCGACCCTGATCTCTCGTCGCGACATCGGACGACCCCTCAGCCGCCGAGGCCCTGGGCCAGCTGGGTGTCGACGTCGCGGTAGGTGCTCGCAGCCTTGCCGAGGTAGACGGACATGTTCATCATCGCCTCCTGGATCTGCCGGGCGCCGGTGGCCCACTCACGCCAGATGGAATCGAACTGCGCCGATGCAGCGCCGTCCCATCCCTGGTTCACGAGGTTCTGCACCGCAGCGGTGGCGGTGTCGATCTGCTCGCTCACGACGTTGCCGTTGCTGTTGATCTTCGAGCTGAGGGCTTCGAGCTCCTCGGGAGTGACACGGATCTGGGCCATGGTGTTCGTTCCTCTCGGTCGTTGGGTTTGGTACGGACGACTCCGTCGCCTCGTGACCGACCGTAGTGGTGATCGCCGACGGGCGAAATGGGGACGAATCTCCATGCGACCCGGATCGCAGCTGCGACGCGTATGCGCGTCACTCGGGGTCGGGCACCGCGACCTGCACCTTGGCGATGCTCCGTCGCTCCACCACGAACCCCCGCCCCGCCGGGAACTGGTCCTGCGGCGCCCGCGGCAGGTTCACCTTGAGCAGTTCGCCGTCGCCGGGCTGTGGCTGCAGCAGCAGCCCGGTGCGCTGGTTCTTGACGACGTCGAGCTTCCACGCCCTGGCAAGCATCGATGCCTCGCCCTCCACCACCACGAAGGCGTCGTGGGCGAGCGCCGTCCTGATCAACTCGGTGAGCGCGGCATCCGCCTCGGCCTGCTCGAGCGCCTCGGTCACGTTCTCCACGAAGATCGCGAGGCCGGACACCTCACCGTCGACCGCCAGGAGATCGGCGGTGATGGCTGCAGCGAGCTCGGCGTGTTCTCGCGGTCGCTCGGCGATGGTCGTCCAGCGCACCAGTGGCGCGAGCGTGGATCGACGCTCGGCGAAGAGCACCCGCTGGACCGAGGGGTGGTGACGGGCGAGCGAGACGGCGATCGCACCCATGGCGGTGGTGCGTCCACTGCCCGGAGGCCCGGCGACCACGAACGCTCCCACGGGCTCGAACCCGATCGGCGACAGGGTCGCATCGTCGATCCCGAGCGTGGGGCGGTCGGCCACAGCGGTCGGGAGATCGGCGAGACGAACCAGCTGTGGAAGTCGGCGTATCGGCGGCGCAGGCTCCCGATCGGCCACGAACCCGTCGTGGCGCGCCAGTGCACGCGACAGGCGCATCTGCTCGGCGATGTTGCCGGTGCCGCCGAGCACGGCCACCTGGAACTCGCGCCCACCCTCGATACCGCGGCCGGGGGGCGTCTCGCGGTCGAGCACGTTGGCGGGCTCGCCGAGCAGGAGATAGTCGCCCTCGTTGGCCAGCCGGAGCGCGAGTCGGCGGGACACGAGCGACAGGACCGCCGACGGCACGGCGGCAGGTCGATCGGCGGACAGGACGACGTGGACACCGACGGATCGGCCGTCGGACATGAGCGACAGCAGCATCTCGAGGACTCCGGCGCGGTCGGGCGAGTCGTAGGCCTGACGGAACGCTCCGAAGTTGTCGATCAGCAGGAGGATCCGGGGCTCGGTCGCCTGACCGGTTCGCTCGCGGTACTGCGCAATCGTGTCGGCGTCGGCGGATTGGTAGCGGCGCTGGCGCGCGTCGATCGTGCTGCGCAACTCGCGGACCAGGCGGGCGATCCGTTCGTGATCATCGGCGTTGACCACCGCTCCGACGTGGGCGAAGTCATCGAGCAGCTGGAGGCTGCGAGAGCCGAAGTCGATGCAGTAGACGTGGCAGGGGCCGTCGCCGGTGTCGGGCGCTTCGGCGGTCGACCCCGCCACCATGGCGATCGTGCGGAGCATGGCGCTCTTGCCGGAACCCGTCGCACCGAACACGGCGAGGTTGCCGTCACGGTCAGGGAAGAAGCTTATCGGCGGCTGGGCCTGTTGGGCGGGCAGGTCGCACGAGCCGAACACGATCTCGGCGTCCGAGCGCGTCAGCGGTGACTCCCGCAGGTCGAGGTCGGTCGGGAGCTCGGGGAGCCACGGTCGGCGCGGCGCCGGGTGCTGACCCACGAGGGTGGCCCGCTGTGCGGCCATCACGAGTCGAGCCAGGTCGTTCGGCTGGTCGACGGCGACGCGGGATGCCCGTTGCATCGGCCACGGGGTGACGACGTCGATCGTCAGCGGTCGGACCACGACCTGCTGCTCGGTCGATGCATCCGACGACCAACCGCCGTAGAAGGCCGACTGGAACGCGAACGTTCGTCCGGGTCCCACCTTCGCGAACCCGCGCCCTGGAGAGCCGGGGTCGATGAAGGCCGCATCACCGACGTCGATGACATCGGAGCTGTCGGACTCGTCGGCCATGCGGAGCGCGACACGGAGATTCGTGTTCGCTCGCAGATTGCCGGTGATCACCCCGGCAGGCCGCTGCGTCGCGAGGATCAGGTGCAGACCCAGCGACCGCCCGCGCTGGGCGACGTTCACGACGCCGTTCACGAAGTCGGGAACCTCCTGGACGAGCGCGGCGAACTCGTCGATCACGATGAGCAGCGCCGGTGGCGTCTCGGCCGCCCCTCGTCGCTCGAGCTCGTGGATGTCCTTCGCGTCGAGGGCGACGAACAGCTGCTCGCGTCGATGCAGCTCGGCGTGCAACGAGGTGAGCGCTCGGTCGACGAGATGTGGGCTGAGATCGGTGACGAGCCCGACGCAGTGCGGCAGCTTGACGCATTCGCTGAATGCGGAACCGCCCTTGTAGTCGACGAACAAGAAGTTGACGCGCTGCGGGCTGAACGACGACGCGAGGCCCATCACCCACGCCTGCAGGAACTCGCTCTTGCCGGCGCCGGTCGTGCCACCCACGAGCGCATGCGGACCGTGGGCACGTAGGTCGAGCACGAACGGCTCTCCGCTTGCGATCCCCACGGCGGCGCGCAAACCGGTGTCATGGTGCCGCGCCGCCTCGATCGACGTCTGTGACCAGCGCTCGAGGATCACCTCGGGTGGAACATCGGGTGGGACGCCCAGGAGATCGGGGCCGTGGACGACGTCCGGCAACCCCGAGTCTTCCCGAGTGCGCGCCCCGACGTCGATCAGTGGACTCAGCGCCCGTGCGATCCGTTCGAGGTCGGCCAGCCCGACGAGGTCGGCCCTGATCGAGTCGAACGCGTCCTTGCTCCGGCGGATCCGCAGCGCCAGCGCATCGGGCCCCGCGCTCGCGTCGACGACGGCGCCGCAGCCGGCCGGGAGTCGGTCGACCGCGCCAGCGACCCAGATCGTGTGGATGCCCACCGCTGGTCCGCGCTCGAGCACGTCGACGAGCCGCGATCGGTCGACCGGTGCATCGTCTTCGACCACGAGCAGCACGAGCGGCAGGTGTTGGACTCGCTGATGACCTCCGCCAGCAGCCGTTCGAGCATCGAGGAGGCCGGTGAGCGAACTCTGCAGCGTCTCGCCACCCGAGGCGCTGCACGCCAGACGGGCACCGTCGAACGGCGCATACCGGGCATCGACGTGGGGCAGCCACGTGAGCCAGTGCCACTCCCGTGCCGCCGACTCCGACGACACGAGGGTGATGACGAGCTCGGCAGGGCTGTGCAGCAGCGCGGCGGCGACGACCATCGACGCTGCGACACCGCGGGCCGTCTCGGGTGGCCCGGCCACGCCGATGGACCCGTCGGCGGTGAGATCGACGACCACCGGAACGCCGTCGACGTGGGTGAGCGACTGCATCGTGGCCTCGAGTTCGCCGACGAGGTCTGCGCTGCCATCCTCGGTCCGCTGGGTCGTGAAGCTGCTGCGCGCCGGCAGCCGTCCCCGTCCGATGGCGACCTCACCGAAGTGCTCACCGTCGGGGCGGCGACTCCACAGTGTCGGCGTCCGGCCGTGCAGGGCGGCCACCAGTTCGGTCAGCGGTGGGTGTTCGCCACGTCGTGCAGCTGTCTCGTCGTCGAGGTGATGGCGGGCGTCGTCCGCGAAGGCCGCGAGATCGCGACGGAACTCCTCGGCGGTGCGCTTCGAGCGACGCCGGTGGGACATCCGTGACTCCACGGCCGTGCCCACGAGCATCACCGGGCTGAGAGCGACGAAGATCAGGGACTCGACACGCTGTGTGACGACGTACATCACGGCTCCCAGCACCAGCGGTGCGAGCGCAGCGATCATCGGGACACGACCCGGCTTCGGCGCGCCGACGATGCGAGGAGCAGCGTGCTCGCCGGGAGCGAACACGATCCCAGCTGGCGGGGACCGCACGAACGCGCCGGTCGACATCGGCGAGTGA
>SKRR01000314.1 GCA_007118345.1 Microthrixaceae bacterium | reverse complement strand
TCGTCGTTCGGTGCGACTACGCAGGCACCGCCTACGGATGGGCGCTCGAGGACACCAGGAGCTTCGCCAAGGTGCTCGTCGACCCCACCGACGGCCGGCTGCTCGGAGGCCATGTCATCGGACCGCAGGCGGCGACGCTGGTGCAACAGGTCACCCAGGCGATGGCGTTCGGGGTCACCGCACAGGAACTCGCCCACGAGCAGATCTGGTGCCACCCGGCCCTGCCGGAGGTCCTCGAGAACGCACTGATCGACGCGGCCGGTCAGCTCCCAGAGAGGTAGGCCGCGGCGAGGTCGTCGAAACCGTCACGCCACTGCACCGATGTGGACCCACCGAGCGAGGCGAGCAGCGACGTGTCGACCGTGACGCCGCCGATGGTCGCGTCGGTCACCTCGAACCGTGCCTGCAGGCCGGTCCGCTCGGCGAGGTGTTCGCACCACTGCTCCAACGACACCTGTTCGGATCCCGCCCAGTTGACCGTCGTGACCTCGACGCTGGCCGCGTCGATCAGCGAGGGCAGGGTCGCTGCGATGTCCCGGAGGTCGATCGGGTTGAACAGGTTCGGCCGGTCAGGGTGCACCGGGATCGGCGCGCCCGCAGCCATCATCGCCAGGTGGAACGCGGGCCAGCCCCGCGCCGAGCCATCGGGCCCGACGCCATAGGGCACGTTGAGCCGGGCGATCGTCGTCGGGATCGACAGGTGCTGCGCCATCGTCCGCACCACCTCTTCGGCCGCGATCTTCGTGATCGAGTACGTCGGCATGATCGCAGCGTGGTTGTCACCGAGGGGCGCGTCCTCGTCGAGCACGGTCGCGCCAGCCGGGCGGTACACCCCCGTCGACGAGCAGTGCAGCACCGCTGCGGGCCGTACGTGGCCCATGAGCAACCCGACCGAGCGGGCGTTGCCACGCAGGTCCCGAGCCCAACGTTGCGTCTTCAGCACCGCGAAGTTCGCCAACACGTCGACCTCGGTCGGCACTGCGGACAGGTCGGTGCCCGTGAGGTCGGTCGCCACACAGCGGACACCGGCGTCCTCCAGTGCGCTGCGCGCCGAGTGGTCGCTGAACCGGGCCACCCCGACCACGTCGTGATCCTGTGCGAGCCGGGCTGCGACCCCTGCTGCGACCTGTCCGGTGACGCCGGTGATGAGATAGGTGGTCATGTCTGCTGCGGGCCCCGGTGACCCGGCCCGCCTCCCGCTCTTTTTCGCCGGACCCGGGCGTTGGATAGCGTGGCCACCCTATGTCGCGCCGCCTCGAGATCGAGCTCACCAGCGAACGCCCGGATGGAACCTGGACCTGGCGCGCCGCTGGTGCGCGCCAACCGAAGGGAGAACTCTCAGCCGACGTGCTCCACGACGGCGCCAAGGTCGGCGACGTCGTGCGCGCCGAGGCGGAGTTCGCCATCGACGGCATCGAGATCCTCTCGGTGCTCCCTCCGAAGGCCGCGCGCAAGGAACCCGAACGCCTCGTTGTCGTCGGGACCCCCAAGGACGAGCCGCTGGTCACCACCCAACTGGCCCCGAAGGGCCGGGGTGGGCGCCGTGACGGCCGCCGGGACCGGGGCGACCGCGGGGATCGCAACGAGCGCAGGGACCGCGGTGCTCGCGGGCCAGGGGGGGCCCGACGCGAACCACGTGACCAGGGCGACCGTCAACGCGGCCCACGCCCGGACCCGGTACCCGAGCGCCCCAAGCCGAAGCGACTCCGCCCCGGCCGGACCCACCGGACCGCGGTGCTCGACCAACTCGCCCCGGAGCAGCGCCCGATCGCCGAGCAGGTGCTGCGCGGCGGCGTGCCGGCGGTGCGCGAGGCGATCGCCAAGCAGAACGAACAGGCACGACAGGAGAACCGGCCCGAGGTTCCGGCGGATCAGCTCGTCGCGATGGCTGAACAGCTCCTCCCCGGCCTCCGTGCAGCGGAGTGGCGCGACAAGGCCGAGGCAGCGATCGCCGACCTCGACCAGCTGGACCTGCGCGACCTCCGCTCGGTGGTGGTTGCCGCTGATGGCAACACTCGCGATGACGAGGCCCGAGCGTTGCTCCAACAACTCCAGGACGGGCTCGCTCGTCGGGTGGAGGAGGACCAGGCCAACTGGGTGGCCGACATGGAGGCGAACCTCGACGCGGGCCGATTCGTCCGTGCGCTCCGGCTCAGCTCGAGGCCCCCGAAGGCAGGAGCCCCGCTTCCCCCGGAGCTCGCCACCCGCCTCATCACCTCGGTCTCCGAAGGACTCACGCCGGGCGTGAACCAGGACCTGTGGGCCGCGGCAGTGGACGCGCTGGCCTTCAGCCCGGTGAGGAACCAGGTGGTTCCTGCGGGACGACCGGAGAACCCCTCCCCCGCCCTGCTCGATGCCGTGCGTCGGGTCGGTGACCGTCTTCCGGCGCTGGTGGAGCTGTTCGGGCTGGATCCCGCCGAAGTGGCCGCCGCCGCCAAGAAGCGCGGTCGTGGACCCCGCCGGGGTGGCAAGGGCGCCACGGGCAAGGCTGCTCAGGACAAGCGAGACCAGGACAAGCCAACCCAGGACAAGCCAGCCCAGGACAAGCCAGCCCAGGACGAGGGCGGCGCTGCACCGCAGCGCCAGGGCGAGGAGTCGCCCAGCGACGACGCCGGCAAGGACGCGCCTGCAGCCGACCTGCCCACCGACGACGCCGTGACCTCAGACCCGTCAGCTGCGCCGAACGACCCCGGCGCTGGCGCACACGGCGACGAAGGGTCCCCCGCGACCGGTGCGCACTCCACCGACCAGGAGCCCGAGCGCGACGCGAACGCTCCGGCCGCGGAGGCATCCGAGACCAGCGGGGCCAACGCGGGCGAGCCTGCCGACAGCGAGCCTGCGTCGGACGAGCTCCGCGGGGCTGCGCCCACCGAGGCCAGCAAGGTCGAGGTCGAGGTCGAGGGACCCGGCCCGGACGCCGTCGAGGTACCGGAGGTGGCCGAGGCCGTCGTGATCGACGAGCTGACCGACCGGGACGAACCTCAGCGGTAGAGCTCCAGCAACTGCGCCGGGCGCGACAACACGGTGCCGACCTCGGGGTCATCGGGCACCCGTGGGTTCCACCCCGCCCAGTACATGTCACAGCCCACCTCGAGCGCGCAACGGAGGTCACCCTCGCTGTCGCCGACGACGGCGACGCGGTCCGCGGTCAGCCCCAACAGATCGAGGATCGGCGCGACGCTCTTGTGGGCCCAGTGGAAATCCTCGGCGAACAACGCCACCTCGGGGTGCCACCCCAGGCGCGTCAGTTCCGCGGTCGCCGACACCGGATGCTTGTTCGAACAGACCGCCCAGCGGCCGAGCTGTGGGATCACGCGGTCGACCCCGTCGAAGGCCCGAACGACCTCGACGTCGTAGGCCTCGGCGTAGTCGTCGAGCGCGAGTCCCAGGCGGTCGAGCTCCTCTCCGATGGCGTGCCCGAACGTGACCGTGGAGCGCTCGACACCCAGCTGTTCGAACGCCACCACGAGTGCCTCGTCGGAGTCGACGAGGGTCCCGTCGAAGTCGAACACGAGCGCGTCGTAGCTCCGTGGCGTCACAGAGCGACCCTACAGTGTCCTTCCGATGCCTCCCCAGGTGCAGGACGTCCTCGTCGCCGAAGCCCTGCGGCGTTCCTACGGCGAGCGCGTGGTGGTGGACGGCGTTTCGCTCAGCATCGCTCCGGGGGCGACCTACGGCCTGCTGGGACCGAACGGTGCCGGCAAGACGACCACCATCTCGATGGTGTGCGGTCTCCTCGCTGCCGATGCGGGAACGGTCCGTGTCCTGGGCGAGCCGATGTCCACCGGGCGGTGCGCCGCGAAGCGCCACCTGGGCCTCGTCCCCCAGGAGCTCGCGCTGTACCCGGACCTCTCAGCTCGCGAGAACCTCGAGTTCTTCGGCCGCCTGCAGGGCCTGGACGCATCCACGACTCGTCGTCGGGCCGGAGAGGTGCTCGAGCTCGTCGGACTCGCCGACCGTGCCGGCGAGCGGATCGACGCGTACTCGGGCGGAATGAAACGCCGCTGCAACATCGCGGCCGCGCTCCTGCACGAACCGGAGCTGCTGATCCTCGACGAGCCCACCGTCGGGGTCGACCCCCAGTCCCGCAACTCGATCCTGTCGGGCATCGCCGAACTCCAGCGTGAGGGTCTCGCCGTGCTCTACACGACCCACTACATGGAGGAGGCAGAGCGGCTCTGCGACCGGATCGGCATCATGGACGAGGGCCGGATGATCGCCGAGGGCAGCACCTCGGAGCTCGTCGAGATGGTCGCAGCGCATCCCATCGTGCGGCTCCGGGCCGACGGGGAGCTCGACGTCCTGGCGACCCGACTCGCAGAGGTCACCGGCGTCGAGCGGGTGATCCCGGCCGACGGGCGCCTCGACGTGGTCGTCACGCAGCCCGGCACGGTGCTCGCTGCGGTGCTCGAGGCAGCCGAAACTGCTCCGGTCGCCCTCACCGGCATCGAGGTCGACTCCCCCGACCTGGAGGACGTCTTCCTGCACCTGACCGGCAAGGCCTTGCGGGACTGAGGTGCGCGCACCACAGGACGCCGGGGGGTCGCGCACCGCGAGCACGGCGATGACCATCACCCGCACCGGGGTGCTGCGCGGCGTCCGGTCCCGATCGTTCCTCCTGATGGGGATCGTCGGTCCGCTGCTGCTCGGCACGATCCT
>SKRR01000321.1 GCA_007118345.1 Microthrixaceae bacterium | reverse complement strand
TCAGCTGGAGGATGTGCCGGAGGCGGGTGCCTTCTTGGCGGGTGCCTTCTTCTTGGCGGGCGCCTTCTTCTTCGCCGGTGCCTTCTTCTTGGCGGGTGCCTTCTTCTTGGCGGGTGCCTTCTTCTTCGCCGGTGCCTTCTTCTTCGCCGGTGCCTTCTTCTTGGCGGGTGCCTTCTTCTTCGCCGGCGCGCCCGGGACCTGGGAGCGAACCTGGTCGACCACGTCGGCGGCCTTGGTCGCCGCGGTCGACGCGGCTGCGGTGACCCCTTCGGCGGCGCTCGACACCCGGTCGGTCATCTTGTCGGAGAGGTCCTTGTTCTCGGGCAGCTGGTCACGCAGGTCGCTCACGGCGTCCTCGAGTTGTTCGACCGCCTTGCGGATCTCCTTCTCGACGGTGCCGACCAACCGGCGCATCTCCTCGATGCCCTCCCGGATGAACGCGCTGACCTCGTGCTCGACTCGTCCTGCCACGGTGTTTCCTCCAACGATGGGGCTGTGCGGCGAGGCTAACCCCTCGGGGTGAGCGCGTCGTGCGATTCGTCCCGGGTGTCCACCGATGCGGATGCTGCACCGGTCGGTCGCGTGGAAGGCTGGCGCCCATGATCGAGCCCAGCAACGCCGCCTCGACCGCCGCTGATCGAGCACACGTGTTCCACTCGTGGTCCGCGCAGGCACACATCTCGCCGGTGCCGATCGCCGGAGGCTCCGGCGCCTGGTTCTGGGACCACGACGGCAACCGCTTCCTCGACTTCTCCTCGCAGCTCGTCAACCTGAACCTCGGTCACCAGCACCCGCGTCTGGTCGAGGCGATCAAGCGTCAGGCCGACGAGCTGTGCATGGTCGCGCCGATCTTCGCGAACGACACCCGCAGCGCAGCAGCCGCTGCGATCGCCGAGCACACCCCGCGCCACCCTGACGGTCGCCGCACCCTCAACAAGGTGTTCTTCACCAACGGCGGTGCCGAGGCCACCGAGAACGCGGTTCGCATGGCCCGGCTGCACACCGGGCGCCACAAGGTCCTGTCGACCTACCGCTCGTACCACGGCGCCACCGGCACCGCGATCGCACTGACCGGCGAGCCCCGCCGCTGGCCCTCGGAGTCCGGCGCCACCGGCGTCGTCCACTTCTTCGGACCCTACCCGTACCGCTCGGCTTTCCACGCGGCAGATGAGGCCGAGGAGTGCACCCGCGCACTGGAGCATCTCGAGTCGGTCCTCACCATGGAGGGCCCGGGCACGGTGGCGGCGGTCGTCCTCGAGAGCGTGGTGGGCACCAACGGCGTGCTCGTCCCGCCCGACGGCTACCTCGCCGGGGTCCGTGCGCTGTGCGACCGCCACGGCATCGTGATGGTCGCCGACGAGGTGATGGTCGGCTTCGGGCGGGTCGGCGAGTGGTTCGCGGTCGACCACTGGGACGTCGTGCCCGACCTGATCTGCTTCGCCAAGGGGGTGAACAGCGGGTACATCCCCCTCGGCGGGGTCATCATCAGCGACGACATCGCCGCCACGTTCGACGACCGGCCCTACCCGGGCGGGCTCACCTACTCGGGGCACCCGATGGCCTGCGCGGTCGCGCTCGAATCGATCCACGTGTTCGAAGAGGAACGGGTACCGGAACGCGTCGCCGAGCTGGGCGAGTCGGTGCTGCGGCCCGAGCTCGAGAAGGTCGCCGCCCGTCACCCGAGTGTCGGCGAGGTGCGCGGCATGGGCTGCTTCTTCGCGATCGAGCTGGTGCGTGACCGCGGGACCCGCGAGCCGCTCGTGCCGTTCAACGCGGCCGGTGCCGACGCCGCTCCGATGGGCGAGGTGATGGCGGCCTGCAAGGCAGGGGGTGTCTGGCCCTTCGCCCACTTCAACCGCATCCACGTGGCGCCACCGTTGGTGATCTCGGCCGAGGACGCCCGTGCCGGCATCGCGGCGATCGACGCAGCGCTCGACGTGGCCGACCGCTTCACCACGGAGTCCTGAATGCAGGTGCTCGCCCCCATCTACGGGCTCGCCGACGCGGGCGAGGAAGCGGCGCGCCTCGCTGACGCCGGTGTCGACGGGGTCTTCACCTTCGAGGGCCCCCACGACGTGTTCCTGCCCCTCGCGCTCGCGGCGGCCGCGGCGCCGGTCGCGCTCATGACCAACGTGGCGATCGCGTTGCCGCGCAACGCCATCCACCTCGCCCACGCCGCCTGGGACCTGCACTCGCTCAGCGGCGGCCGGTTCACACTGGGTCTCGGCAGCCAGATCCGAACCCACGTCGAACGACGCTTCGGCGCCGAGTTCCATCCGCCGGTCCCGCGTATGCGCGACACGGTCGACGCGGTGCGGGCGGTGTTCGAGTCGTGGCAGCACGGCACCCCCTTGGACCACCGCGGGCCGTACCGCCAGCACACGCTGATGTCGCCGATGTTCTCGCCGCCGCCGTCACCCACGGGCCCTCCCCGCATCGCCGTCGGGGGACTGGGCCCGATGATGTGCGCGATGGCCGCCGAGGTGGCCGACGTCCTGGCGGTCATGCCGGTGACGTCGCGTCGCTGGTTCGAGGAGCACACGATGGATGCGGTCGAACGGGGTCGGTCGAGGCGCGACCCCGTACTCGGTCCGCTCGAGGTGTTGCCCGAGTTGATCATCGCGGTCGGCCGCGACGAGGACGAGCTGGCGGTGGCCGATGCCGGGTGCCGTGCGCTGCTCGGGTTCTACGTGTCGACCCCGGCGTACCGACCGGTGTTCGAGGTCGAAAGCGCCGGCGAGCTCCAGCCCATCGCCCGGGACCTCACCCGAGAGGGGCGCTGGGACGACCTCGGCGACCTGATCGACGACGAGCTGCTGGCCCGCATCGCCGTGCGCGGCACCCCGGCCGAGGTGGCCGCGCAGATCGCAGATCGGTACGGGACGCACTCGTCTCGCGTGGCGGTCTACCTGCCCTACACGGTTGCTGACGGGCTCTGGGGCGAGCTGGTCGACGAGCTCCATTCCGTCTGAGGCTCCATCCCGTCTGAGGCTCCATCCGGGGCTCAACTCGTCGCGTTGCGGTTGCTCACCAACCACAACGCGACAAGTGGCCACGGCGACCGACGGTGTCGGGCGCGCACGTACACTGCGCCGATGGCCGAGTCCCACCCCGTGTCTGCGATCTTCGACCCCGAGGAGTGGGATCCGGTCGACGGCTTCGACGACCTGGTCGACCTGACGTACCACCGGGCACGGCGCTCGGGCACGGTGCGGGTCGCGTTCGACCGGCCCGAGGTTCGAAACGCGTTCCGGCCCGGCACCGTCGACGAGCTGCTGCGGGTCCTCGAACACGCCCGTACCACCTCCGACGTCGGCTGCGTGCTGCTGACCGGCAACGGCCCGTCACCGCGCGACGGCGGCTGGGCGTTCTGCTCGGGCGGCGACCAGCGGATACGTGGTCGCGATGGCTACCGCTACACGCTGCCGGAGGGCGCCGACGGCGCGGTGGGCGACTCCATCGAGGACGCCGACCCGGCGCGTGCCGGGCGGCTGCACATCCTCGAGGTCCAGCGTCTCATCCGCTTCATGCCGAAGGTCGTCATCTGTGTCGTACCGGGGTGGGCGGCCGGAGGCGGCCACAGCCTGCACGTCGTCGCCGACCTCACCCTCGCCAGCCGCGAGCACGCCCGGTTCAAACAGACCGACGCCGACGTCGCCAGCTTCGACGGTGGGTTCGGCTCGGCCTACCTGGCTCGGCAGGTCGGCCAGAAGTTCGCCCGCGAGATCTTCTTCCTCGGCGACGAGTACACCGCTGAGGACGCGCACCGAATGGGCATGGTCAACGCCGTGGTCGACCACGCCGACCTCGAGCGGGTCGCGCTCGAGTGGGGTGAGAAGATCAACGGGAAGAGTCCGACCGCCCAGCGAATGCTGAAGTACTCGTTCAACCTGATCGACGACGGGCTCGTCGGCCAGCAGCTCTTCGCCGGGGAGTCCACCCGACTCGCCTACATGACTGATGAGGCTGCCGAGGGCCGCGACTCGTTCCTCGAGAAGCGCGCCCCGGACTGGTCGCCCTACCCCTGGTACTACTGAGCTGCCTCAGGCCTCCGCGGCGCGCAGCTGCTTCTTGGCCTTGCGCAGGCGCCGGGTGACGGGAAAGCCCCACAGCAGCGTCGAGCGGGCCCACCTACCGGGCTTGTCGATGTCGTTGCGACGCGCCGAGCCGTAGACGTAGACGCTCTCGAGCGCGTGCAGGCCGACCGAGCCGAGGAAGATGCCGCGCATGGCGTCGCGCGGAACGGCGCCACCGGTCAGATCGTCCCACTGCTCCGCCGCGTCGTCGTTGAAGGTGACCGCGCCAGCGGTGCCGAGGCCCACCAGCACGAAGAGTCGCCAGAGGATGTTGGGGCGGGGTTTCACGTCCATGGTCGCCACTGTAGGCACGCTGCGTCCCCTCCGAGGTTCAGACCTCGACGCGGTCGAGGTCGGCAGCCACCAGGATCTCGCCGGCGAAGTGCTCGGCTGCCAGTTCGGCCCACTCGTGCTCGGTGCCGGGTGCGGGTGCTGGGACCATGTGGGTCAGCACCAGCTTGCGCGCCCCACCGCGCGATGCGGTCTGCGCGGCCTGGGCGACCGTCGAGTGGTAGTCGCACACGTCGACGAGCCGGGGGATGCCGATCGCTCGGATCTGGTCGTCGCGCACGACGGTCTGCACGTAGACGTCGGCGCCGTCGACGAG
>SKRR01000016.1 GCA_007118345.1 Microthrixaceae bacterium | reverse complement strand
GGTCGCCGATGACCCGGAATGGCCTCGCGGCGCCCGCAGGGGTGCCCGTGGTGAGGCCGGAGGGAAACGGACCGAACTCGTCGACCGGTCGGCGCCCCCTAGGTTGGGTGGATGACCACCGCATTGGCCCGACTCTGGCTGACGATCTGGCGTTGGCGCGCTGTGGTGCCGGAGACCCCGTTGCCGTCGCGGTGTGTGATGATCGCTGCGCCCCACACGTCGAACTGGGATTTTCCGTTGACCCTGGCGCTCGCGCGGGTCAGCGGTGTGCGGATCTCGTGGCTCGGCAAGAGGTCGTTGTTCCGAGGTCCGGCCGGGCCGGTCATGCGTGCGCTCGGTGGTGTCGCGATCGATCGGAGTGTGCCCGGTGGGATGGTGGGGCAGCTGGCTGCCGAGTTCGAGCGGCATGAGCGTTTGGTGTTGGTCGTGCCGGCAGAGGGGACGCGTTCGCGCACCGAGTACTGGAAGTCGGGTTTCTATCGGATCGCCGAGCAGGCGGGCGTGCCGATCGCGTGTGCTTTCGTGGACCGGCGTACCCGCACCGGGGGCTTCGGGCCGGTGGTGGTGCCGAGCGGTGACGTCGCAGCGGACATGGATCTGCTCCGCAGTTTCTATGCCGGTTGGGACGGTTTGAAGGCCGGTCGGTCCGGGCCGGTTCGTCTGCTCGACGAGGAGGCGGTCGCGCCGGCTGCTCCGGCCGACTGACCCCGGCTGCACACGTCGCGGCGGATCAGTTCCCGAGATCGAACTCGTAGTCGATCGGCGCGTCGAACGTGTCGACCACACCCGGTCCGAGACCGACCGGCTCGCTGTCGACCCCCAGCGCGTGCCGCAGCTCGGCGACCGTGAAGTGCTGGGTGATCCGCCAACCGAGATCCGTGTCGATGGCCCCCTCCTCGCAGCCGTCGGTCGCCCCCGCAGCGAGGTTCTCCGGTATCGGGAATCCGATGCTGGTCGCCAGGCCGATGAGGTCGTTGCCCTCCCTGACCGAGGCGCAGATGTCGGTGAAGGAGTTGTGGCCCGCCCCGTCGATCACCACGAGACGTTTCGGCGCCGCGAGCTCCTCGTAGGTCCCCTCGATCTGCTCGAGCGGGATCAGCACGTCGATCACCGCGGCGATGTTCATCGACGGTTTCTCGACCACCTCGACCTCGCCCCGCCCGGCAGCGGCCCACCCGACCGCGACGTCGATCTCGGGTTCGGACAGTGCGGTCAGCGCCGCCCGCCCACCGGCGGAGTGCCCGACCGCGCCGACGCTCGCAGTGTCCGCCAGCCCTTCGAGCTGCCCGTCCGCGCCGCCCACCAGTTCGATCGTGTCGAGCAGGACCTGCACATCGGTTGCGGGTTCGCGCACCACCGAGTCGGTCACGAGCGCCGCTCGGTCGCGTTCGATGTGCTGGGGCGCGGCCACCACGAAGCCCCATGAGGCGATACCCGCGAGCAGTGTCGAGGCGTCGAGCCGGAAGCTGCCGAACCCGTGCGAGAACAGCACGAGGGGGAACGGCCCGTCGGTCGAGGCGCCGACGTCGACGCCCACACCGTCGATCGTGACGGTGAGCACGTCCGTGTCCACGTCTTCGGGCAGCAGTGCCGGCGCGGCGGCGGCCAGGTCCTCGGGGAGGGCGTCGAGCTGGCTGTAGGTGGCGTCGTCCACCTCGTCGGTGGCGCCGTCGGCAGCGGGGTAGAACACCGCGACCTCGCGATCGGGCAGCGACAGCTCGGTGAGGCCGACCTCGTACGGACCCGGACCCTGGTAGGCGGGATCGTCCGCGAGGTTCTCCGGCGGCGCCGTCGCCTCGGTGGTCGTGGTCGCCGAGTTGCCCTCGGCGCCGTCGTCGGTGCTGCACCCGAGTGCGACGAGGGCGAGCGTGGCGAGCACGGCCAGCAGATGGCTGCGCAGACGGGACCGGTCGTTGGTTCGGGACATCGCGACAGCGTGACACGGCTCCCTGCCCCGGCGCTGGCACATCCCATGGGCGACGGACCGTGCCGGGGTGGGCTCAGGGCTGTTCGAGCCCTCCTCGACGGAGCTCTGCCATCTCGAGGTGCCGCATGACGTCGGTGGGGGAGACGATGCCCACGAGCTGGGGCCCGTCCATCACCAGCGACCGGCCGTCGGGACACCCGGCCATCCGTGGGAGCAGATCCTCGAGAGGTTCGAGTGGCTGGGCGATCGCCACCTCGTCCATCGGGCAGGCGAGGTCACCGATCCGCATCGAGGGTCGTCGCTCGGCGGGAACCTCCTTCACGCGACGCAGGGTCACCAGCCCGGTCGGCCGTCCCATCCGGTCGACGAGCGGGAAGGTCGAGTGACGGTTGCGGAACACGTAGTGCTCGATGAACTGCTCGACGGTGACGTCGTCGGGTGCGGTGGTCGGACCGGACGTCATGACGTCAGCGACGCGCACACCGCTGAGCGCCCCTCCCATCAGCGCCTGCTCCTCCTCCATCCGTGCGGCGTTGATGAGGAACCACCCGAGGAAGACGATCCAGAGCCCGCCGAGACCGGCGCCCAGCACGAAGATGGCGAACCCGCCGATGATGAGGAGCCAGCCGAAGCTCCGGCCAGCGCGTGCTGCGGTGACGGCTGCGGCGACGCGGTCGCCGCTGCGCCGCCACAGTGCGGCTCGCAGGATGCGGCCGCCGTCGAGCGGGGCGGCGGGAACCAGGTTGAACACCGCCAGGACGATGTTGATGATGCCGAGCCAGACGACGACCTCGACCACCAGCGGGGCCAGCCCGGCAGCGCTGGCCGCTCCGGCGAGGCTCAGGAACACGACCCCGAGCGCCACGCTGACCGCCGGGCCGACCGCAGCGATGCGGAAGTCCGCTCCCGGGTCGTCGGCCTCGCCGGTCAGGCGGGCCACCCCGCCGAACAGCCACAGCGTGATGCCGTCCACGCCGACCCCGTTGCGCCTGGCCACGATGGCGTGTGACAGCTCGTGGGCGAGCAGCGACAGGAAGAACGCGATGCCAGCGGCGAGTCCGGCGACTGCGTAGGCGACCGGCTCCAGGTCGGGCTGCAGGATCGGGAACCGACCGGCAGCGAGTCCGACCGTGATCAACGTGAAGATGACCAGCACGCTCCAGTTGATGCCGACCGCCACACCTGCGATACGTCCGAGCCTGAGGCTCTCCTTCATCCGGATCCTCCTCACAAGGTCACGACACACTGCCATGGACGACCGCGGACCGCAGCGGGCACGCTGGTGCTTCACCCTGACCGGGAGGTGGCCCGTTGTACGACCCGTCTCTTTCCCGTGCGCAGGTGGTCTCGCCGTTCCACCTCCGGACCCAGCCGATGCGCGGCTTGGTGCTGTTCAACTTCGAACGTGACCCCGACCGGGTCTACAAGGGACTCGAGCCGCAGGCCTTCGACGACGTGGAACACGGCACGGGCTGGTTGGTGATCGGCTGGCGCGTCGACGGCCGCGTCGATGTCTTCCACGACTCCGGTCTGCGGCTCGACCCCTCGACCTACGGGATCGCCGGCGGTGGCCTGCACCGCATGGAGGAGCGCGACCTCAGCGGCGGTCGCTTCGAACTCGGGCCGACCGGAGCGCAGGTGGACCTCAGCTTCGCCGACCTCGAGGACCGGCCGGTTCGGCTCGTGGTGCGCGAGACCGACACCCGTCCTCGCCGCCCGTTCGGCCTGCTCGCTCCCATGGGCAGTGCCGCCACCGATCCGCCGGCGCTGCCGCTCGTGTTCGTCAAGGACTTCTACTTCGTCCGCCGCGCAGGGTCCGAGGTCCGCATCGAGATCGACGGGCGACACCATCGCAGTGACAGCATCCCGCTGCTGCTCGACGGCACCTGGATGCGCTTCGTGCGGTACTCGGCGACACCGTTCGTGGTCATGTGGAACCACCGGGACGTCGACACCGCACATGTCCTCACGGTGTGCGGGTCCACCGCCCAATCCCATGGCGTGCACTACGACCTGCAGGCCAACGGTCCGTTCCACGAGATCCGCCGCATGTCATGCAGCGAGGGTGACCAGCGGGTCGCGGTCGAGTTCGCCCCGGCCGTGCCGCACCTGCTCGCACTTCGAGCAGGTGCGGAGGCGGCCGGTGAGTTCCGCATCACCACCGAGCCGCCGGCCGGCGCGGTCTCCGGCAGCTGGCGGGTGGCCCGTCGGGGTCAGCGGCTCGAGCTCGAGGTCACCCCGTCGGGGGGGTGGACGCCGGGCGACGCGCAGCCGATGGCCCGGCTGCTGTTCCGACTGATCCGGATGTTCCGCAGGTGGCCGACGTCCTACCGCTGGCGCGGCGTCATGGAGATCCCCGATCAGAGCGGAGACGTCGTCGACCCCCTGCCACTCAGCTCGCAGTGGGAACGCACCGGCTGAGCCCTCAGGCGTTGCTGCGTTCCTCTGCGGTGGTGTCGCGCACGCCGTCCCCCGAGCCGAGCTCGGACGCGTCGGACGCACCGCTCGAGGCGATCTCGATCTTGCGGGGCTTCGCCCGCTCCGCGATCGGGATGCGCAGGGTGAGCACCCCGGCGTCGTAGCCGGCGCGCACGTTCTCGGTGTCGAGCGAGTCGCCGAGCATGATCTGGCGGCTGAAGACTCCCCTCGGTCGTTCGGCGACCAGCATCTCGCGCTGCTGGTCGCCGAGCTCGGGCCGCTCCGCCTTGACGGTGACCACGTTGCGCTCGACGTCCAGGTCGATCGCCTCGGGGTCCACGCCCGGCAGGTCGAGTTCGACCACGAACTCGTCGCCGTCGCGCCGGGCGTCCATCGGCATCACCGCTGGTCGGGCCGCGCTCCCCACGAGCTGCTGGGCCAGACGATCGAACTCGCGGAACTGGTCGTTACGGATCAACATCTTCCACCTCCTGGTTGTCGTGCTCGAGGTGGTTGGCCCGGCGAGTGGACCACCACCAACCACATCCGTACCCACATCGTGGGTCGCCTACCACGCCCCATTTCGGCCGGCCGGTGAGACCGTCCGAAGGTGCGACGGTCAGCGCAGCAGCTCGAGGACCCGTCGCTGCTCGTGCTCGGAGAGCGACGACCGTCGCACGTCGTCGGCGATCTCCTCGAGCAGCTCGTCGATCACCGAGGGCCGCGCCGGCAACTCGCGCCGCTCCACCTCGTTGCGCACCGTCAGGAGGGTCTGGACGAGCACCGCGAGCACCTGGGGTGTCTCGGACGCGGCATGACGGACCTGGTCGAAACAGGCGGCGACGTAGCGGCGGTGGGAGTGCTCGATGGACACCACCGTGCGGCCGTCCTGGTGCGAGATCCCCGGCCGTTCCTCCTCGCCGAGCAGTGCCAGCAGGATCTCGCCGAGATGGGCGATGACGTCCTTGGCCGTGTTCGGGTCGTTCAACGACGGCGAGAGCGCACGCAGCGCGATGTCGACCAGTCGGGTGATCCCGAAGCCCACGTCCTGGTCCATGGTTCGGACGCTCCCGACGGAGACTGCGGCGCGCACCTTCGCGTCGAACTCCTCCAGCAGCTCCTCGTCGTCAGGCACCGGCGAGAGCCATGCCATCGGGATCCCGGTGAGCGCGAACGCGCCGACGGCCAGCGGGAGCTGGACGGTGCACCCCTCGGGGCACGCCTCGAGGACGGCGTCGAGATCGACCGTCTGGACCCACCCGGGCGCGGTCGTGGCGACCACGTGCGCGTCCGATGGTGGCTGCTCCGGGGTGTCGGGCAGCAGCTGCGGCGCCGGATTGAGGTTCGGGTGGTCCAGTGATCGCCGGGCCTCCCCGCGCTCGATGAGCTCGCGCGTCTCGTTCATGACCGTCTTGGCCACCGAGCCCACCCTCATGCTGTCGGCGAGGTGGTCGACCGATCGCAGCACGACGATGAGCGCGGTCAGGCCCAACAGGATGGCGATGAAGACCGAGATGTTCGGCTCGAACGTGTCGGCGTCATCGAGGTCGCGGGTCTGGTAGAGCACCAGCAGGCTGAACACGACGGTGGCGAGCACCAGCCCGACCGCTCGCTGGAGGATGTGGTCGCCGAGCCATTTGCGCAGCGTGCGGGGGGAGAACTGGCTGGATGCGAGCTGCACGGCGATCAGCACCAGCGACAACAGGAGCGTGTAGGCGGTGATCAGCCCCATGGCGATGGTGCCCAGCACCTCGCGCCCGCCGTCCACCGAGGTCTGGAGCACCACCGGCAGCGACTCGGTCGAGACCTGGCGGTCCACCCACACCGACAGCACCGCCATGCCGACGGCCACGGCACAGAACAGTGCCGGTATCGCGAGGAGCCGCTGACCCGCGGACGCGAGGAGCCGACGCAGCCGGTTCACGGGCGAGGGGGTACCCCGCCGCGTGCTGCCTCAACCGTCGCGTCGGGGCCGCTCAGCCGGCGCCCGCCAACGGTTGCGGGTCGTCACCCGGGATCATCTCCACGGGTCGATCCCGGGGTGCCACGATGGAGGCGTGCACGTACTCGCACTCCGGGTGGAACTGCGGCTGGTTGCGTCGACCTCACTGAAGGACAAGCGACAGGTGGTTCGGTCGCTGCTCGACCGTGCCCGCCACCGGTTCGGCGTCGCCGTCGCCGAGGTGGGGTCAGCGGACGACCACCGGAACGCGGTGCTCGGCTTCACCGTCGTGGCATCGTCGGCGTACCACGCGGAGCAGGTCATGGATTCGGTGGAACGCCTCGTCTGGTCACGCCCCGACGTCGACGTCGTCTCGTGTGAGCGGAGCTGGCTCGAGACGTGATGGACTGCGGCCGACGACGGATGAGATGGAGGAGCACATGGGAGTCACCGACGGCAACGTGACCGCCGAGATCGAGGTGGTCGAGCGGTTCCTCGCCGCGCTCGAACACCTCGACGCCGAGACGGCGATCGACCTGCTCCACCCCGACGTCACCTATCGCAACGTCCCCTTCCCTGCAGCCCGGGGCGTCGATGCGGTGGCCACCCAGCTCCGCGGGCTCGCACGCTTCTGCTCGGGGTTTGAGGCGATCAACCACAACGTGGCGTCCAACGGATCGGTCGTGTTGACCGAACGTACCGACGTGATCGAAGTGGGTCGGGTCCGGATGGCCTTCTGGGTGTGTGGCACGTTCGAAGTGCGCGACGGTCGGATCGTCGTGTGGTGCGACCGGTTCGACATGGTCGACATCACCCGGGCGATGGTGTGGGGGCTGCTGCGCGCACCGTTCTCACGGTGAGGGGGCGCCCGGACGTCGGCGAGGGCCCCGTCCCCAGCGCCTCTCCAGCCGCCGGGGACGAAGCCCTCGTGATCCGAACCATCCATGGCAATGGGGCGGAGCCATGGATGAGGGGCAACTTCTACTCCTTCCCGTCGGCGGCGGGAACTCCGATGGCTGCCGCAACTGACAATTCCTCAGTCAGCCGCTGCGATTCCCGCACGTTCGTCAGAAAACCGGGTCACACCACGCGGGGGACGAGGCGCAGCGAGCGTTCGGCCACCTCTGCAGGTGACCGACCTTGCCGAGCCGCTGCGGCCGACAAGGTCAGGTCGACCACGACATCGGCGAGCTCGTCGAGGTGCGCCGCCCCGTCGTGGACGAGAGCGCCCAACGGTTCGACGATCGCCGGGCCGAGAGGGACCGCTGCGTGGAGGTCCCAACCCGACGTGCCGGCCAGCAGCGACTCGTGTCGCTCCTGCAGGAGTGCGAGCGCGCAGTGCGGGTCCCCGAGGGTGAGCCGCGCCAGTTCGTACACGGCGTCGGCGAGCGCCACCTCCGGTCCGGCGTCCCGCCGGCGGCGGGACGCCGTCTCGACCGGCTCGACGTGGCGGCTGAACGACAACGCGGCGACGCGCCGAACCGAGCCGTAGCGTTCGACCACCTCGGTCGGTCCGCAGCCGAGTGCCCGGCCCACAGTGGTGAGGGTCGTGGTGCCGATGCCGTCGGCGAACAGCGGCGCGAGCGGCCCGGTGGCCGCCACGAGCGATGCCGGGTCGACGTCGTCGCGCCCTGCGTCGGGTCGACGCAAGCCGATCGCGATCTCATCGAGCGCGACCGGCCGGGACTCGGCCGCGAGCACCGAGCTGACCAACGCCACGGCCACGTCGCCGAAGAGCCCGGGCCGGACCACGTCGTGGTCGATCATCCAACGCACCTTCAACCCCTCGCCGAGCGCCGAGAGTGCCTGTGCGATGTCGCGGGTGGTGAAGGGGTCCACGACCTGCAGCTCGAGCCGCTCGATCGTGCGTTCGTACAGCAGGGTCACGGTGTCCACCCAGGACCGGTGCAGCGTCGCGAGGAGCTCGTGCACCCGCACGTGGTCGCCCCTCGCCGCATAGCAACGGGTGAGCCGACGCTGCACGGTGATCTCCTGGTCCGAGATCAGCGCCGCCCAGTTGGCGTCGGCCGCCAGGCGGGTCACCACCGCCACGCCGGCCTCGGCGGCCTGGTCCAACAGCACGTCGATCGTCTCGACCAGCGCCGGCCATTTCACGTCGCAGAGCTCCTCGACCAACGCCTCCACCATCGCCAGGGCCAGGTCATCCATGGTGGCGAAGTGGTAGGTGATCGCGGCGGGCGACAGGTCCGCCGCCTGCGCGACGTGACGGAGGCTCACCCCGCCGAGCAGCGGCACGTCACACGCGTCGCTCAGCTCCCAGGCGGTGTCGATGATCCGCCGGCGTGTGGCGGCGCCCTTCGACGTCGTCGGCATCGTGGTCTTCCTCTCCCCGCCGCGATGGTACCCACGTCGGGGTCTCGGCCACGTCGAGGTCCCGGCTCGCCGTCACCCACGGCGACCGGTGACGCCATGATCGAGGTCGGGGAGCTCGCAGGCATCGTGTTGGTGCTCGCCGTCGCGACGTTCCTGCTGCGCAGCGGTCGCCGATCGGACGAGCGGACAACGGAGTGCTCGAACCCGAGTCCTGGACGATTCGTCTGGCCTACGGTGGGTGATCGTGTTCCGACGCTTCGTTGCCGCTGTTGCGGTCCTCGTGCTCGCCCTGCTGGCCGTGTCGGCCACTGCGAACGCCACCGAGCACGACTCCCGGTTCGGGCAGACGCCAGGTACCGGTGTGATGCGGCTGGCCCAGGTCGTGCACCTCGACGGTGCGCCCGCCGACGAACCGGACGCGGCGGCGGTCGACGACGAGGGGACCGATCCGGTGCCCTTCCTCGCTGCCGGTGTGGTCATCGTCGTGCTGATCGTGACGCTGTTCGTCGTCCGTCGCCGGCGGCCCGCGCCGTGAGCATCCGATGACCTATTCCATCGCCGCGCGTGACCCCGAGACCGGCGAGATGGGCCTCGCCACCCAGTCCCAGGCGTTCGCGGTGGGCAGCAGTGTGCCGTGGGCCGAGCCGGGCTACGGGGTGATCGCCACCCAGTCGATCGCCGAGCCCTACTACGGCGAGCTCGGACTCGACCTGCTGCGCGGCGGCATGACCGCGACCGAGTCGCTGCACGCGATGCGCAGCATCGACCCGCACCCCGAACGCCGGCAGGTCGTCATGATCGACGCACGCGGCGACATCGCGGTGTACACGGGCGACGGGTGCGTCGGGGCCGCCGGCCACCGGGTGGGGGAGCACTGCTGCGCGCTCGCGAACCTCGTGGTGGGTCCGCAGGTGTGGAACGACATGGTCGACGCGTTCGAGGCGACGGCCGGACCGCTGACCAACCGGCTGGTGTCGGCCCTGGTCGCCGCCGAGGCGGCGGGTGGGGATCTGCGGGGCCGTCGATCCGCCGCGGTCGTCGTGGTCCGAGCCGAGCGGACCGGCCGCCCGTGGCAGGACCAGCTGGTGGACCTGCGCGTCGACGACCACGACGACCCGGTGACCGAGCTGTGCCGTCTCGTCGAGACGAGCGACACCTACCACCACGTGGTGCGCGGCTTCGAGCTGGCCATCGACGGTGACCCCGAGCGTGGTGCGACCGAGATCGACGGTCTCGACCTGCAGCGCCGCGACGACCCCGATCTGCTGATGTGGCGAGCGGCGGTGCTCGCGATGGCCGGGCGGTCCGACGAGGCGGTCGACGCGTTCGCCCGGCTGCAGCGGGACCACCCGCAGTTCGTCGAGGCGGCCCGTCGGATGGTCCCCGCGGGCATCTTCACCGACAAGGGCGCGGTCCTCGACGCGATCGAACGAGCAACCGTACCCGGGCGCTGAGCAGCTCCAGCAGCCACCAGGCGTGGCCGGAACGGTGCTCGGCGAGGAACTCACCGGTCGACACCGGCCCGGACTTGATCGGCAGTTGCGGTTCCTCCATCAGAAAACGCTCACCGCATCCCTCAGCGTGGTTCCGGCCGAAGAGTCCACATGGACCTCGACGGACGTGTTGTCATCGTCATCGGTGCAGGAGGCGGCCTCGGTCGGCCCATCGCGCGGCGGCTCGCCGCCGCGGGTGCGACCCTGGTGCTCGCCGGCCCGCACCCCGAGCGGCTCCCCGTCGACGAGCACCCCGACGCACTCGCGCTGGCGCTCGACCTGCGTGATCCGCGCGCCGGTGACGGCCTCGTCGACGCGGTGATCGAACGGCACGGCCGCATCGACGGCCTGGTCAACGCCGCGGGTGTCGTCGCGTTCGGCCCGCTCGTCGACACCGACGACGCCGTCATCGAGGAGCTGTTCCTCACCAACGTGGTCGGCCCGCTGTGGCTGCTCCGCCGCGTCGCACCCCACCTGGCCGCCACCGAGGGCGTCGTGGTCCACATCAGTGCGGTGGTCGCCGAGCAGCCCATGGCGGGCATGGCGGCCTACTCGGCGTCGAAGGCGGCGCTCTCCGCGGCCGACGCGGCGCTGTTCCGCGAGCTGCGACGCCAGAAGGTGCGGGTGTGCGACGTCCGCCCGCCCCACACCGAGACCGGCCTGGCCGATCGGCCCTTGTCGGGCAGCTCGCCGCGCCTGCCCGAGGGGCTCACCCCCGACGAGGTCGCGGGGCGGGTCATCGATGCGATCCTCGCCGATGACCACGAGGTGCCCTCGTCGGCGTTCGCCGACTGAGGTCGGACCGACCGGTAGCGTCGCTGCGGATGAAGGCTGCCGCAGCGCTCGGGCGTCTCGAGCAACGTGCGCGCTCGGTGCCGTGGCGGGTCCGTGGCCGCAATCCGGTCGCGTTGACCCTGGACTCGGTCCGCCGGTTCGTCGACGTGCGCGTCACCGGCCTCGCCGCCGAGATGACCTACTACGCCATCCTGTCGCTCGTGCCGCTCGCAACGGCCCTCGGTGCCAGCTTCGGTGTCGTCGAGCGGTTCATCGGCGCCGACCGCGTCGACGATCTCGAGGCGACGCTGATCAACTCGCTCGAGTCGTTCTTCAGCGCCGAGGTGGTCGACGACGTCGCCGGGCCCCTCGTCGAGGACCTGTTGAACCAGCAGCGCACCGGGCTGGCCCTCGGCAGCCTCGCGCTGAGCCTCTACCTGGCGAGCCGGATCTTCCGGGCCGCGATCCGCGCGCTGGACGACGCCTATGAGGTCCCCGAGCGACGCAACCTCGCCGAGCAGTTCGGTCTGGCCGTCGCGTTCCTGCTCGGCTCGCTGCTGGTGGTGGTGCTGTCGCTCGCGCTGTTGGTGCTCGGTCCGTTGCTCGGCGTCGGGACCTGGATCGCCGAGGCGGTCGGCGCCGGCAGTCTCGGCGAGGTGCTCTGGGTGTGGGGGCGGTGGCCGGCGGTCGGCGCGGTCGCCTTCTTCTTCCTCGTGTCGTTGTACCGGAGCGGACCGAACGTGGAGAACACCTGGCGGGAGTGCGTCCCCGGTGCCCTGGTGTCGATGGTGTCGCTGCTCGGCGTCGTGGTCGGGTTCCAGATCTACCTCTCCCTCGCCGGACCCACGGTGCCCGAGGTGGGTGATGCGGACGAGGCGGTCCGACTGGCCGGCCAGCTCGCCGGCGTCGCACTCGCCGCGCTGTTGTTCATGTGGCTGCTGAACATGGCGGTGCTCGTCGGCGGGGTCGTGAACGCCGAGTGGCGACAGCAGCAGCCGAAGTAGCGTCCCTCCATGGACCGCTTGAGCACCCTCGACGCCGAGTTCCTGCACCTCGAGGACCGGGTCGGGCACCTTCACATCGCAGGGATCTGCACGTTCGACGACCCCGCTCCCAGCATGGAGGAGCTCACCGGACTGGTGGCGGCCAAGCTCCACCTGATCCCCCGCTACCGCCAACGTGTGCGGGGGGTCCCGCTCGATCTGGGCCGTCCGGTGTGGGTCGACGACCCGCATTTCCGTCTCGAGTACCACGTGCGACACACGGCCCTGCCGGCCCCCGGTGGCGATGAAGAGCTCTGCGCGTTGATGGGGCGACTGATGTCCCAGCCGCTCGACCGGGACCGTCCCCTCTGGGAGGCATGGTTGGTCGAGGGGCTCGAGGGCGACCGGTGGGCACTGATCTTCAAGGTGCACCACTGCATGGTGGACGGCATCGCCGGGGTGGGGCTGCTCACCGTCCTGTTGGACCTCGAGGCCGACGCCGAGCTGCCCGAGCCCGAACCCTGGAGCCCCGAGCCCGAACCGCCCGGGCTGGTGAAGGTGGTGGACGCCTGGCAGGGAGCGGTCGGCGACGCGGTCGGGTGGGCACGGCGAACGCCCGAGCTGATCCAGGATCCGTTGGGCGCGGTCCGCCGGGCCGGCGAGCTCGGCACCGGGTTGGTCCGCCTCGGTCTGCGTCTCGGCACGACACCGCCCTCGTCGATCGAGGGGTCGATCGGACCGCACCGCATCTGGCGGCACAGCGAGGCCGACCTGGCGACGGTCAAGTCGATCGGGCGGCGTCTCGGTGGCACCGTCAACGACGTCGTGCTCGCCGCGGTGACCTCCGGGTACCGACGCCTGCTGCTCGAACGCGGGGAAGATCCCGCGACGACCGTCGTGCGGTCGATGATCCCCGTCTCGGTGCGCAGCGCCGGAGCGGGGAGCGAGCTGGCGAACCGGGTGAGCACGCTGCTGGCCGAGCTCCCCGTCGACGTGGACGACCCGGTCACCCGGTTCGAGACGGTCCGGGACCGGATGGTACGGCTCAAGGCGTCGCACATGGCCGAGGCCGGGGGGCTCGTGACCGAGCTGGGGAACCTGGCGCCGCCACCGCTGATCAGCACGGTGAGCCGGCTCGGTGTGCGCGCCCAGCACCTGAGCACCCAGCGGTCGGTCACCACCGTCACCACGAACGTGCCGGGCCCGCAGTTCCCGCTCTTCTGCCTCGGCCGCGAGATGCTCACGTACCTGCCCTTCGTGCCGATCAGCCACGGCGTGCGGATCGGCACCGCGATCCTCTCGTACAACGGGCACCTCGCCTTCGGTGTGACCGGTGACCTCGACGCGGCCCCCGACGTCGGCGTGCTCGCCGACGGGATCACCGCCGGCGTCGACGAGCTCACCTGATCGCGCTCGCCGGGTCCGGCAGCGGCCCACCTCGATCACCTGCTCATGACGCCCCACCGTCGAGCACGGCGACCTTCATGGCCGACAGGTCCGTCCAGTGGCCCCGTTCGACGTGGCCGGCGTACCAACCGGGTCGACCGGGAGCGGTGAAGTCCGGCGGGATCGTCGCCGAGCGCACCGTGGGGTGGTCCCATTCAGGCTCGGCCTCGCCCTGTCGCCACACGCGGACGTCCACGCGGGTGTCGATGGCTCGACCACAGAGGTTCCAGGCCTCGTGGCCCTGGACCCGCGTCCCGAGCGCCGGCGACATGTCGAGTGCCGCGTGCTGGGCGAAGACGCCGGGTCGGTCGGTGTCCCAGGTGTGGACGTTGAACAGCCAGTTGGCGTGGAACCAGATGTTCTTGGTCACCGTGACGGCGCGGGTCCGGCCGTTGTCGTCGCGGACCCGGAAGGCGACGCCCTCCTGTGCGATGCCACCGCTGTGGCGGAACCGCACGCAGACCTCCTGATCCGTCGACGGCGCGTCGGTGCGTCGGGTGAACAACGTGCGGGAGTCCCTTCCGATGTTCGACGCACCGGTGACGACCCGTCCCGCGTCGGCCGCTGACATCCGCAGCGACGTCGAGTCGACCCCGTCACGAGTCAGGTAGTGCTGGTCCCAGCCCGCCGGCGGCGTCGGCGGCAGCGGTGGGGGTGGGGGTGGCGACGCACAGGCCGCCAGGGTGAGCGTGACGAGCACGATGAACGACACCGCGGGTGTGTAGCGACGGCGGGGCATCGCCGACCTCCTGATATGCGTCTTCCTCGCCGAGGGGTTTCGGTGGGGAAGACGTCGCGCTTGAGAACAGCTTCAGGAATCGGCCCGTTCGGCCCATACGGCCGTGGTCAACCGAACGACGGCTCGCCCCGGATCGACCGTTTGAACTCGGAGCCCCGGCGGCGGCGAGCGCCGCATCTGCCACGTCGCCCGGATCCCACCACGCCACAGCGACCTCGAGAGGTCTGCCTCACCAGCGGTTCCGCGCCTCTTCGGCGAAGCCGTCGATGCCGTCGAGGCGCAACGCTGCGCCGTCCTCGCAGCGCACGGTGCCCGACCACGTGCCGAACACCTGGTGCACCTCGTTGCGCAGCACGACGGCGTTCGTGCGTTCGTGACGGTCGAACCGCGGGGTCAGGGTCAGGTCGATCGCTCCACCCGGATCGACGACCCGCCACGGCCGCATCGGGTGGTCCCAGGAGTAGTCCCAGTCGAGTTCGCGGCCGATCTTGTGCAGGCGCCCGTCGACGGTCACGGCGTTCTCGGTGAACCCGGTGCCGCGGGTCCACTTCCCGCCCATCTGCACCCCGACGACCTCGCCGGTGGTCGCGTGCCCGGCGCCGCCCGCCCAGTTCCAGTTGATCGAGTACGGCCACCGGCCCCTGCCCACGTCCAACACGCCCCACGCCGGGGCGTCGTGACCGATGCCACGAACCGTGTCGCCCACCCGCAGGACGCCGGTGGCCGGGCGAGCCTGATCCTTGGTGGTGAACTGGAACTGCGACTCGCTCCACGGGATCACGACACTGAGCGACTCGTGGTCCTCGGGTCGGTCGACCACCACGTCGAGCGACCCGGGACGATCGTCGGCCTCGGTCCAGTCGACCTGGAGCCGGGTGCCGCCGGCGTCGTCGGACAGGGCCATGCGCAACTTGGGTGATTCGTGTCGCAGGGGGGTGGTGCCGGGGACGTCGGGGAGCGACAGCCCGCGACCGAACGGGAGCGCGACGTCGCGCCCTCCCTCCTCGCCGCTCTCGAGCTCGGCCCACCAGATCGTGGCCAGGCCGAGGTAACCGACGTCGGCGTAGACCAACCCCACGGCGAGGTCGCGCCCCACGATCGCCCAGTAGTCCCACTTCTTGGTCCGCAACGGTCGTCCACGGAGGTTGGCGCGGTGCAGTGGCCGCCGGGACCATCCACGGGCGTCCGGATCGAGCCGCCGCCCGTCAGGGGTGCACAGGTCGACCGGGTTCGTCAGCTCTCGCTCGTGCGTCGGTGCAGGTCGCTCCACCCCGGCGAGTCAAGCACGCCGCTACGGTGCCCGCCGTGCAGGGAGAACGGACACCAGTGCTCGTCGGCGTCGGCGCCGCCCACCGAGCGGACCGCGACGACGTCGACCCGGTGGGAGCGCTCGACCTGATGGTCGAAGCCGCACGTGCCGCGCTCGACGATGCCGCCCCGTCCGCCGGACCAGCTTCGCTCGCCGCGCGCATCGGCCTGGTCGCGGTGCCGGTGGGGACCTGGGAACACCCGGACCCGGGCCGTGTCGTGGCCGCAGCTGTGGGAGCGCGCGAGGCGCGGACCTTGCGTGCCGAGGTCGGCGTCGGCCAGTTCACGCCGGTGCGGGTCGCCGCCGAGCGGATCCGCGCCGGCCAGCTCGACGCGGTGATCGTGGTGGGCGGAGAAG
>SKRR01000166.1 GCA_007118345.1 Microthrixaceae bacterium | reverse complement strand
GTCGGAGTGGAGGCTTCGCTCGATAGGGTCGTCGATCGTGGGTAGGAACCGGAAGACCTCGTCGGGAGCGCGCCCCCGACTGCGTCACTCACTTCGGCTCCGTGCCGCATTGGCGGTCGGGTTGACGGCGATGGTCATCTCGACGTCGCTCGCTGCGGCGGCATATCTCACCATGAGCACGTCGCTGGTCGCCGACCGCGAGGAGGCCGGCACCCGACAGGCCTTCATCAACGCCCGCCTGCTGCGCGCACGACTCGATCCGCCGCCCCAGGACGTCGGCGCCCTGCTGGCGGGGCTCGAAGCGGGTCCGAGCGGCGGCTCGCTGCTCGAACTGGGTGGCCAGTGGTACTCCTCGTCGCTCGATCTCGAGCGCAGCCGCTTGCCCGGTCCGCTGCGTGCGCTCGTCGAACAGGGTGAGGCCGGCACCCAACGCATCACCGGCCCCGACGGGGTCGAACTGGCGGTCGGTGTGCCGGTCGGCACGGTCGATGCCCGGTACTACGAGGTGACCTCGTTCGCGGAGACCGAGGCGGCACTCACCACGATGCGGACGGTGCTGGCCGTCGGGGCGCTCATCGCGACCGCCGTCGGCGCGATCGTGGGTGTGGTCCTCAGCGGTCGGATCCTGCGCCCGTTGCGCGACGTCGCGGGTGTGGCGCGTCGGATCGTCTCGGGCACGGCCGATGCGCGCCTCGACGCGAGTGGCGATGCCGACCTCCAGCCGCTGACCGACGCGTTCAACGAGATGCTCGACGCGCTCGACGAACGGGTGCTGCGTGAAGCCGCGTTCGCGTCGGACGTGTCACACGAGCTCCGTGGTCCGCTCACCACCCTGTCGGCAGCGGTTCACGTGGTGAACCGACGACGAGACGACCTGCCCGACGACGTGGTCGAGTCGGTCGATGCGCTCGACGAGCAGGTGCAGGCGTTCAACGAGCTGGTGCTCGACCTGCTCGAGATCTCGCGGTTCGATGCCGGCACGGCCCGACTCGAGGCCCGACCGATCGATCTGGTGCGGTTCTGTGAGGAGGTCGTCGCCGACAAGGGCCTCGACGTGCCGGTCGAGCACACCGGGTCCGAGCGGAAGGAGTGCCCCGTCGATCCGCGCCGCCTCCAGCAGGCGTTGTCGAACCTGTTGGACAACGCCGAGCGGTATGCCGGCGGCGCCACCCGCATCGGGGTCGTCAGTCGCGGTGACGAGGTCCGGATCGAGGTCGACGACGAGGGGCCCGGTGTGCCTCCGCCCGAACGCGAGTCGGTGTTCAACCGGTTCGTGCGTGGGGCGGTCGGCCGGCGGGCGGGTTCCCCGAGCGGCACGGGTCTGGGACTCGCCCTGAGTCGCCGTCACGTCGAGCTGCACGGCGGTCGGCTGCGGGTCGAGGACCGGCCCGGTGGTGGTGCGCGGTTCGTCATCGAACTGCCGACGCAGCTGGACGAGGTGGTTCTGTGACTTCTCGACGTCTCGAGTCACCGGGTGGACGGTGGGTCCTGCTGACGGCGGCCTCGATCGCCGTGCTGGTTGCGGGATGCGGGCTGTCGGGCCAGGACGATGCGTCGGCCATCGACCCCGACGACGTTCCCTTCGGGCTGCTCGAGGCGACGACGACGACCTTGGCGGTCGCGGAGCTCCCCGAGGTGGTCTGCGGCATCGACGGTGACGACCCCTTGTTCGCCCCCGGCGACCCTGACGTGGTCGTGGACATCGAGCGTGGCGATGACGGCATCGCCGTGATCGAACTGACCGACGAGCTGCTGGACGACGTGGGTCGCGACGACCAACTGCTCGCGGTGGCGCAGCTCACGTGCGCGGTGACCCTCGAGCCGGGGGTCGAACTGGTGCGATTCACCCGCGACGGTGCGTCGATCGACGTGCCCCGTGCCGACGGGTCCCTGACGTCGGATCCGGTCGAGGTCGCGGACTACGTCGACGTGCTCGCCGGCGAGTCGCCCGACTGACCACCGAGGCGCCAGTCGACGGGCTCGCGGCCCGCTGCCGCGAGCGCCTCGTTGGCCTTCGAGAACGGCCGGCTGCCGAAGAACCCGCGGTGCGCCGAGAGCGGCGAGGGATGGGGCGACTCGATGACCACATGACGCTGCGTGTCCACGAGCGCGCGCTTGCGGCGCGCTGCTGCTCCCCAGAGGAGGAACACCACTCGCCGGGGTGCAGCGGCGACGGCCTCGATGACCCGATCGGTGAACGTCTCCCACCCCTTGCCCTGGTGTGAAGCGGCCGCACCTCCGCGCACGGTGAGCGTCGTGTTCAACAACAGCACGCCCTGCTGCGCCCACGCCGTCAGGTCACCGTCCGCGGGACGTGGGATGCCCAGGTCGGACTCGAGTTCGGTGAGGATGTTCTGCAGCGACGGTGGTGGTGGGACGCCGCGTCGCACCGAGAAGCACAGTCCGTGTGCCTGGCCGGGGCCGTGGTACGGATCCTGACCGAGGATGACCACCTTCACCGCCCGCAGCGGTGTGAGGTGCAGCGCAGCGAAGACCTCCTCGTGCGGCGGGTACACCGGGTGCCGGGCGCGTTCGCCGTCGACGAAGCGTTGCAGCTCCTGCCAGTAGGGCTGTTCGAACTGGTCGCGCAGCACCGGGTTCCAGTCGGTCCGAGGCGCCATCAGTGCGCGACCGAGCCCGGGTCGATGCGCCAGACCTCGACCCGTTCGGGAATCCCCCGCAGGCGACGGCGACCGCGCAGGGGCGTCGCGCCGGCCACCTCCGGCGCCCCGTCACCGGCGAGCCACACGGTGCCGTCACGTGCGCGTTCGACCAACCGGGCCGCCAGGTTGACCGTCATGCCGTACCAGTCGCCGTCGCGGCCCAACAGGTCGCCCGCGGCGACGCCGGCGCGAGCTGTGCCCAGGTCGGGGTCGGCGTCGACCTGTTGGATGAGGCGGGTGGCGATCGACGCGGCGGCGGCCAGATCCGGCGCGCGGAACATCACCTCGTCGCCGATGTACTTGATCACCCGGCCGCCGTGGACGACGGACTGCTCGACGGACCACTCCTCGAAACGGGTGACCGCCTCGGCCATGCGTCGATCGCCGAGCTCGCCGGTGCGTTTGGTGGAGTCCACCAGGTCGACGAAGCCGACGGCCCCCGGTTGCGGACTGCCCGGGTCGGCGGTCAGGCGGTGGACCGCCATCTCGAACTGCAGCTTCGCGATCACGGCGAGCACATCGGGGACGATGCGGAAGTACTCCATTGCGTCGAACGCCTCGAGCACGTAGGCGTCGCCGACGAGCTGGCCGTCACCGGTCCGTTCCGTCAGCGCCCGGCCGAACACCGACAGTGCGCCCTCGGCGACCGTGGCGAGGGAGTCGCCGAGCACCCGGGTGTACTGCAGGATCGTCTCCTCGCCGAACTGCTCCATCCCGGCTGCGAAACCACGGAAGCTCTCCACCTCCTCGACCCGGCACACCGGGGCATCCCCCGGATCCGGGAGACCCAGCAGCATCCGTGCGCGTCGGCAGACCTCCACGTCGAGACCGCTGCGGTCGGCGAGCTCCTGGATCGTGATCGTCGGCTCGTCGCCCCACAGCAACCGGGTGCGGGCGAGGACCAGCGCCGCCTCCTCGTCGAGCTCCGCGACCTGCTCGGGATCCACACCGGCCATCAGCAGACGCAGCTTGACCCGGTTGGCGAGGTGATCGGGCTGGTCCGCCATCGGCGTCACGCTACCGATGCCGGTGCGGGTCCGCGAGCGAATCACCCACGGCGGACGCCTACCAAACCCCCGAGCCGTGCCGTATCGTGCACCTCGCTGGACCGGGGACCGCCGTGTTGCGAGCCGGGGGTCCGCACGAGGGGGAACACCATGGCGCACATCGCACTACCACAGGGCCTGCCCGGGCTCCTCGGGCCGATGGCCTTTCGTCCGGAGACGGCCAAGCCGCCCAACGAACTCGCTGACGCGCTGCTGCAGGGCGACAGCACCCTGACCCGTGGCGAGCGCGAACTCATCGCCACCTACGTGTCGCGACTCAACGACTGCACCTTCTGCTCGATGTCGCACGGTGCCTTCGCCGCCCTGCAGAACGACGCCGGCTGGGATGCGGTCGACGCAGTGTGGAACGACCCCTCGAGCGCTCCGATCTCCCCGAAGCTGATGACGTTGCTCGGCGTCGCGGCGAAGGTCCAACAGGGTGGACAGGCGGTCACCGAGGAGGACGTCGCCGCAGCCCGTGCCGAGGGTGCCACCGACGAGGAACTCCACGACACGGTGCTCATCGCCGCCGCGTTCTGCATGTTCAACCGCTACGTCGACGGGCTCGGTACGTGGGCGCCCACCGAACGCAGCGACTACGACGAGATGGGCCGGCAGGTCGTCGAGCACGGCTACGCCGCCTCGACCCCCGGCTGATCCCCAGGTCGTCGACAGCACACATGGACGACGCCGTCGGGTCCGGATCACCGACCACGGTCGGTGCGACACCGGAGGCGGCGGCGCGCTCGAACGACATGTCGCGCACGGCGACGGAACCGGTGCCACCCTCCGTCGTCGCCGCTGCCCATGACGGCCCGCACCTCGGGCCGTACCCGGTCCGGCTCCCCAAGCTGCGCGACCCGCGCCTGCACGTCGCCTCGGTCACGATCACCCTGCAGATCCTCGGCCAGACGGTCTTCGACTTCAATCTCTCGATCGCGCAGATTCTGCTGTCGATCGGCACCTGTGCGCTGATCGAGCTGGTCATCGTCTTCCGCCGCACCAAGGTGATCGCCTGGCCCGCGAGCGCCATGCTGACCGGCAACGGCATCGCCCTGATCCTGCGGGTGCCGGGGACCGAGCCCGGTGACTGGTGGAGCCTGCACGGGTGGTGGGTGTTCGTCGGCTGCGCGCTCCTCGCGATGGCGACGAAGTACCTGATCCGCGTCGACGGTCGACACATCTTCAACCCGTCGAACGTGGCGCTCGTGGCCGTGTTCCTCGTCCTCGGCGAGGCCCGCGCCGACCCGCAGGTGCTGTGGTGGGGCCCGCTCAGCGCGGGCCTGGTCCTCGCGTTCGCCGTGATCCTCACCGGCAGCGTGATGATCACCCGTCGGGTCGGTCAGGGACCGACGGCGCTGTCGTTCCTCGTCGTGTTCGGCATCGGCGCGGGCATCATCGCGTCGAGCGGTCACAGCATCACGGCCAGCTGGCACCTGGGTCCCATCGAGGGGTGGTCGTACTGGTGGCTGGTGGTCACCTCTCCCGAGGTGCTGGTGTTCATCTTCTTCATGATCACCGACCCGCGGACGTCGCCCGGCGGTCGTACCGGACGTGTCGTCTACGGGGCGTCGATCGGCGTGCTGAGCGCGCTCATCATCTCGACACAGACGGGCGAGTTCGGCACCAAGGTGGGCATCCTCGCGGGCCTCGTGATCGTCTGCGCCTTCGTGCGCCTGATCGACCGGTGGACGCCGGCGCCCGGCACGGCCGAGGACTCACTGCGACAGTGGGCCCCGACGTTGTTCGTCCCATCGGTGGGTGACGGGCCGGCTCGTCGGCGGCCCGTCGGGGTGGTGGCCGTCGCCGTCCTCGTCGGCTCCGCGGTCGCGATGGCCCTGTTCGCGCAGGGCAGCGATGACGGCGCCGGTGACCTCGACCTGGGTCGCCGCGACGAGGTGGTGTTCGACGCGTCGACGCTACCGACCGTCGAGGTGGACAACTCACTCGAGATGACCTCCATCGAGCTGACCCCGGCCATGGCCGAGTCGATGGGCCGAGACGTCGTGCACGGGCTTGCGATCGAGGCCGCGGCGCTGCAGTCGGGCGACGTCGAGCTGGCGGCCGCTGCGCTGTCGGGCGTGCGGCTCGCCCAGGCCGCCGACGCCATCGAGGCGGCGGGGGGTCCTCCGGTCGAGACGCCCGAACACGACGTCGACACGATCACGGCCACGATGATCCGGACCGATGCCGGCCCGCAGGCGCCCCCCGTGCTGGCCGTCGAGGTCACCGGGACGGTGGTGACGCCGTCAGGATCCGAGCCGTTCGAGGCGACCTACACGTTGACACCGGTTCGCGGGACGCATCTGATCAACAACGAGTACGACGCCTCGGGGAACGCGGTGGGTGACCAACGCGCAGGTTCGTCGGATGCCGTCGAAGCTGCGATCGCCCCGTCGTCGCCGGAGCCGACCGCCGCCGAGCTGGCCGGCTTGAGCTTCCGTGACGTCACCGACGAGGTCGGCCTGGCCACCGCTCGCTCGGCCACGGCGGTGCGCGAAGGTCCCGCCGCCATGTCCGGCGGCGTCGCCGTCGGCGATGTCACCGGCAACGGCCAGCTCGATGTGTTCCTCACCCGCGTCGGTCAGCCGAACGCGCTCTATCTGAACGAGGGCGGGGTCTTCTCCGACGCGACCGGGGCCGCCGGGTTGCTCGGCGAACCGGGTGACGAGGGCTCGACCGCTGCGCAGTTCGTCGACCTCGACGGCGACGGCCATCTCGACCTGGTGGTGCTCGGTCTCGGGTCGACACCCAACCGGCTCTACCGCAACGAGGGCGACGGCACGTTCGTCGATGTGAGCGAGCAGTGGGGGCTGCCGAGCGATCCACCGTCGGGACCCGACGCGGGTTCGTTCGGTCTCGCAGCAGGTGACTACGACGGCGACGGCCTCATCGACCTCGTCGTCGTCGATGCCGACCCCACCGCCATCAGATCCGCGCTGGAACGGAACGAGGTCGCCGGCGGTGACCCGTGCGCTCCCGCAGCGGCCGACGCTCGGTCCGACGCCGCGGGGGCGTCGCGCACGCGGCTGTTGCGCAACACCGGCAACGGGTTCGAGGACCGGACCGGCGACCTGGGCATCGACACCGGTTCGGTGATCGCCATGACGCCCCAGTTCGCCGACCTGAACGGCAATGGCGTGCAGGACCTGTTGATCACCGGGGCCGCCTGCACCACCGTGGTGCTGCACAACCAGGGCGACGGGACCTTCGTGGACCGGACCGACCGAGCGGGGCTCGCAGGGGTCGAGGTGGCGTCGGGGTCCGAGCTGTTCGACGCCAACGGCGACGGCCAGCTGGACTGGTTCATCAGCGGCGTGTCGTACCCGACCGCGTCGGGGGAGTGCCCGCTCGACGATCCGATGCTCGGCTGCTCGGGGAACCGACTGCTCATCAACAACGGTGACGGCACCTTCACCGACGCCACCGACGATCACGGAGTGGCCGACGCCGCCTGGGCATGGGGTGCCGCAGCGGCCGACCTGACCGGGTCGGGACGAGAGGACCTGGTGGTGGCGACCGGGCACCGCACGGTGGCCACCGAGCGTGCGGCGACCCGCGACGACGGACGCTTCTGGGAGCGCAGCGCCGACACGGCTGAGCGGATCTGGCTGAACACCGGAGACGGGCCGTGGCCCGACGCCGCGGGTCCCGTCGGGGTCGAGGCCCTGACGAGCGCGAAGGCCGTCGTGGCCTTCGACGCCGACCGAAGTGGGCGGATCGATCTGCTGGTGGTGACCACCGACGGCGAGCCCGTCCTGTACCGCAACGAGACGCCGTCACCGGGCGGCTGGGCGACGGTCGCACTGGACGACACTTCATCAGCGAACCGTCAGGGGATCGGTGCCACGCTCACCGCCGAGCTGGCCGATGGCACACGGTCGATCCGCAGGGTCACGACCACGGGGTCGTTCCAGAGCGGACGTCCTGCCGAGGCGCACTTCGGTCTGGGCTCGCACGACCGGATCGAGCGACTGACGGTCAGATGGCCCGACGGCACCGAGCAGGTCATCGACGACGTTGCGGCGAACCGGCCCGTCGAGGTGCGTCGCGACGAGGGACGTGCATGATGCAGCCGGTGCGGTTGCTCCGGTGCGGTTGCTCCCCGTCCTCGGGTTGCTCGGTCTCGGCCTGACGCTCCTGACCGGTAGCGGGAGCCGTTTCCACCGCTGGGTGGTGCGAACCCGTCTCAGGCGGCCCCGCGAGCGTCCGCCTCGGTGACGCGTCGCCGGACGAAGCTGCCCACCTCGCGGTACACCTCGCGACTCGCGTCGGCCCACGGCATGAGGATCGGGTAGACGTGGAAGAGGCCCTCGGCCTCGGCGGCGACCGAGGTGACCCCGCAGTCGTCAAGATGCGTGGCGAATCGTCGCACAGCGTCGCGGAACATCTCGTCGCCACCCCAGGTGACGTAGACGGGTGGCCAATCGGACAGGTCGGCGTCCAACGGCGACACCGCCCCGTCGGCCGCGGCCTGACCGTGGAGGTAGGGGGCTGTGGGGATGTTCCAGGGGAGGATGTCGGAGTCGGCGTTCTCGGTGACCGACGGCTGGTCGAGCAACAGGTCGACCTCGGGGGAGAAGAGGACGAGCCCCGCGACCCGGGGCAGGTGTGCAGCCCGACGGTGGTACACCGTCGAGCAGACCAGACCACCGCCGCCCGAGTCCCCCGCGAGGAACAGCGTGCCGGGATCCTGGCCCTCGTCGAGGAGCGCCTCGATCACGGCGACGGCGTCGTCGAGTCCTGCGGGGAACGGGAACTCAGGGGCGAGGCGGTAGTCCGCCACGAACACCTCGCAACCGGTCACCGCTGCGAGGCGGGCGGTGAAGAACGCGTACATGTTCGGGCTGGTCCCGACGTACCCGCCACCGTGGAGGTAGACGATGCGGCCCACCGGCACCGTGTCCTTCGGCCGGTAGCGGATGCCCGGCACCCCACCGATCTCGGCGCGTTCCTGCTCGACTCCCTCGAGTGCGACGACCGGCCGCAGGGCGAGTCCGGCGAGCAGGTCGAGTCCGTGCTCGATCGAGCGGAACTCCTCGATCGGGAGGCTCGACGAGTACCCCATGAACGTCCGCACGATCTCCCGTGTGACGTTCTGGCCGAGGTTGTGGAACAAGCCGGATGAACCGTCCCACGGGCGACGGAACGGCACTCGTGCGAGGGCGTTCGTGATCTGCTGAGCGAGGCCGAAGGTGTCGACCGCAGCGATGGGCGGTGCGGCGGTTCGGACCTCGGGGCGGGATGCCATGACCATTCAGGTGCTCCTGGAGGGGGGGTGCGGCCCACAGCTTGCCAACGAATGGGGCCGGTTCGGCGCAGGCGAGCAGAATGGCGCGGTGCTGCCGAGCTGCGAGGTGCTCACGGTGGGCCGCCCCGGGTCCGGCACCCCCGGCGCGGACGAACCGTCGACGAACCGTCCGGTGGCGCGTGCGGCTCGGCTCCTGCGGCGCGGCGGGCTGGTCGCGTTCCCCACCGAGACCGTCTACGGCCTCGGTGCGAACGCGTTCGACGACGATGCGGTCGGCCGGATCTTCGAGGCGAAGCAACGGCCCGCCAGCGACCCGCTCATCGTGCACCTCGCGGGGGTGGAGGACGTCGACGAGGTGGTCGCGGAATGGTCAGCGGCGGCCGTTCTGCTCGCGGGCGCGTTCTGGCCGGGACCGCTGAGCCTGGTGGTCCCGCGGCACGAGCGGGTGCCGTCACGGGTCACGGCCGGCGGTCCCGCGGTCGCGGTGAGGGTCCCGGCCCACCCGGTCGCCCGCGACCTCATCCGAGCGGCAGGTGTGCCCGTCGCCGCGCCGTCCGCGAACCGTTTCGGTCGGATCAGCCCCACCACGGCGGACCACGTGGTCGAGGAGCTGGGCGACCGAATCGAACTGGTGCTCGACGCCGGCCCCACCCCGCTCGGGGTCGAGTCCACGGTGGTCGACCTCACCGGCACGGTGCCGGTGCTGCGCCGCCCCGGTGGGGTGACACTGGAGGACCTCCGCTCGGTGGTTCCCGCCATCGAGGTGGCCCACCGGTCGGTGCTCGCACCCGGGCAGGCGGCCACAGCGCCGGGCGAACTGCTCGCGCACTACTCACCGGCGACGCCGGTCGTCCTCGTCGAGGCGGGCGATGAGGTGCTCGAGCAGCTCGTCGCCGCCGCGGTGTCGGTCGGGATCGCCGCTCGGCGCCTGCCGCTCAGCAGCGATGCCTCGGCAGCAGCCCGCGAGCTGTACGCAGCGATGCGCGCGGCGGACCGTCCCGGTATCGACCTGTTGCTCGCCCCCACCGTCGACCCGGAGGGACTCGGCAGGGCGGTCAACGACCGCCTCTACCGGGCCGCCCACGGTCGGGTCGTCACCGACGCGGCGCCGGGCACGGTCGCCCGGTTGGGAGCGATCGCCGCCTGTGCGCCCCCTCGGGAATCGTGACGGTCTCGGCTCCTCGTGCGTCAGCACGCCCCGCGCCGGCCGCGGCCGCCCTCGCCGCTGCTCCAGGTGTGCTCGCCGACTCGAGCGCGGGGCGCTGACCACGTTCCCTGCGAGGGTGGACAGGGTCGGTGCAACGGCGCGGCTCCGGTACGCTGTGGGCGCACGGAGTCGTCCTCGGCGCCGTCGCGCCGAGGACGGATCGAGCATCGAGGGGCCGTGGCGGAGCAGACGACGACGACCATGGCCACGCCCGGACCCCAAGGCGGCACCATCGCACTGCTGATCGGCATGGTGCGTGCCTGCCGGCCCAAGCAATGGGCGAAGAACGTGCTGGTGTTCGTGGCGCCCGCCGCCGCGGGCGTGCTCGACGAGCCCTACCGGGTCCGTCTGACCCTGATCGGGTTCGTGGCGTTCTGCCTGGTCTCGTCGGCCACCTACCTGATCAACGACGTCCTCGACGTCGAGTCCGACCGCCAACACCCGACGAAGCACAAGCGGCCCATCGCGTCGGGGATCGTCCCTGTGCCCCTCGCCGCCGCCATGGCGGCGGTGCTCTTCGTCGGAGGCGTCGGGCTGGCGCTGACGAGCAACGTCGAGCTCGCGTTGATCGTCGGCGGGTACGCCGTGCTCACGACCTTCTACTCGATGGTGCTCAAGACCATTCCGGTCATCGATCTGGTCATCCTCTCGGCAGGTTTCATCCTCCGGCTGCTGGGCGGTGCCTATGCCGCAGAGGTGGAGGTGTCGGACTGGTTCCTGATCATCTCGTTGTTCGGGTCGTTGTTCATCGCAGCTGCCAAGCGGTACGCGGAGAAACAGGAACTCGGCGACCGTGCGGCCGAGCTGCGTCCCACCCTGGGCGCCTACAGCGTCGAGTACCTCGGGTTCCTCCGCGCCGTGTCGGTCGCAGCGCTGGTCATGAGCTACTGCCTCTGGGCCGTCGAACGCGCCGATGGCAACGCGCTCGCCGGCGTCGCCGGCGCCTCGCCGTGGGCGCAGCTGTCCATCGTGCCGTTCCTGATCGCGGTGCTGCGCTACGCGCTCCTGGTGGACCAGGGCAAGGGCTCGGCCCCCGAGGACGTCATCCTCCACGACCGGCAGATGCAGATCATGGGAGTGTTGTGGGTGCTCACGCTGCTGTTCGGGATCTACCTGTGATGCCCGGGGAGGAGCTCGTCGGCTGGGGCAGGACCGCACCCACCGCTGCGTACCTGGTCGCCGCACCCGACCTGACGACGCAACGCGACGCCGTGCAGCTCGCCGGCGAGCGCGGGGTGCTGGCGCGTGGGCTCGGCCGGGGGTACGGCGACTGCGCACAGAACGCCGGCGGTACGGTGATCGACGGGCCCGCCTCATCGGGCCTGCTCGACCTCGACCTGGCCGGTGCCACGATCCGGGTCCGCGCCGGCACCTCGCTCGACGACCTCATGCGCTGGCTCGTGCCGCTCGGGCTGTTCGTCCCCGTCACCCCCGGCACCCGCTCGGTGACGGTCGGCGGCGCCATCGCGGCGGACATCCACGGCAAGAACCATCATGTCAAGGGGTCCTGGGGCAACCACGTGACGTCGTTCCGCCTCATCGACGGGCGTGGCGAGGTGCACGACGTCAGCCCCGAGGGCGACCCCGAACTGTTCTGGGCCACGACCGGCGGGATGGGGCTCACCGGTGTGATCAGCGACGCCACGGTGCGGATGCAGCCGATCGGGTCGAGTCGACTGCTCGTCGACACCGACCGCACCGGCGACCTCGACGAGGTCATGGCGCTGATGGTCGACGGTGACGACGACTACGACTACTCCGTCGCCTGGATCGACCTGCTCGCGCGGGGCCGTCACACCGGACGTTCGATCCTCGACCGTGGTCGGTTCGCGACCCGGGACGAGGCGCTGGCCGGTGGGGCGGAGGATCCGCTGCACTACGCCCCCCACCAGCTGCTGTCACCGCCCGACGTCTTCCCGCCCGCGCTGCTCAACCCGCTGACCCTGAGAGCGTTCAACGAGCTCTGGTACCGAAAGGCCCCGTCGAAGCGGCGCGACCACCTCATGAGCATCGAGGCGTTCTTCCACCCGCTCGACATGATCGCCGACTGGAACCGGATCTACGGGCGTCGGGGCTTTCTGCAGTGGCAGTTCGTCGTGCCGGACGCCGCGACCGAGGTCGTCCGCGCCACGGTCGAGCGGCTCTCCGCCTCGGGGGTCTCGTCGTTCCTGGCGGTGCTCAAGCGCTTCGGACCCGGCAACGACGGGCACCTGTCGTTCCCGACCAGCGGCTGGACCCTGGCGCTCGACATGCCGGTGATGGAGGGCCTGGACCGTCTCCTCGACGAGCTCGACGACCTCGTCGTCGCCGCCGGAGGGCGGGTGTACCTGGCCAAGGACTCGCGTGTGCGCCCCGAGCTGCTGCCAGCGATGTACCCGCGACTCGACGAGTGGCGTGAGGTGCGGGCCCGGGTCGATCCCGACGGACGGTTCCGCAGCGACATGGGGCGCCGGCTCGGACTCGTCTGAGTCTCGAGCCGACGCCCCATCGGTCGTCCGATCGGTTGCCGTGTCGGTCAGTCGGCGCCGACGTCGACTGCGTAGGCGTCCAGGGCGGCCTGGAACGAGTCGTTCGCCTGCTCCAGCTCCTGGTCCATCGGCTGACCGTCGATCAGGATCCGCTCGAGCGCGGTCCGACTGGCTTCGCGGAACTCCTTGTACGGACCGATCAGCGGGCCGGGGAACTCGGGGTTGATCGTCTCGAGGCTGTTCACCGCCACCGACAGCCAGCGTCCGGCCCGTGTCTCGGTGAAGTACTCCTGCAGCTCCGGATCCTCGCGTGGGCCCTCCCAGACCGGCAGGTAGGAGCCCTGCAGCGTCCACTTGACCTGCTGGGGGGTCTCGGTGACCCACCGCAGGAAGTCCCATGTCGCAGCGATCTTCTCGGGATCCGGGCCGTCGACGATGTACCAGCCGTTGCCGCCGACCTGTCCGCTCCCGGCGCTGCGCGGCCCGGGCAGCTCGCCCACGCCGACCTCGATCGGCTCGAGGCCGTCGAGCCCGTCGAGACCGATGTCGTCGGCGTCGACGTCACCGCCGAGCAGTGCGTCCACCGTGGTGGCCGCGGTGGAGGTCTCGATGAGCATCGAGGAGTTGTCGGCGTCGGCGCGCGCGACGGCGAGGTAGCCATCGACCGCCTGGGAGTAGGCGATGACGGTCATCAGTTCGTCCTCGACCATGTCGACCATCCACGCGACGACCTCGAGGGTGGTGTCGTTGAGCAGCTCGCTCTCGCGTCCGAGGCCGGCACGACCGTTGTCGTTGTCGACCAGGTCATCCTGCTCGCGGGTCGAGAGGTTCTCGATCCACCACGAGTCGGCGCGGAAGATGATCGGGAAGCCTTCGGGTCGCTCGGCCTTGATGGCCTCCGCTGTGGACCGGAGCGTGTCGAGGTCGCCCGGAGCGTCGTCGGGGTCGAGCCCCGCCTGCTCCAGGTGGGCACGGTTGTAGTAGATGATCGGCGTCGAGACACCGAACGCCGCTGGCCACAGCAACCCGTCGACCGTGTAGCTCGCCCGCACGAAGTCGGCGAGGGTGTCGTAGTGCGCCTCGGCATCCGGGTCGGCGGCGATGCAGTCGTCGGCGGCGACCACGGCCCGCGAGTCGACCATGAACTGTGTGTTGGTGTCCTCGGCGAGGAGGATGTTGGGCAGCGTGTTGAAGTCGTCGGCCCGCGACGCCTCGGTGAACTTGGTGAACAGCTCCTCGTAGTCGCCCTGCGACTCGATGTTGACGCGGACGCGGTCCTGGGCTGCGTTGTACTCGTCGGCGAACTCGTCGAGGGTCACCCCGGCGAGCCCGGCGATGCCGTGCCACAGCGTGATGTCGACCACGCCGTCGGCGTCGTCGAGCGCCTCGATCGGACAGTTCGCCGGGTCGGCGGCGCGCCCTTCGGCGCCGTTCTCGCGGTCGGCTCCGTTGTCCCCGTTGCCATCTGCGGCGCCGTTGTCGCCGTTGTCGCCGCAGGCAGCGGCGACGAGGGTGACCGCGGCCAGCAGTCCCAGCAACCGCATCCAGCGGCGTGGTCGTCGGTCCATGGGTGTCATTGTCTCCTACCTCGTTGGGAATGTGTGGTCGGTGGGTCGACCCCGGTCGGGGACGAGAACGGTGCTCGGCGTGGTCAGCCCTTGACGGCGCCGGCGGTGAGGCCCCTGATCATCTGGCGCTGGAACACGATCAGCAGCACCAGCAGTGGCAGGGCGGCGACGATGGCGCCGGCGAAGGCGATGTTCCACTGGTCGGGGCGATCGGTGGTGAGGGTGCGCAGCGCGATCTGGACGGTCTGCCAGTCGCCGGACACGGTCGAGAAGCGGGGCCACACGTACTGGTTCCACGCACTGAGGAAGGAGATGACGAGGAACGAGCCGATCATCGGTCGCGCGAGCGGGACCGCGACCTTCCACATGAAGGCGAGGTGGCCGTAGCCGTCGAGTGTGGACGCGTCACGCAGCTCGCGTGGCACGCCGAGGAACCCTTGGCGGATGAGGAAGATGCCCAGGGCGGTGGCCAGGAAGGGGAGCGTGAGCCCGGGAAGGCTGTCGATCAGGCCGAGCTCGCGGATGAACCGGACGTTGGCGACCAGCGTCACCTCGATCGGCAACAACAGGGTGCCGATCACCAACACGAACGCGAGCCGCTTGAACGGGAACTCGAGGAAGGCGAACGCGTACGCAGCGAGCACCGAGGTGACGAGCTGTGCAGCGACGATGAGCAGGGTGACGGCCGTGCTGAGGGCCATCGCCCGGGCCAGACCGGCGTCGGTCCAGGCCCTGGCGAACACGTCCCATTCCGGGCTCACCAGATAGAGGGGCTGGCCTTCGCGCAGGTAGGCGAGCGGGGAGGAGAGGGCCCGAAGGACCAGCATGTAGATCGGGAACAGCACCACCACGGCGAGGGCGGTGAGCGTCAGGTACCACCCGACCTTCGCGAGACGGTGACGCGGCGTCGGCGCGGGGCGCTTCGACGGTGCCGCAGAGGGCTCGACGCTGAGCACCGCGTCGGTGTCGACCTGGAGCCCTGCGGTCTCAGTCGCCATAGTGGACCCTCCTCGACAGCAGCGAGTACTGGACCCCCGCGACGACCGCGGTCAGGACGAACAGTCCGAGTGACATCGCGGAGCGGTCGCCGAGTGAGCGGACCCCCCGGGGGTCGGCGATCTTGTACAACAAGGTCTCGGTCGCGGTGCCGGGCCCGCCTCGGGTGAGCAGCTCGACCTGGGCGTAGGCCTGCAGTGCGAAGACCACCAGGACGATCGCGAGGAAGAACAACGCCGGGCTGATCAGCGGCACGGTGACCCGGAAGAACTTCCGCACCGTCGAGTAGCCGTCGAGCGTGGCTGCCTCCTCCAGCTCGGCCGGGATGGCCTGCAACGAGGCGAGCACGATGATGAAGGTGAGGCCGAGGTTCTGCCACACCGACGACAGCGAGACCGAGAAGAGCGCGGTGTCGGGATTGGCCAGGCTGAGCCAGCCGACGTCGCGGAAGTAGCCGACCTGGGGATTCACGAGCGTGAAGAAGATCACCGAGGCCACCGCCACCGAGGTGGCGACCGTCGAGGCGAAGATGGTCTGGAAGATGGCGATGCCGCGCAGCTTGCGGTGTG
>SKRR01000362.1 GCA_007118345.1 Microthrixaceae bacterium | reverse complement strand
GGGATCTCCGAAGGTGCGACACGTGAGCCCTCCACCGTACCCGCTGACCGGTGCGCTCAGGGCTCGACGGCCCTCGAACCCGACCGCGAGGTCGAGTCCTGCTGCCCCACCCGAGGACCGGGCGAACCCCGTCAGCATCTCCCGCGCGTCCACGTCGACGTGGTCGAGGTACGCCCGGTGCTGCTCGAGCGACTCGATGCCGCGCTCGAGGTGATCCGCCACGTCGACGGCGTGCGTGGCGTCCGGCGATCCGCTGAACCCGACGATCCGTACCCCCGACCACGGCTCGTGCCCCTCGTCGAGCAGCTCCGGGAAGATCCAGCGGTTGCCGGCGTCGCGAGAGGCGTCGAGCAGTGCGATCCCCACGTTGCGGTGGTCGGCCATGTTGAACGACGTGCCGCCGAAGCTCTCACGGAAATTGATCGAGATGATGACCTCGGGCCGGTGGCGGCGGATCGCCCGGCCCAGGTCACGACGGAGCTCCAGGCCCGCCTCGACCACGCCGTCGCGGTGGTCGAGGAACTCCACGGTGTCGACACCCACCACCGCGGCGCTGGCGCGTTCCTCGGCCTCGCGCAGGGGACCCGTCTCGTCGGGCGGGATGTCGAGGCCGGCCTCACCCCGGGTGACGAGTACCTACCTGATGTCCTTGCCCTGATCGGTCCAGCGGACGATGGCGCTGGCGGCGCCGTATTCGAGATCGTCAGGGTGCGCCACCACCGCCAGCCCCCTCGACCAGTCCTCCGGGAACGGTTCGAGTATGACGCGACCGTACCGGAATTGCGTCAACCCGGATCCCGCAGCGAGTCGATCACCGCAGCCGACGCCCGGAGCCGTTCGAGTTCGGGATCCGTGCGCCAGAACTGTTCGAGGCCGGCCTCGCGGAGCCGGTCACCGATCAGTTGCAGGGCGATGTCGTGGCGCACGTATTCGGCGGCCACGAGCGCGACGGCCGGATCATCGCTCCACATGCCCCACGCCTCGGACCGGTCGACCCCGCCGATGACGACGGCGTCGCGGTCGGCGACGACGGTGAAGATCCGACAGCCGAGCCGCTCGAGGACCACGTCGGGCTCGGAGTAGTGGTGCTCGTACGTGCGGCCGATCGGCTGGTCGAGCGTGCCGAACGTGATCAGCGAGACGTCGACGCCACGCTCGACCGCGCGCTCGAACGATGGTCGGAGCTGCTCGATCTCGTCGGGCCAGACCGAGGCGAACACCACGCTCGCAGCGGCCTCGATCACGTCGATCGCCCGCTCGAGCACCCCGTCGAGACCGTGGACGTGCTGGACGAGGTGGGCGTCGCGCGGACCACCGAGCCTGGGGAGGACCGCGGCGAGGCCGTCGATGGTGCTGCTCAGATCGCGTCGGAGCCGACCCACGAGTGCCTCCGATGGAAGTGCGACATAGGCGGTGCCGTTGCCCGGATGGTTCACCTCGAACGCGGCACCACGCCCGACCAGCTTGCCGAGCGACTCGTAGACTGTGCTGCGCGGCACACCCGACGCCTTGGCGACCTCGTAGCCGTTGAGCGGCTCGTCCGCGACCAGCAGCGCCACGTACGCCTTGGCCTCGTAGCCCGACATCCCGGCCGACTTCAAAAGCTCGAGCGCCTGGTCGCGTTGCACGTGACGGAGCGTAGTCGGGCGGGCGTCGTCAGGGGTCTAGCGACGCCCGCCGGGAACGGGCTACCGTACGGCGGAACGGGCGACCGGCCCGGGGACACCAGAGGGGGACTCATGAAGACCAACGACCGTTCGGCGCTGCGACTCGTCGCCGGCCTCGCCGTGGCGGGCCTCGTGCTCGCAGCGTGCGGTGGAGACGACGACGCCACACCCGCCACCGACCCACCCGCGGCCACCGACGCACCGGCGGACGAACCGGCCGACGAGCCCGCCGACGAACCGGCCGACGCTTCGCTGGCGAGTGCCGAGGCAGAGGCCCGCGTCGACACGTTCCTCCAGGCCGTGACCGAGCTGCCGTTCAACGAGCCGGTGGCCACCGAGGCAGGTCGTTCGGTCTTCTACGTCCAGTGCGGCGTGGCGGTCTGCGCCGAGATCGCCGAGGGCGTCGAAGCGGCCGCCGCCGCGATCGGTTGGGACTACCAGACGGCGTCCCACCAGGACACCCCCGAGACGGTGGCATCGGCGTTCGACGCCGCGATCGCAGCGCAGCCCGACGTGGTGCTCACGAGCGGCAATCCACGTGAGTGGTTCGCCCCGCAGCTCGACACGCTCGAGGAGCAGGGCATCCCGGTGGTGGCCTGGTCGCTGCCGGAGTCCTACGAGCCCGGCGACGGCATCTCGGTGAACCTCCTCACCCAGGACGACTACTACTTCTACGGCGTGTTGATGGCCGACTACGCAGCCGTCAACACCACGACCGGAGAGATCCTGTTCGTCGGCCTGCCCACCTTCCCGGTGCTCTCGATCGTGCAGGAGGGCTTCGAGACCGAGATCGCCGAGGTCTGTCCCGACTGCTCCGTGAAGGTGATCGAGGTGGCCGTGACCGACCTCGGCACGAACCTGCCCGGCATCGTGGTCTCCGAGCTGCAGACCAACCCCGATCTCGACATGATCTCCTACGCCTTCGGCGGCATGCTCTTCGGCGTGCCCGAGGCCATCGAGTCGGCCGATCTCGGCGACCAGGCGGCCGCGGTCTCGCAGGCCGGCGGCCCGCTGAACTTCGGCCTCATCGCCGGCGGCCAGCACCAGACCGCCGAGGTCGCCCTGGCGTCGGAGCTGATGGGATGGCGTGCCATCGACGCCGCTGCCCGGATCCTCGACGGGGGCGATGCCGGTCGGGCCGACACCCCGGACGCGGCCGTGATCGACGGCCGACCCGACATCTTGTCGGGTGGGCTCCCACTGCAGATCCTCGAGGCCGACTCGATCGACGATCCCTCGGCGCTGTGGCCGGGCGTGGTCGGCTTCCAGGATCTGTTCGCCGAGCTCTGGGGCGACTGAGCACCCCGTGCACGAGACCGGCGTGCACGAGGCCGGCGTGCAGGGGCGCGGGACCGCCATCGGCCCCGCGCCCCTGCTGTGGATCGACAGCATCTCCAAGACCTACCCCGGCCAGGTCGCCCTGTCGGGTGCCCACCTCGAGATCCGCCCCGGTGAGGTGCACGCTCTGGTCGGACAGAACGGCTCGGGGAAGTCCACGCTGATCAAGCTGCTCGGCGGCTATGTGCAGGCCGACCACGGCGCACGGGTGGCCTTCGGCGGTCGACCGGTCGACCTCTGGCACCTCGACGCCGTCGACCGGCGTCGCATCCGCATCGTCCACCAGGACCTCGGTCTGGTGCCCACGCTGTCGACGGTCGAGAACCTGGGTCTCGGTCGCGGCTATTCGACCGGGCTGGCCGGGCGGATCCGGTGGCGGAGCGAGGTCGAACGGGCCCAGCAGGCTCTCCTCCGTTTCGGGCTGGCGCCCGACGTCCGCGAGCCCGTGGCCACGCTCTCGGCCGCCGAACGGGCCGCTGTCGCCATCGTTCGGGCACTGCAGGACTGGGACGACGCCGAGCTCGGGCTCGACGCTCCCGGTGACCCCACCGACCCGACCAGCGATGCCGCCGGGCTGCTGATCCTCGACGAGCCCACCGCGTCGCTCGACCGCGGCGAGGTCGACGCGCTGTTCCGCGAGGTGCGGCGCGTGGTCGACCGCGGGGCCGGCGTGCTGTTCGTGAGCCATGCGCTCGACGAGGTGCTGGGGCTGGCCGACCGCATCACCGTGCTGCGCGACGGCGAGGTCGTGGCATCGGGCGTTCCGGCGGGCGAACTCGACGAGACCACGTTGATCGAACTGATCGTCGGGCGACCCGTCGAGGACCTCTTCCCCGATACCCCGACGCGATCCGGCCGCCCGGTACTCGAGGCATCCAACGTGATCGGCATCACCCTGCGGGGCGTGACCCTCGACGTGCACCGCGGAGAGGTGCTCGGTATCGCCGGACTGGTCGGCTCGGGACGCGACGAGATCGCCGGCGCGCTCTTCGGTGCCACACCGAGGTTCGCGGGCAAGGTGCTGGTCGACAAGCGCAAGGTGTTCGCCACCCCGCGCTACTCGATCCGCTCGGGCATCGCGTTCGTGCCCGCCGACCGGAAGGTGCGCGGGCTCGACCCGGAGGACCGACTCGTGCACCACGTTCCGCTCCCCCGACTCGGGCCAGGACAGGGCCGGGTTCGCCTCCACCACCGGCGAATCCGCGCCGATGTGGCGCAGTGGGTGCACGATCTCGACGTGCAGCCGCCACTCCTCGACCGACGGATGGAGAAGTTCTCCGGCGGCAACCAGCAGAAGGCCGTGCTGGCGCGGTGGCTGCGCACCGATCCGCGGGTGCTGCTGCTGGACGAACCCACCCAGGGGGTGGACGTGGGTGCCAAGGCCGCCATCTACGCCCGCATCGCCGACGCCGCTGCCCAGGGCATGGCCGTGCTGGTGGCGTCGTCCGACGCAGAAGAGCTCACCCACCTGTGCGACCGTGTGCTCGTGATGCGCGCCGGCTCGATCAGCACGGAGCTCGCGGGATCGTCGCTGACCGAGGAGCGCCTGGTCGCCGAGACCCTCGGTTCCACATCCAATCGCAAGCGGATGCGCACGTCCCGCGAGCCCATCCGGGTGACGGTGATCCGTGACGACGCCGAGCTGCCGAGCGGGGCCGCCGAGGCACCCCACCGGCCGACCGTCTCGACCGCCGATGCCGAGTCGGCCCG
>SKRR01000058.1 GCA_007118345.1 Microthrixaceae bacterium | reverse complement strand
GTAGGCGGCCCACGATTCCGGCGCGTGCTCGGGACCCTCCCCCATCACGATTCGGGTGAGCAGCTCGACGAACAGCGGGTTGCCGTAGTCGTCCTCCCGGTCGGTCAGGTCGTACACCCCGTAGAAGGGCACGGCCGCCTGCACCGACGTGTCGGCATCCTCGAAGCCGGGCTGGAAGTCGGGATCGTTCTGGGTGAGCGCCATGAGTGCGCACAGGTGCCCACCCGCCGAGCCACCGGTCACGACGATGAAGTCGGGATCGACGCCGTACTCCTCGGCGTGTTCCCGGATCCACGCGAGCGCCAGCTTGCAGTCGACGAGGTGGTCCGGGAACTTCGAGCGCGGACTGAGCCGGTAGTCGATGTTGAACCCGACCCAGCCGCACGAAGCGAGGTGGTTGAGCAGCGGGATGCCCTGTTCGTTCTTCGAACCCAGCACCCACGCCCCGCCGTGGATCTGCAGTACCGCGGGCCGTTGCTCCCCGGGATGAGGTTCGTCGAGGGGCGCGTACACGTCGAGGGAGAGACCCTCGACCGGGTGCTCGGGCAGACGGTCGGTGAAGCGGACATTGCGGGTCCGCCGGCGCCGTCGGTTCCCGTTGAGCAGCGGCAGGAGCGCTCCGAACCGCACCGCGGCGGGCCGCGCGTCGAGATCCGCGGCGGGGATCAGCGAGCTGAGGGCCGCTTCGTACTCCTCCTCGGCGCGTTGGCCCTGTCGGATCAACCCGACCGCGCCGATCGCCGAACCGACGGTGAGGGCGAGGCCGACACGGTCGACGGTGCCCAGCGGCCGGCCGGTGCGGCGGCGGGCCCGCAGCTGCGCCGCGGTGCGAACCCCCCACGTGGCGATCAGCGCCGGGGCCCCCTCGGTGGTCAGCCACGAGCTGAAGAACGCAGGGACGAGCGTGACGGGGTTGTTGCCCATGGGTCGATAGGCGTTGACCACCATCCCGGCGCGGACGAGCCCCTGACGGAGGAAGCGGTCGCTGCGACGCACACGCCGTTGCGCCCATGGGGTCGCGCGTTGCGATCTCGGGGTCATGAAGGGTGAGTCTGTTCCCGCTGCATCCACATCACAACCCACGGCCCCGCTCGAGCGATGGCGACGTTGCGACCTTGCGACGTTCGGCGGGCACAGCGCAGCGTTCCGCGGGAGACTGTGACGGCCACCACTCGGTGGCGACGAGGGGAGAGCGACGATGGAACGCCTCACGGGCATGGATGCGACCTTCCTGTACGTGGAGACGCCCGCCGCGCACATGCACGTGGCGATGGTCGGGATCTACGACGTCTCGACGATGCCCGACGGCTACTCCTTCGACGTGTTCAAGCAGTACATCGAGGACCGGTTGCACATCGTGGCGCCGTTCCGCCGCCGGCTGGTCGAGGTGCCGTTCCAGTTCCACCATCCCGTCTGGATCGAGGACCCCGAATTCGACCTCGACCACCACGTCCGGCGCGTCACCGCGCCCGCCCCCGGCGGTCGCCGGGAACTGGCCGAGATCGCGGCCGGGATCGCGTCGGTCCCCCTCGACCGCTCGAGGCCGCTGTGGGAGGCCTGGGTGGTCGAGGGCCTCAAGCACGACCGGGTCGGGTTCATCGTCAAGGTCCACCACGCAGCGATCGACGGCGCGTCGGGTGCCGAGATCATGACCGCGCTGTACGACCTGAGTCCTGACGCCCCACCGGTCGAGCCGGCGCCCGTCGAGACGGAGCGGGTGCCGACCGATGCCGAGCTGCTCTCCTACGCCGCGATGTCGAAGCTCCGCCTCGCGAAGGAGGTCGTGCCACTTCTCGGGCGGACCGTGAACGGGCTGTCGACACTGGTGCGCAACATCCTCGACGACGGTTCCAAGCACGGGGGCGTACCACTGACCGCTCCCCGCACCCCGTTCAACCATTCGATCGGACCCCACCGTTCGGTGGCCTTCGCCCGGATCCCCCTCGACCGGACACGTGCCGCCAAGGAGGCGCTGGGGGTGAAGGTCAACGACATCATCCTCGAGGTGTGTGCCGGCACGTTGCGGCGGTACCTCCAGCTGCACGACGCACTGCCCGACGGCCCGCTCGTGGTGGTGTGCCCGGTGTCGGTCCGGGTCGAGGCCGATGGGGCCACCGGCAACAAGGTCTCGGCGATGTTCGCTTCGCTCCCGGTGCACCTGGAGGACCCGACGGAGCGACTGCGTGCCATCTGCGCGAGCACCGAGGGCGCCAAGGAGGACCACAACGCCGTCGGCGCCCGGACCCTCACCGACTGGGCCGAATGGGCAGCGCCACGGACCTTCGGTCTGGCCGCCCGCCTCTACAGCTCGATGAGCCTCGCCGACAACCACCGCCCCATCCAGAACCTGGTCATCTCGAACGTACCGGGCCCACCCTTCCCGCTGTACCTGGCCGGATCCGAACTCGTCGCCGCCTATCCGATGGGTCCCATCATGGACGGCGCAGGACTGAACATCACGGTCCTGTCCTACCGGAACCACATCGACATCGGCTTCCTCGCCGACGCCGACCTGGTGCCCGACATCTGGGACGTCGCCGCCCAGGTGGAGCCGGCGTTCGACGAAGTGCTCGACGCAGCCGGCCGGGTCGACCCGACGGTCACGAAGACGGCGGCTCCGGTGACGCCCACGGTCGACGCGAACGGGAACCGGCAGTCCGACGCCCGCGGCAACGCCAGCACGGCCGTCGGCAAGAAGAACGGCCGGAAGAAGGCGGCAGGGTCGACGACGTCGGGGAGCAAGAAGACCCGAACCAGGAAGTCCGACGCCCCCAGCAACCGGTGACCGTCGTCACCGACATGGAACATGTTCTAGTTTCGTGCCATGGCCTACAACATCGCGGACCTGTTCGAACACACCGTCGACGTGGTGCCCGACCGCACCGCGCTGGTCGACGGTGACCTCCGTCTGAGCTACGCCGACCTCGACGAACGCGGCAACCGATTCGGCCACTTCCTCGCAGCGCAGGGCGTCGGTGTCAACGACCACGTCGGCATCTACGCCCAGAACTCCCATCAGTGGCTCGAGGCGATGCTCGGCTGCCTCAAGGTCCGGGCAGTGCCGATCAACGTCAACTACCGCTACGTCGAGGACGAACTGAGCTACCTGATCGGCAACGCCGAGCTCGTCGCCTGCGTCTTCGACCAGGAGTACGCCGGTCGACTCGCCGCGGTCGCCGACCGGTCACCGAAGTTGACCACCTTCGTCCACATCGAGGACGACTCCGACGCCGACACGTCGTCCCTCGGCTCGATCGCGTTCGAGGACGCGGTCGCCCAGGGCGCGCCCGAGCGCGACTTCCCCGAGCGTTCGGCCGACGACCACTACGTGATCTACACCGGGGGCACCACCGGGATGCCCAAGGGCGTGGTCTGGCGCCACGAGGACATCTTCTTCGCGTTGGGGCAGGGCATCGACGCCCTGACCGGTGAACGGGTGGAGAGCGAGTACACCCGCGCCGAGCAGGCCGCTGCCACCGAGACACCGCTGGTGTTCTGTGTCATTCCCCCACTGATGCACGGCGCGGCCCAGATCGCGACGATGAGCCAGTGGTTCCTGGGCTCCACCCTGGTGCTGGTGCGCAAGTTCGACGCCGAAGGGGTGTGGGACCTCTTCGAGGCCGAGGGCGTGAACTCGGTGCTGATCACCGGTGACGCCATGGCCCGGCCACTCATGGACGCGCTCGATGCGTCGCCGCAGCGCTGGGACCTGTCCAGCCTGGTCTCGCTGTCGTCGAGCGCAGCGCTGTTCTCGCAGTCGCTCAAGGACCGCTACCTCGAGTACTTCCCCAACCTGATCATCACCGATTCGATCGGGTCCACCGAGTCGGGGTTCAACGGCATCACCTACGCGGCGAAGGGCGAGACCGCCGCAGCCGGCGGCCCGACCGTGAGCCCGGGGCGCGACGTCGTGATCCTCGACGACGACCTCGAGTTGATCCCCCAGGGCGACGACCGCATCGGCAAGCTCGGGCGGGGCGGCAACATCCCGCTCGGCTACCACAACGACCCGAAGAAGACCGCCGCGACCTTCGTCACCGCGGCCGACGGGAAGCGGTACGCAGTGTCGGGCGACTCGGCGCAGTGGACCGAGGACGGTCGCATCACGATGCTCGGACGAGGATCGGTGTCGATCAACTCCGGTGGCGAGAAGATCTTCCCCGAAGAGGTCGAACAGGCCCTCAAGGCACACCCGGCAGTGTTCGACTGCACCGTGATCGGCGTGAGCGACGAACGCTGGGGCCAGAAGGTCGCAGCGGTCGTGCAGTTCACCGAGGGCGAGTCGGCGGACCTGGACGCGCTGTGTGATCACGCCCGGAACCACATCGCCGGCTACAAGGTGCCGCGCGAGCTGCACGTGGTGGACTCGATCGTGAGGTCACCGTCGGGCAAGCCGGACTACCGCTGGGCGAAGTCCCTGGCCGAGTCCGGTGACTCCCGGACCGAGGCCTGACCGCTGACGGCGAGGCCGTCGAGTTTCCAACTGGGCAACTTCTCGCCCCGCCATCGCGCGACTGCACCTGCGTCAGCGGATGAGCTTCAGGCGTCGACGTCCTCGAGCTCGGACTGAGCCTCGGTCCACTCCACGAGGAGGCCGTCCAGCTCGGCACGGATCGCGTCGTGTGACTCGGCCAGTACCCGCACCCGCTGGTGGTCGTCGTAGATCTCCGGGTCGGCGAGCTGTTCCGACAGCGCCACCTCGTCCTTCTCGAGCGTGGC
>SKRR01000301.1 GCA_007118345.1 Microthrixaceae bacterium | reverse complement strand
GGACTCCAATGTATATAGGTCAACCGATCTCGGGCCGGGCCTGAGGATCGTCTCGGGCCCGCCCGGTCCGGACGCCGTTCGATGTCACGAGTTGCGGCCCGATCGCGGCGGTGGTCAGATGGAGCCGTACGTCAACGCACTGCGTGGAGGAAAGCCGGTCGGAATCCGGCGCTGTCCCGCAACCGTGGGTCGTGACCGCTCCGCCGGTCACGACGAGTCGGAATGCTCCCCGCCGTGTGAACGCTTCGAACCGTCCGTCGTGGATTGCGGATGCCGGAGCCCGGGCGCTCCGCCGCACGCGGACCTCCAGGGCCATCGGCCAGGAGGTCCCCATGTCACATCGCCCGAACACCCGATCCCGGGTCGCCGCCACCGCGCTGGTGGCGCTCGTCGCCCTCGTGGTGGCGCCGGTGGTCACCGCCGCCGCTTCGGTGGGCGCACCGACTGCACCCACGTCCGCAGCAACGACGGCACTCGACTGGCTGGCGGACGAGCTCGACGCGAACGGCGGCTCGATCCCCGGGTTCACCGACGGGTCGAGCGACTGGGGCCTCACCGCAGATGCGGTCCTGGCGTTCACCGCCGCGGGTCGCGGTGACGACGCTGCGGCGACCACCGCCACCGACCTGCTCGCCGCCGACGCAGCGACGTACACCACTTGGGCGCCATCGATGCCAGAGGTCCGTGTCGCCGGCCCGACGGCCAAGCTGCTCCTCGTGCTGCGCACCATGGAGCGTTCCCCCGTCGCCGACGGAGTGGACCTCGACGCAGCGCTGCGGGCCAGCATCCTCACGGAGGGGCCCCAGGCCGGGCGCCTCGCCGACCGGGTGCCCGACCCCAGCTGGGACGCGAGCAACGGTTTCGGTCAGGCACTCGGTGTCCTGGCGCTGACCATGGGCGACGGGGCGCCGGCGCCGACGCTCGACTTCCTGCTCGCTCAGCAGTGCCCCTCGGGAGGTTTCCGGCTCACCTATGGCAACGATGCAGGCTGCGCGAGTGACGACGCGGCCGACCCCGACGCCACCGCGCTGGCACTCCAGGCGCTCCTGGCACAGGAGCGGACCACACCGATCGCAGGCGCGCTCGAGGCCGGCACCGCCTGGCTGCTGGGCCGCCAGGGACTCGACGGCTCCTTCGGTGGCGCCGGCCCCACCGCAGCGGCCAACACCAACAGCACCGGGCTGATCGCACAGTTCCTCCGCGCCGCTGGCCAACCCGCGCCCGCGGAGGCAGCAGCCAACTGGATCACCAGCACGTCCCAGCTCACCGACCAGCTCGCCGCCGGCACGGCTGCGGCGAACGACGTCGGAGCCATCGCGTACAACCCTGCGGGACGTGCCGCTGCGCTCCGGGACGGCATCACCGCCCAGACCGCCGACCAGTGGAGGCGGGCCACCACCCAGGCCGTGCTCGCGCTCGGCCTCGCACCGTTCGGGCCGAGCGACGTGACGCCGCTGCCGCCGGCGGAGCCGACCCCGACCACCGCTCCCCCGACCACCGCTCCCCCGACCACCGCGGCCCCGACCACCGCGGTGACCGTTCCGCAGCCGGCCGACCCCTCACCACCGGGTCCGCTCGGCACCCCGGCCGGCGCACCGTTGCCCGCCGATGACAGCGAGGTCCTGGCCGACGGGGCGACGGCACCGACTCCGGCGCCGGCTCCGGCTCCGGCGCCGGCACCGACTCCCGCTCCTCCCGGAGTGGCCGGGACCGCAGCCGGCACGACGGCCGCAGCACTTGCGACGACCGGAGCGTCGACGGCACCCCGGTTGCTGGCCGGGGCGCTGCTGATGGCGACCGGTCTGATCCTCCTGGGCGGGACCACGATCGCCCGACACCGATGAGCACCAGACCCGGCGGTGCGGTCATCGCGTCGGTGACGGTCCTGGCCACGGTGCTGGCCGCGACCGTGGTCGCGTCGGCGGTCGCCGACGCAGCGCCGACGGCGTCGGGCGCAGCAACGGTTGCGGCACAGCGCGACGGTGCCTGCCCCACCGCGAGCGGCGTCACGGTGATGGTCGACTTCCGCGAGCTCGGCGGTGGTGTGCACGTGCGATGCGCGACCGGGGCGGTGAACTCGGGGCTCGAGGCGCTCCAGGGCGCCGGGATCGAGTACCGCACGGCCGTGCGCTTCCCCGGTTTCGTCTGCCGCATCGCCGACCGTCCCGCGAACGACCCGTGTGTCGATGCGTCGCCCGCGACGGCCTACTGGTCGTACTGGGTGGCGGCCCGCGGCGGCGAGTGGTGCTACAGCAACTGGGGCGCCGGCAACCGCCGCCCTCCTCCGGGCAGCGTCGAGGGTTGGTCTTTCTCGTTGCACCGCAACGCGTCGACCGCGCCCCCACCCGGGATCGCACCGCCGGACGCGGTGCCGGGCACGCCGGCCTCCTTGCCCGCCAGTGATTGCGACCAACGTCCCAGCTCGCCCACGACCCCTGCGCCCACCGCGCCCACCGCACCACCGGGCCGGTCCACCGCACCGGACCCGACGGCAGCGCCGAGCCGGCCGGCGACGCCGTCTCCACCACCGGAGCACCGCGTCCTAGCACCGCCCGCACCCGCAGGCGATTCCGGCACCGCCGGTGGCGGCGGGGGAACGTCGCCACCCGCCGGGGGTGCCACGGGCCCATCGACGCACGGATCCCGCCCGGGTACCCCGGGTCCGGACGTGGCCCCCGAGGACGATGCACCGGGCGACCAGCCCGAGAACGAACCCGACGAGCAGGACGACCAGCCGGCGTCCGAGGTGCTCGACGCCGTTCGCGACGCCGATGACGACCCGGCCAGCTCCGGGACGGAGGGCGGCGACGAGCGGGAGTTGGCAGCGGTGGACCTGGGTCGCAGCGACGGCGCAGGGTCACCGGTGCCGACGCTCGCCGCCGCCACGGTGATCGTGGCGCTCGGGGGCATGACGTGGTGGAGGCGCCGACGTGCCGGGACGGGGTGACCCACGGCCGACCGGTCGGCTGCCCCGTGACCTCCACCCCGGCGCGTGGTGGCTGTGGGCACTGGGGATGGGCGCCGCCGCGACCCGCACCACGAACCCGCTCGTGCTGGGACTCATCCTCGCGGTCGTCGCCTTCGTCGTCACCTCACGTCGCAGCGACGCGCCGTGGGCGAAGGGGTTCGGCGCCTACCTCGTGCTCGCACTCGTCGTCATCACCGTCCGCGTGGGGTTCCGGATGGTGCTCGACGGCCAGCACGGGACCCACATCCTGTTCACCCTGCCCGAGATCCCGCTGCCCGATGCCGCAGCGGGCATCCGCCTCGGCGGGCCCGTCGCGGCCGAGGGCGTGCTCGCCGCGTTCTACGACGGGCTCCGGCTGGCCACCCTCCTGGTCTGCGTCGGTTCGGCCAACGTGCTCGCCAACCCGAAACGGCTGCTCAAGAGCGTGCCGAGCGCGCTCTACGAGGTGGGTGCCGCCATCACGGTCGCGTTGAGCGTCGCGCCGCAGCTCATCGAGAGCGGTCGTCGGGTCATGCGTGCCCGTCGACTTCGTGGTGACGTCGGCCGCCGGACACGATGGTTCCAACAGGTCGCGATCCCGGTCATGACCGACGCGCTCGACCGTTCGCTGCAGCTGGCAGCGGCGATGGACTCCCGGGGCTACGGCCGAACCGGCGATGCGTCGCGGGGCAGTCGCCGGTTGACCGCGGTGCTGGTGCTCGGGGGACTCGCCGGTGTCTGCGTCGGCACCTACGGTCTGCTCGATGCCAGCACTCCCGAGGCCATGGGGGCGCCGATGCTCGTCGTCGGGGTCCTGCTCGGCGCCGGTGGCGTCGTCGCGAGCGGGCGCACGGTGCGCCGCACCACGTACCGCCCGGACCCATGGCGCGCCGCTGAGTGGGGCGTCGTGCTGTCGGGGCTGGTGACCGCGACGGCGATGACGGTGGCGGCCAACCTCGACGCATCGGCACTGCACCCGTCGCTCCAGCCGCTCGAGTGGCCACAGCTCCCGCCCCTCGCCGTCGTGGCGGTCCTGGTCGGCGCGCTGCCCGCGGTGGTCGCACCGCCGCCACGCCGCGACCCGTCCGCCATCGCCGTGGTGCGCCCCGGGGACGCCACCGACGCAGCCGACCGCGAGGTGGCGGTGAGATGATCCGCTTCGACCACGTGACCCTCACCTATCCCGACGGCGCCACTCCGGCGCTCGCGGGGGTCGACCTGACCATCGAGGAAGGCGAGCTCTGCCTGGTGGCCGGCCGCACCGGCGTCGGCAAGTCGACGCTGCTCGGTTGCATCAACGGACTGGTCCCCCACTTCACCGGCGGCCACCTGCAGGGGCGCGTGACCGTCGACGGACTCGACACCTCGACACGACCACCGCGAGAACTGGCCGACGTCGTCGGGGTCGTCGGCCAGGACCCGCTCGCCGGTTTCGTGACCGACACCGTCGAGGAGGAGCTCGCCTACGGAATGGAGCAGCTCGCGGTGCCCGCCGAGGTGATGCGCAAGCGGGTCGAGGAGACCCTGGACCTGCTCGGCATCGCCGAGCTGCGGCACCGTCCGCTGCGGGCGCTGTCGGGCGGGCAGCAACAGCGCGTGGCGATCGGGTCGGTGCTCACGCCCCACCCGCGCGTGCTCGTGCTCGACGAGCCGACCTCGGCGCTCGACCCCACCGCCGCCGAGGACGTGCTGGCGGCGATCACCCGGCTGGTCCACGACCTGGGGGTGACGGTGGTGATGGCGGAGCACCGCCTGGAGCGGGTCGTGCAGTACGCCGACCGGATCGTGCACCTTCGTG
>SKRR01000152.1 GCA_007118345.1 Microthrixaceae bacterium | reverse complement strand
CTGAACTATCTCCCGGCCACCGCGGTGCCCTGGTGTGTCGAACGGGTCCGCGAGGGCGAGGTCGCCGCCGGACGACCCCGGGGATCGTGCCGGATCATGGCGTACGTGCACGTGGGGGTCTGCGACCCCGACGGTGCACGCGAGGCCGCCCGCAAGGACCTGTTCTCCTACGCCGTGGTGCCTGCTTATGCACGCGCCTTCGAACGGGCGGGCTTCGGTGACGAGGTCGCAGCGGTTCGCGCCGCTCACGCGGCGAAGGACCGTCCCGCTGCCCTCGCGGCGATCTCGGACGACATGATCGATCGGATCGACATCTGCGGCGACGCACCGACCGTTCGTGCCGCCGTCGCGGACTACCGCGCACACGGGGTCGAGATCCCGGTCGTGATGCCGCTGCCGTGGGGCGAGGACCGTCGGCGCGTCGTGCACGACACGATCGAGGCGGTCGCAGATGCAGCTGGCTGACGCCGTCGCGGTGGTGACCGGGGGCGGCAGCGGCATCGGTGCCGCACTCGCCGCGGAGCTGGCGGCGAGGGACGCCGAGGCGGTCGTGGTGGCGGACCTCGACGCCGAGAACGCCGCCCGGATCGCCGCCAGCGTCGCCGGCGCGTCCACCCGGACGTCGGTCTGGTCACACGTCGTTGACGTGTCCGACGCCGACGCGGTCGCGGCCCTCGTGGCCCAGGTCGTGGATCGGCACGGTCGTGTCGACCTCTACTGCTCCAACGCCGGCATCGGCACGGGTGCCGGCGCGGGGGCACCCGACGACGTGTGGGACCGCACCTGGGCGGTGAACGTCATGTCGCACGTGCATGCCGTGCGGGCACTGCTGCCGATGTGGCTCGAGCGCGGCGCGGGACACCTGCTCGTGACCGCCTCGGCGGCCGGGCTGCTGACCAACCTCGGCGACGCCCCCTACAGCGTGACCAAGCACGCCGCGGTCGCGTTCGCCGAATGGGTGTCGATCACCCACGGCGACGCCGGTGTGGAGGTGTCGTGCCTGTGCCCCCAGGGGGTCCGCACCCCTCTGCTGTTCGGCGCCGCTGCCGGCTCACGGCCCGGCGTCGACGTCGACGGGGCACTCGCCGCCGAGGTCGTGAAGGCCCAGCGGATCCTCGAACCCGACCACGTCGCTGCGTTCGCCGCCGACGCGCTCGAAGCGGGCGAGTTCCTGGTGTTGCCCCATGAGGAGGTCGCCGACTACGAACGTGCCCGTGCCGGTGACCGGGAGCGGTGGCTCAGGGCGATGCGCCGCCTGCAGGCCCGGCTCGGCGACGGGTGAGCGGCGTCGCCGGAACCTCCGTGGATCCCCACCGCCGCACGCTCGAGGTGTACGACCGGGCGGCCGCGGAGTGGCAGGCCCGACGACACCCGGAGTACGGCGACGTGCGACAGTTCAACCGGGAGCTCATCCGCGCGGCTCCCGATCACCGGGTGGCCGACCTCGGCTGCGGACCCGGCTGGCACCTGCCCGAGTTGCCCACCGGTGCGGTCGGCCTCGACGGCGCAGCGGCGATGCTGGGGTTGGCGGCCGTCGCGGCGCCCGCCGCACCCCTCGTGCAGGCGGACCTGCGGTCGTTGCCGTTCGCCGACCGGTCCCTCACTGCGGCGTGGGCCGACCGCAGCTACGTGCATCTCGCCCGGAGCGCGGTGCCCTTGGCGTGGTGGGACCTCCACCGGGCGCTGCGAGTCGGGGCGCCGGTGTACCTGCGGCTCTTCGGCGGCGACCAGGAACATGCGCACTTCGCCGAGGACGACGTCCCCGGACGATCCTTCAGCACGTGGCCGCTCGACCTGCTGCGCGCCGTGGTCGAAGGCGCCGGGTTCGGCGTCGAGCTGGTCGAACGTCGGGAGTCCGATGGGTTCGAGCAGATGGTGCTGTGGCTCCGACGCCGCCGGACCCTCGCCGACACCGTCGGCCCTCGGATGCAGCTGCTGCTGGTCGGCCTGAACCCCTCGCTGGTGGCAGCGGACGCCGGCGTCGGGTTCCATCGACCCGGCAACCGGGCCTGGCCGGCGCTGCTCGCCGCCGGGCTGGCGTCGAGCGACCGTGATCCTCGACGCTTGCTCGTCGACCACCGCATCGGCATGACCGACCTGGTGAAACGTGCGACGCCGCGCGCCGACGAACTGACCGGGGACGAGTACCGCGCCGGGCTCGCCCGCCTGGAGCTCCTGTGTAGGTGGCTGCGACCCGCGGCGGTGTGCGTGGTCGGCCTCACCGGCTGGCGCGCCGCCACGGGAGCGGCAGCGACCGCCGGACCCCAGGCACGCCGGCTGGGGGGCCGGCCGGTGTACTTGATGCCCAATCCCAGCGGGGCCAACGCCCATGTGCAGCTCGACGATCTCGTCGCCCACCTGGTCGCCGCTCGAGAGCTGGCCGACGCCTCGGCTCGAGAGCTGGCCGACACCTCGGCTCGAGAGCTGGCCGGACGGTCCGGCGAAGGACGAGGCTGAGCCGATGCTGCTCCACGACGTGATCGCCGCGGCGGCACTGGACGCACCGACGACCACGGCACTGATCGCTGACGGCACCAGGTGGGACTTCGCCACGTTGCACCGTCGGGTCGCCTCGATGGCTCGGCACGTCGCTGGGTCGACCCGGCCCGGTGACCCGGTGGTGGTCATCGCCGAGAATCTCCCCGACGTGGTGGTCGCGCTGTACGCGGTCCCGGCCACGGGCGGAGTGCTCACACCCGGCAACACCCGCCACACGGTCGCCGAGCTCGTGGCGATGATCGACTCGGTCGACCCCGCGCTGGTGATCGCCTCACCGTCAGAGCTCGAGCGACTGGGCGGCGCGCTGGACCAGCGGGAGGCGACGCTGTGGTCGCTCGGCCCCCACGAGGCGGCTGAGCTGGACCTGACCGCAGCGCTGGACCTGACCGCAGCGCTGGACCTGACCGCAGCGCAGGACCTGACCGCAGCGCTGGACCTGACCGCAGCGCAGGGACCGACAGCGGAGCCGGGTGGACTGGCGGAACCCGATGATCCCGCGGGGCCCGACGGTGACGACACCGCGTGGCTGATCCACACCTCGGGCACCACGGGACGGCCGAAGGCCGCCGAGCTCACCCACACCGGTGTGTTGGCGGCGGTGCTCAACACCGCGCTGGCCCGACCGTTGCACGACGACGACGTGTACCTCTTCCCCTTCCCGCTCTTCCACGTCGCGGCCTACAACGTGGTGCACGCCCATCTGCGTCGGCGACCCGTCGTGCTCGTGGACCGCTTCGATGCGGCGGGTGTCCTGGATCGGATCGAGCGTCACGGGGTGACGACCTGTTCGTTGGCGCCGACGATGCTCGCGATGCTCCTCGACGAAGCGGACCGCACGGGCCGCATCGACACACTCCGGCGATTGCGAGGCATCTCCTACGGCGCTGCGGCGATGCCGCCGGCGCTGCTGCACCGAACACTCGGGGCGCTCCCCGACTGCGGCCTCGGCCAGGGGTACGGCATGACGGAGCTGAGCGGCAACGCCGTGTTCCTCTCACCGGAGGACCACCGGCGTGCCGCTTCCGATGCCCCCCACCTGCTCACCGCGGCGGGACGCCCTGGTCCGCTCGTCTCGGTACGGATCGTCGACGACTCCGGTGCCGACCTCGGGCGGGGGCTGGTGGGCGAGATCGTGGTGCGCGGCGACCAGGTCTCCCCCGGCTACCGCGGCGACCCCGACGCCACCGCTGCGGCACGTATCGGCAGCTGGCTCCGCACCGGCGACCTCGGCCGCATCGACGAGGACGGATATCTGCACGTCGTCGACCGGGCCAAGGACCTCATCATCACCGGCGGCGAGAACGTGGCCTCGCGTGAGGTCGAGGACGTCGTGGGTCGCCACCCCGAGGTCGCCGAGGTCGCCGTCATCGGCGTGCCGGATGCGCACTGGGGGGAGGCCGTGCGAGCAGTCGTGGTGCCGGTCCGGGGCGCCCGTGTCGACGCCGACGCGCTGATCGAGTGGACGCGAGGGCTGTTGGCCGGATTCAAGCGGCCGAAACAGGTCCGGGTGGTCGGCCAACTGCCGCTGAACGCGTCGGGGAAGATCGACAAGGTGGCGCTGCGTGCTGCCGCACGCGCCGAGTCATCTGAATAGGCGACGACTCATGACGACACCCGGGGAGGCCGTCTCACCGGAGCTCACCCTGTGCGATGGTGCCGGGTCGCCGCGACAACGGCGCCGTCGTCGCAGGCAGCACACGGCTGCCGGGTCCGCGCCCGACTCGCTCCCCGGGATCGGACCCGGGCATCAGCGCCCGTCGTCCGGGGTCGGTCGTCCGGGGGTCCCTCGTCCGGGGTCACCGCTCAGGCCGGCGCCAGGTCGCGGATCGCCGAGCGGGTGTCGGTGACCGGGAGCAGGGCGATCGCCGGCGTGGTGACGCCCGCATCGACGTAGCGGCCGAGGTGCTCACGACATTGTTCGGGGGTGCCCGACACGATCAGGTCGTCGACGACCGACTCCGGGATGGCGGCCAGCGCCGCAGGGCGGTCGCCGTCCTTCCAGTGTCGCCACATGTCGGCGAGCACATCGCCCCGCCCGAGCCACTCGTGGAACGCGGCGTAGACCGGCACGTTGAGGTACGCCGCGATGGCGTAGCGGCCGATGCCGAGCACCTGTTCACGGTCGGTCGTCGGCGCCACGAAGATGCGGGCCACGATCTCTCGCTCACCGGGCCGGTCCGACCCCGCTGCGGCGTCCTGGACGATGGGCGCGACGGTGCGGACGTCCTCCGCCGACAGCCAGTTGATGACGGCGCCGTCGCCCTCGCGTCCG
>SKRR01000007.1 GCA_007118345.1 Microthrixaceae bacterium | reverse complement strand
GCCCGGACTGCTCGAGCTCGAGGAGTTGCTCGCCGACCGGCTCGACACCCGAGTGTCCATCGCGATGACTGCGAAACGGGGAAAGGTGACCGTCGAATTCGCGAACCTGGAGGACCTCGAGCGGATCTACCGGTTGATCATCGAGTAGTGAGCTCGACCTCTGGTGGAGCGCACAGCGGTTATCCACAAGCTGTGCGAAAGTCTGGGGAAACCGGAAGTTGAGGTGGAGGGGCCTTCGACTCCCTGGAACCCTCGACCTCTCCTCGAGTGAACCCTCACGGGTCGGATCCGGGTCCCGACCGGAGGGTCAACAGGGGTCGGTCGACCAGGATTCGAGTGCGCGGTGCAGAGATGCCAGCACGAGATCCTCGTGCGCGTCGATCCGGGAACGGTCCCCCAGCTTGATGGTGACTGCCGGTGGACGGGTTTCCCGGAGGATGGGAGTCCGCATCCCGCGCACGATCCCGATGGTCCAACCCGGTGCAGCTGGCAGCTCACGCACGAGTGCCTCCGCCAGGTGGCGACCACCGTCGGACTCGTAGCCCGGAACGGAGAAGTACGAGGCCTCGACGACCGGGTCATTGCTGAGGATGATGCCGAGGTACACGTCGGCGCCGAACTCGTTCGTCGCCGACGCCTGTTCGGACCACTCCTGGGTCAACAACAGTGCCGAGTGCCCGGCGCGTTGGAGCCCCGAGGTGAGACGGGTGACCAGCGGGTGCACCTGACCGGTGGTGCCGATGGCGACGCGCAACATCGTGCCGTTCTGGATGCGACGTCGGAGCCGGTCCCGTTCTCGTACACCGGTGACGGGGGCGCTCCCGCCCCGGCCCTCGAGTCGCACGAGTGCGCCGATGGTCTCGGGGCCGCAGACCTCGTCGCTGACGAGTCCGGCGTTCCGCTGGAACTCGCCCACGGCCGCTCGCGTCATCGGACCGAGGATGCCGTCGACACGACCGGCATCGAACCCCAGTGCCCCGAGTCGGAGTTGGAGCTCGGACACGTCATCGCCGCGCATCATCGGTGAGCGGAGACACAGCAGACGCTCACCGAGACGGAACGCCGCCTCGACGAGTGCCGACCATGTCGCCGCGTCGCACTCGCCGTCGGGTTCGAGCCCCGCCGATCGCTGGAAGTCGGCGACGGCGGTGCAGGTCGTCTCGTCGTAGTTGCCGACGGGATCCCGGACCGGGAAGCCCGCTGCGGCGAGTCGGCGCTGGAGGTCGGCCACGTCGTTACCGGTGGATCCTCGGCGAAGCGGGAGTGTGGCGAGGGAAATGGTCAGCTCCGCGGATCGAGGGTCACGTGGTACCGCTGGCCAGATCGTACCGTCCCGACCGTGGAACGGGGAAGATCACCGAGAGAACACACGTTCGACCGTGCTCCGGTGGATCAGATGACGGTGCTGAGATCCTCGAGCAACTTGGCCTTGCTGCGGGCACCGATGAGACGCTGGGCCTCGGCGCCGTCGTTGAAGACGATCATGGTCGGCAGGCTCTGGATCGAGAACCGAAGTGCCAGGCCCTGGTGCTCGTCGACGTTCACCTTCGCGATCCTGAGCGCGCCCTCGTGTTCGGTCGCCAGCTCCTCGAGGATCGGAGCGATGGTCTTGCACGGTCCGCACCACTCGGCCCAGAAGTCGACGAGCACGGGTTCGCTGGAACCCAGGACCTCCTCGTCGAAGGTCGATTCGGTCAGGACCGTCACCGGTGCGGACATGTCGTGATCCACCTTTCCATGGCCGTGGCGTGAACGTCAGCCGTGGGCCGAACAGCAGTTGAACCCGATGTGGGCCAGCAGGATTCCCGCCGGATCACACAGCATGCTCCTCGAGCCAGCGCTCGGCGTCGATGGCCGCCATGCACCCGGAACCGGCGGCGGTGATGGCTTGGCGGTACCAGTCGTCCTGCACGTCGCCGGCAGCGAACACGCCCTCGATGCTCGTGGTGGACCGGCCGTCGTGGGTGACGAGGTACCCATTGTCCTTCAGTTCGAGCTGTCCCTTGAACAGGTCGGTGTTCGGTCGGTGCCCGATCGCGACGAACACCCCACCGAACGGCTCGGTGGTGATCTCGTCGGTGAGCACGTCGCGCAGGACCAGCGCCTCGAGCGACTGCTCGCCGACCATGTCCTCGACCACGGTGTTCCATCGGAACGCGATCTTGTCGTTGGCAAGTGCACGGTCCTGCATGATCTTGGACGCACGGAGGCTGTCCCGACGGTGGATGACGGTGACCGTTCGACCGAACCGACTGAGGAACAGCGCCTCTTCGAGTGCCGAGTCGCCGCCACCGATGACCGCGATGTCCTGGTCGCGGAAGAAGAACCCGTCGCACGTCGCGCACGTCGACAGCCCGTGGCCGAGGAGCCGCTGCTCCGCTTCGAGGCCGAGCATGAGGGACTGCGCACCTGTCGACACGATCACCGACTGCGCGAGATGGCTCGGTGGGCCGTCGGTGTCGCCGACCCAGATGCGGAACGGACGTTCGGTCAGATCGACCCGACTGACCTTCGCGGTGTCGATCTCGGTGCCGAAGCGTTCTGCCTGGGACCGGAAGTTGGCCATCAACTCGGGGCCCATGACCCCCTCGGGGAAGCCGGGGTAGTTCTCGACCTCGGTCGTGAGCATCAACTGCCCACCGGGTTGGTCGCTGGTGGAGGACGGTTCGCCCTCGATCATCAGCGGTTCGAGGTTCGCCCGCGCGGTGTAGATGGCCGCGGTGAGACCTGCTGGACCTGACCCGATGATGACGACGTTGCGCACGTCGTCCCCGGAGCCGGGGGACTGCTCGGACATGACTTCCCTTTCGTCGACGGGCGTCGGGCTGGATCAGCGACGGTCGCCGCGTGGGGCCCGGAGCCGCCAGAGGAGAACGCCGATCAGCACGAAGATGATCCCCAGCCCGCAGTAGACGATCCAGACGTCACCGGGGATCGCCCAGTTGAGGATGCGGACGAGGAACACGATCGCCAGGGCCATCACCGGGACGACCAGCACCATGGCGACGAGCGCCAGGACGAGGCCACGAGTGACCTCGAGGATCGGGCCGGTGGTGCGCGACCGCACCTTGTCGATCGTGTCGACGATCAGATCGGTGACCTGCTGGGTCCAGTCCGGACCCTCGGCGGTCGACGGTCCCTCGGCACGACGAGGACCCGGGCTGTCGCCGATCGGTGGCGCGGGCGGGGGCGGGGGCGCCGAAGGCGTGGTGGGCGAGTGCGCCGGCGGAGCTCCGGTCGCCCCGGCCGTCGTGTTCGAGGGGTCGGCATCGCTCATGGGAGCAGCCTAGGCGCGGGCCACCTCGCGGCAATCGACGAGCCGGAGCACCACGACCGAGCCCTCGGCGTCGACGACGAGGTGGGGCGAATCGTCGATGACGACCACCACGACCCGGGTGGGGTCCGACGGGGCACCGCAGCGGTCCCCGCCATCGGCGTCGGGGCCTGCGGCAGGCGCGAGGTCCTGCTCGCGCTCGACCCCGATCTCGCTCCTGTCGTCGAACCCCTCGCGACCCGCCGGGGTGTCGTCGATCGACGAGGTCCGCGTCGTCAGCCAGTGCTGCACGGCGACGTCGATGGCCTCGTCGGGGGTGGCAGCCGTCCCGACCACCGGGACGTCGGGCGGGAGCGCAGGTGGTGCTGCGTCCGACTCCGCCTCGACGGACTCGTCGGCGTCGGTGGACGCCAGCTGTTCGGAGCTGTCCTGGGCGACGATCCACCCCCCGAGTCCGACTCCTGCGATGATCGCCGTGGCCGCGGCGACCGCCACCAGCGGTGACGGAATCCGAAGTGACCGGCGGGCGGCCGAGCTGGTGGTGCGCGCCGTCGGTGCCGGGTGGTCCGCACCGACCGCACGTTGCACCGAACGACGGGTCGCGAGCTCGTCCCGGGCCAGGACCTCCTCGTCCCGGTCCGCCATCGCACCGAGGCCGGCGCGGACACGCGTCATGACGGCGGCCCGCTGATGGATCTCGTCGTCGGTGATCCCGAGCTCCCGTGCGCGGTCGAGCTCGTCGGCGTCGGGCTCGACCCGGTCGGTACGGAGCGAGGCCAACAGATCGAGCAGCTCGTCGCGCTCGTCGGATGTCTCGTCGGGTGTCATGGTGGTTCGATCCTTCCGACGTCCGTCGCGGCGGACCGGTTCCCGTCCGGGTCGCCCGATGGCGGGTCCTGGGCCAGCAGGGCGGCCAGCCTCGCCCGTCCACGGGAGATGCGCGACCTGATGGTTCCCGGTGGGACGCCCAGCTCCTCGGCGATCGCGGCGTAGTCCAGGTCGGCGACGTCACGCAGGACCACGGGCAGGCGGAACTCGTCGGGAAGGGCATCGAGCGCCGCGGCGAGGCGTCGGCGCTCATCGCTCACGAGCGCGTCGTCCGCGGGATCCGTCAGCCCTCCCTCCACCTGGTCGAACTCGCCCGGCTGACCCACGGGCCGACGACCCCGCCGTCGGAGCTCGTCGAGGCAGACGTTGGTGGCGACGCGGTGGCTCCAGGTCGTGAAGGACGAGCGACCGTCGAAACTCGCGATCCCCCGGACGATCGCGACGAGTGTCTCCTGCGCGGCATCGTCGGCGTCAGCATCGTCACGCAGTACCCGCCGGCAGATCACCACGATTCGAGGTCGGTGGGACAACAGCAACTGCTCCATGGCGCGACCGTCACCGTCGCGAGCCGCGGCGACCAACGTGTCGTCGCGGTCCGACGTGTCCACCCCCACCCGGTGGTTCGGCGGCTGCGGCGCAGGCCGGTCCCGCATCGTCAAGCCCCCTGAACCGGACGGCCTTCGATCGACACGTCGGTCACCTCGACGCGGTGGCGACCGTTGTCGGCCAGCTCACCGAGGTCGGTGATCCAGACCAGGACGATCGACCCCACAGCGGGTGGTGCCACTTCGACCACGACCGGCGCTCGTGCACCGAGGATCTCGGCGGCAGGCTCGAGGTCATCGGGAACGAGCCCACCCGTGGCGCCGAGACCGAGCGGCGCGAACTCCTCGTCGTCCAGCACGTACACCGACGCACTCCAGCCGTTGGTCGAACCGTCCAGACGGAGTCCGGTGACCTCGGCGGGCCCCTCGAGGACCAGGCCGAGCCCCACGCCGGTCTTGTCGCCGAAGAACGTGGCGTTGTCGTAGGACTCGGTCCGCCAGCTCGTCGACGGGTCACCGTCGATCGCGAAGGGAGCGAGTCGGTCGTTCTCGCCGGGTGCGCCACGTCCTTGGGGGTCGTGGGGGATCGGGTCGCGCAGTCCGATGGCGGTGATCGGGCCGCTCGCCGTCGCGTCGGCCCGGTCGCGTCCCGCTGATCCGGAACCAGCGCCCGAGCCGGTCGACTCCCGCACGAGCAGGGCCGCCACGACGAGCGCCACGGCGATGAGCAGGATGAACAGCGCCGGGAACAGCCACCGCCGTTCCGAGCGGGTGAACGACTCGGGTTCGGGCTCGAACTCCACGGTGGTCGGAACGCGAACGGGCGATGGTGCGATCGGTGGCGGCACGCCGTCCTCGAGGAGCGCGGCGCGCAGCTCCGCGGCCGAGTCGAACCGTTCATCGGGCTCACGTCGCAGCGCCCGGTTGACCGTGAGTGCCAGACCGGCGGGGACGTCCGATCGCACGCGGCGAGGATCGGGTGGGTCGCTGTGGAGTCGTGCCAGCGCGACCGCTGCGCCGGTGTCGCCGTCGAAGGGGGTGCGTCCCGTCAGGCACTCGTAGAGCACGATGCCCACCGAGTACAGGTCGGTCCGGGCGTCCACGACGCCACCCAGGAGCTGCTCCGGTGCGAGGTAGCTGGCCGTGCCGACGAGCGTGCCCTCCTGGGTGAGCTCGGTCCGGTCGTCGGCCTTGGCGATCCCGAAATCGGCGATCTTCACCCGTCCGTCTCGGCAGAGCAGCACGTTCGACGGCTTGACGTCGCGGTGGACCAGCCCTGCCCGATGGGCCGCCTCGAGCGCCTCGAGCAACCGGAGCGCGATCCGCACGGTGGTGTCGGCGTCGAGTGGACCGGTCTCGTCCAGGTGCTGGCGCAGGGTCGTGGCGTCGAGCAGCTCCATGACGATCGCCTCGTGCCCACCGTCGCTGCAGGTGTCGTAGACCCCCACGATGCCGGGGTGGCTGAGTCGTGCTGCCGCGACCGCCTCCTGACGGAAGCGGCGCACGAAGGCGTCGTCCCCCGCGAGATGTGGGTGGAGCAGCTTCACCGCGACGTGACGTCCGAGCACGTCATCGGTGCCACGCCACACCTGTGCCATGCCGCCCGCGCCGATGAGCTGCTCGAGTCGGTACCTGCCACACAGCACGGTGCCCCCGAGGGCGCCCGCCACGGGTCGATCGACCCTCGTCGGCTCCCCGTCGTATCCGTTGGCTGTGCTTCCCTCGGCCACCTCGGAACCAACCTATCGGCCGTGCGGCGCCGGGTCTGGCTGCGTCGTGCCGGTTCCGTCGGACTCGTTGGCACCGTTCGGGGTGGCAGCGGCCGACCGAACCGCCAGTTCGGGTTCGTCCTCATGGGTACTGGTGGGGTGACGGCTCAAGGTGCGCGCGGTGTCGCGCCGCCGTCGGCGATGGGTGAGGATCCACCAGACCACGAGGAATCCCAGCGAGATCACCGAGATCGCTGCGCCCACCCCTGAGATGGCGGTCGACCGGACCGGCACGTCGACCGATCCCACCATCAGCTCTCCGTCGGGCGAGGTGACCTGCAGGCGGAGCAGGGTCTCGCCGGGTGCTCGCACGTTGACGGGGAGGTCGACGCGGTTCTCACCCGGCACGAGGACGATCTCCGTCGTTCCGTCGTCGCCGAGCTCGAGCCGGGGTGAGCGGGCCCTGAGTTGGAGCCGCACATCGACGTCGAGGTCGTTGCGGAACCGCAGGGGGATGGTCGTGTCCTCGCTCGTGAGGATCACGCGCCGGGGTCGTGGGAGCTCGAGCGCAGCGAGCGCCTGACCGAGGCCGGTTCCGATGGTGGCGTGGAGATCGTCGCGGGTGGCGGCATCGAGTCCGCTCGACAGGCTCTGGTCGTTGAGTCGTTCCCAGAGACCCGACTGCGGGTCGGCGTCCCCGGTCATCGAGAACCAAGCGGCGAGCTGCTGTCCGGTGGACAGTGCGGCGTCGACGACGGGGCGCTGGTCGGGAGGGTCCCGGGGAGCGAAGCCGACCACCGGGAGCTCGTCCTCCGGCACGACGGGGAGGGCATCTCCGAGGCCCGGTCGCAGCGGACCGCCGCCGAGCAACGCGTCGCTGAGCTGCTCGAGGGTCTCCGGGTCGGTGGCGGGCTGCACCACGACCGCGGCCGCTCGACGGTCCGCTCGGTCCAGGCGGAGACCATCGAACCAGTTGGCCATGAGCAGTGCGGTGGCCTGGTGGGCGCGAATGGCCGGATCGGCACCCGTGTCGGTCAGTCGACCGGAGATCTCGTCGTCGAAGGCGAGCGCGCGGATCGGTTCCGAGGGCGACGGTCGGAACGGCTCGGCCATCACCTCGGAGCGTGCGGCCGGGTCGTCGCCGACCGCGAGGGTCGTCGGGTCGACGAGCACGACCTCGACGCCGATCGAGGCCAACGTCGGCAGCGAGGACTCCGACAGCGTCGGGTCGAGTGCCCAGACCTCCGGCGTCGGTACGGTGCCGATCGACTCGGCCGTGCGCCCGGCACCGACGAAGACCTGCCGGTCGAACACGAAGCGGGCGCCGGTGTCGAGCACGCCGGCGGTGTCGATCGCCGAGTAGGTCATGAGGAGTGGTTCACCGGCGAGTTCTTCCTCGGCCAGCGCGTCGAGGACCCCGTCCGCCCACCGTGTGTCGGCCGCGACGAGTCCGTCGAGGGTGTTGGGGCGCGCCCCGATCAACAGCGGTGCCTCGGGCACGGCCCGCAGCAACGCGCCCCCCGCGCCGAGCCGCGAACGGTCCTCGAGGGTGAAGTCCGCGGCCCCCGAGGGATCGAGGGCCGGTCCGGTCTCGAGCGGCATGACCAGGTTCACGGGGAGCCGATGGGCACGCGCCGGGTCCTCCGCACCGTCGGCGACGACCGGCAGACGGTTGAGGAAGACCACCTGGCGCCACACCTCCGGGCCCTCGGGTCCGGTCAGGACGAGCTCGACCGGGTGGACACCCGGGTTCGGCAGCAACACGCGGTCGGAGTTGGCCGTGCGAGCCCGGACCGGCACCTGCAGCAACGCACCGGTGTCGGGATCACCGAGCTCGGCGTAGGGCACGGTGATCGGCGCCTGGAGGATCCGACCCGGGCTCCCACCATCGAGGATCTCGAGGAGCTCGTCGCGCAGCGAGCCCGGATCGGCGTCGATCGACTCGTGGATGGTCACCGTCAACGACGATCCCTCGGGGACCTCAGGTGATGGGTCGAACCGCACCTCGAACTCGCCGTCGGGTTCCACCCACGGGCTCACCGATGCCACGTCGACCAGGGCCTCGGTCGGACCGACGAGGTCCTCGGGCGCCTCCTGCGCGTCGACGACCCCTGCGGTCGTGAGCGCCAGGAGGAGCACGACGAACAGCGTCGCGCCACGTCGGACTCGCACGGCGAGGGGCGCGGACGACCGATCGGCACTCATGACGGTCGGGCCGTCACGTCAGCGAGCGTCGCAGCACGACGAGATCGGTCGGCGTCAGCTCGAAGCCGAGGCGGTGGTAGAGGTCGAGCGCACGGTGGTTGTCCTCCTGGGTGTTGACCAGCAGTCGGGCGACCCGGCGCCGTGCTGCCCAGTGCAACGCGTCGACGACGAGGCTACTGCCGAGTCCACGGCCACCGAGAGCGGGGCGGACCGCGAGACGCTGCAGGAACCCCTGGACACCGGCCCGGCCCGTGACCGCGTACCCCACGACGGTGTCCCCGACGGTCGCGAGCCGGAACCGGTGGCGTGGGGTGGCGTGGAGCGCATCCAGCAGCCCGCTCTCGTCGAGTTGCCAGAAGGGCGGGAAGGCCAGCGCGTCGACCTCGAGTGCTGCCGGCCGGTCGCGTCGCCGGGCCCGGTGCAGGTGGAACCGGGGGTCGGGCGCCGGCCTGGTCGGCTCCAGGTCGACGAGGTCATGGGCCAGCACCTTGAGTCGATCGAACTCACAGAAGCCCTGGGCGAGGTAGACGCCGGCCTCGTCGAGGTGGAGCGCCGAGGTGATGACGTCGACGTAGCCGTCGGCGACGAGGGACTCGAGCGCTCGCTGCACGTTGTCGGGCCGTGCTCGTGGCCGCTCGGCCGGTACCGACAGATGCGCGATGGTGGGATCGGCGTGCCAGGCGCCGATGCGGAAGCGGTCGCCACCGATCACGAGCGTCCGTCGATTGGTCATCGGGTCACGGGATCTCCCTGCCGGCCGGTCGAGGGCGGTCGCGCCGGATCCTCCCGGAGGTCGAAGGATACGACACGCTCGCCCGCCGGTACGCTGCGTCGATGACGGTGCTGCTGCTCGACGACGAGCGCTTCGGGCTCCACGACACAGGCCCCCACCACCCCGAACGCGCCGCACGACTCGAGGCCGTGCGGGTCGGTCTCTCCGAGCACGGCCTGGGCGACGGACTCGTCCGTGTCGAACCACGGCCGGCACGCGACGAGGAGCTCGAACTCGTCCACCCGCAGCGGTACGTGCGCAGCATCGAATCGTTCTGCGACGCAGGCGGCGGCCACCTGGACGCCGACACCGTTGCGGTTCCGGCGTCGGCAGCGGTGGCGCGCCTGGCGGCGGGTGCCGGCCTGTCCGCCGTCGACGCGTTGGCCGAGGGCGATGCGGCCGCTGCGTTCGTGACCGCTCGTCCACCCGGCCACCACGCAACGGCCACGAGGGCGATGGGGTTCTGTCTGTTCAACAACGCAGCGGTCACCGCGGCGGCCTTGGCGGCCCGCGGGGAGCGCGTCCTGGTGGTGGACGTCGACGCGCACCACGGCAACGGCACCCAGGACATCTTCTACGAACGCGACGACGTCGCCTACGTGTCGTGGCACCAGGAGCCGTTGTATCCCGGGACGGGCAGCAAGGAGCAGTGGGGGGCCGGAGCGGGCACAGGGTGGACCCTCAACGTCCCGTTGCCGCCCGGTGCGACCGGGGAGCACTATCGGAGGTCGCTCGAGGAGCTCGTCGCTCCGTTCGCCGAGCGGCACGGGTCCACCTGGCTGGTGCTCTCGGCCGGCTTCGACGGGCACCGCGCCGACCCCATCACCGATCTCGGACTGACCTCGGGCGACTACGCCGACATCACCGCCGACCTGGTGCAGCTCGTCGCCCCGGGCCGCGTGGTGGTGTTCCTCGAGGGCGGCTACGACCTGCGAGCCATCGCCGACTCCTCGGCGTCCACGGTCGCCGCCCTGCTCGGTGATCGCCTGCATCCGGAGGCACCGACCTCAGGTGGTCCCGGCGCGGAGCAGCTCGAGGAGGTCGCCGCGTTGCGACATCAGATCGACCGGTAGTCTCGCCACGTGATCCCCGAGCGCGCACGGCCCGCCCTTGATGCCGTCGCACCCCTCGCCGAGCGCTTCGACGCCGCCGGTCATCGCCTGTATCTGGTCGGTGGGATCGTCCGCGATCTCGTCGCCGGTCGTGAGCGGGGTGGGGTGGTCGACGAATCGTCGCCCGACGTCGATCTCACCACCGATGCGACGCCGGCGGAGACCAAGGCCGCGGTCAGTCCGCTCGCCTCCGCGGTCTGGACCCAGGGCGAGCGGTTCGGAACCATCGGAGTGGTCATCGAGGACGTCACCTACGAGATCACGACCCACCGGGCCGAGGCCTACGACCCTGACAGCCGCAAGCCGGAGGTGAGCTTCAGCGACGACATCTTCGCCGATCTGTCGCGACGTGACTTCACCGTCAACGCCATGGCGCTCGAGGTGACCGGAGACCGGCCGGAGCTCATCGACCCGCACCGCGGCCTCGCGGACCTCGCCGATGGCGTGCTGCGGACGCCGCTCGAGCCGGGCGAGTCGTTCTCCGACGATCCGCTGCGGATGATGCGCGCCGCGCGGTTCATCGCGGGCTACGGCCTCGAGCCCGCCCCCGGGCTGGTCGACGCCGTCGAGGCCATGGCGGACCGACTCGAGATCGTCTCGGCCGAGCGCATCCGCGACGAGCTCTGCAAGCTCGTCGTGGTCGAGGACCCCTCGGTCGGCCTGTGGTTCCTCCACGACACGGGCCTCGCCGAGCACTTCCTGCCCGAGCTGCCCGCGATGCGACTCGAACAGGATCCCATCCACCGCCACAAGGACGTGCTCACCCACACCATCGCAGTGGTCGCGAAGTCCCCGCCCGACCTGCTCGTCCGTCTCGCCGCGCTCTTCCACGACATCGCCAAGCCCACGACCCGTTCGATCGGGCCGAACGGCGTGACGTTCCACCACCACGAGGTCGTCGGCGCCCGGATGACGCGTGACCGGATGCGTGCCCTGCGCTTCAGCAAGGACCGCATCGAGGACGTCAGCCAGCTCGTCTACCTGCACCTCCGCCTGCACACCTACCAGATGGGGTGGAGCGACTCGGCGGTCCGACGGTTCGTCCGGGATGCGGGTGACCTGCTCCCCGAGCTGCTCGCGCTCACACGTTCGGACTGCACCACCCGCAACCGACGAAAGGCAGCGGCACTCGAGGCGCGCATCGACGAGCTCGAGGCTCGGATCGACGAGCTGCGCGAGCAGGAGGAGCTGGCCGCGATCCGACCGGACCTCGACGGCGCAGCGATCATGGCGCACCTCGGCATCGAGCCCGGCCCGGTCGTCGGGGAGGCGCTCGCACATCTGCTCGAGCTCCGTCTCGATCGTGGTCCGCTCCACCACGACACGGCGATCGAGGAACTCGACCGATGGTGGGCGGCGCGAGCAGCATCGGACTGACCGTGCTGCGGTGCTCCCGTCAGGCTCTACGGTGGTCGGGCCTCTACGTTGGGGTGGACACAGGAGGACGTCATGGCAGAGATCGTGGTCGGGGTCGATGGTTCGGAGCACTCACTCGACGCGTTGCGGTGGGCGGCCGACGAGGCGCGGTTGCGTGACTGCACCCTCAAGGTCGTCGCCTCGTTCGCGACGCCCATCATGAGCACCGGGTACGAGGTGGCCACCCCCGACCCGTCAGACCTGGCCGCGGCGTCGACGACGATGCTCGGCGCAGCGATCGACACCGTGCGCGAGTCGGGTCTGCTGGACGGACTCGACGTGGTCACCGAGGCACTCGAGGGCCACGCCGGAGAACAGCTGATCTCGTTGTCCGAGCATGCCGACCTGCTCGTGGTCGGCGCCCGAGGCCACGGCGGGTTCCTGGGACTGCTGATGGGGTCGGTGACGACCTACGTCGTCAACCACGCTCGTTGCCCGGTCGTGGTGGTCCGCAGCGCAGAGGATCGCTGAGCGCCGGCCGCTCGGTCAGCGGGTCAGGTTCCTTCCTTCCGCGCCCGCACCACGATGGTGGACGGCACCCAATCGGTCATCGACGACGCGTGAATGCTGTCGGGGCGGTCGACCGACGGCGGTTCCATCAGCGCATCGATGCGGAAGTTCGATCGCAGCAGTGTCGTGGCGACGTCGCCCACCTGGTGCACGTGGGTGACGCCTTCGTCGCCGGCGGCACGCCACGCCAACGGATGATCGCTCCACGCCGTCCTGGTCAGGTACGGCGTGGACTGTTCGTCGGGCTCCGACTCGAGCATGAGTCCGAACGGGTGCGGGAGCGAGAGCACGAGCGCGCCGTCGGGTCGCATGATCCGGTGCAGCTGGCGGAACACCCGCCCGAGATCCTGCACGCCGGCGAGCGAATAGACCGCGACGACCAGGTCGATGCTGTCGGCGCGCAGGAACGCGAGGTCGGCCAGGTCGCTGTGGTGGAACTCCACGCGGACCTCCGCCAGGTCGGCGGCGTGGCGTGCCTGGGCGAGCCGAGCCGTCGACGATTCCACCGCGATCACCCGGGCGCCGCGCCGAGCGAGTGACACCGAGGCGGAACCGGCGCCGCAGCCCAGATCGAGCGCTCGGCACGTGTCCAGCGACCCGGTCGGCGTGAGCAGGCGCTCGAGGGTGTCGTGGTCCAGATCGGGGCCGAACCGAACCACGTCGGTCCGCGCGTCGGCGCCGTGGGGGAACGAGGCCGGTGGGAGCCCGACCGGCGGCGAGTCGTCTCGCACGATGGTCGGTCGCAGTGCCAGGTTGCCTGCCGAGGGGTGGCGTCGGGGGGAGCGCGGCTGGATCGTCGATTCGGACATCGCCCGAAGTCTGACCGACGCGCCGCCGTTGGTCGTGGACCCCGTGTCCGTGCCCGCCGTGCCCGGCCGTGGTGCCCGGTTCGCGGACGGTATCGTGGTTGACCGTGCCGTTCCTGCAGCCGGAATCGTCGGGTCGACCGGGACGCTCGCCCGGTAGCGTCGACTACCGCTTCGCGCGCCGCCAGTTGCTGCAGCGGTACCGAGCGGGTGAGCTCGACCGGGGCGACGTGTGCGACGCCCAGCTCGAGCTCATGCGCATCGCGGTGAACTGCTCCCAGGGATCCACGGTGCCGTGTCCCGTGTGCGCCGGGTCGACGCTCCGTGTGGTCAGGTTCGTCTTCGGCGCACGTCTCCCCGCAGGAGGCCGCGTCGTGAACACCCGAGCAGAGATGCGGAAACTGGCCGCCGAGCGCGCTGGTCGGCGCTGCTACACCGTCGAGGTCTGCACCGGGTGTCGGTGGAACCATCTGTTGCAAGTGGCGCCCCTCGACGACGACGGATGACCGACGCGGTGGCTGTGGCGCGTGCCAGACGACCCGCGGTGGCGTTGGGCCTGACTCCGGGTCCGGCGCCACACTGTGGCGATGAGTGACCGACGGAGCGTGCTGTGGCGGTTGCGCCGCCTGGGCTTCGTCGTGCTCGTGCTCGCCGTCGTGGCCGTCGGGGGTGTGTGGATGGCCCTCAACACGATCGACCTGCCGTCCGCACGGGCCTCGTCGGAGACGACCTTCGTCTGCGATCTCACCGTGGGTGACGGCCAGTGCGACTTCAACTCCGCCATGGCACACCTGTCCGCCGCGGAGGAGCGCGTCAACGTCGCCTACGACGACCTGCCGCCCGTGCTGGTCCAAGCGGTGCTCGCCGCGGAGGACCGGCGGTTCTTCGACCACACCGGTATCGACCCGCTCGGCATCGGCCGGGCGTTCTACCAGTCGGTCCTCGGTGACAGCGCGTCACAGCAGGGTGGCTCCACCATCACCCAGCAGTACGTGAAGCTGACCTACCTGACCTCGGAGCGATCGGTCGACCGCAAGCTCAAGGAGGCGGTGCTCGCGGTCAAGCTCGAGGGCGAGCTCGACAAGCGCGACATCCTGACCCGCTACCTCAACGAGATCTACTTCGGTCGCGGTGCCTATGGGGTCGAGGCGGCCAGCCGCGCCTACTTCGGCATCCCCGTCCAGAACCTGTCACTGCACCAGGCGAGCTATCTCGCCGGATTGATCCGGGCCCCCGAGCGGGCCGATGCCACCCGGAACCCCGAGGAGGCGACCCGTCGGCGGGCCTCGGTGCTCGCAGGAATGGTCGACGAGGAGTACATCAGCCAGCACGAGGCGGACGCCGCGCGCGACGTGCCGTGGGTGTGGGAGCCGATCGCGGCCGACGGAACACCCCAGGCCATGACCGTCCTGCCCCGCCCACCCGAGCGGACCGACCTCGGCGACGTCCGGCACGCCGAGGTCGGCAGCGAGTACTGGGTCGACCTGGTCCGCCGTCAGCTGCGGGCCCGGTTCGGTCCCGCAGCCGAGACCCAGGGGCTGCGCGTCTACACGACCTATGATCCTGCGCTGCAGCGGACCGCGTACGAGTCGGTCACCTCGGTGCTCGACGTCCCCGGAGGCCCGGTCGGCTCCCTCGTGGCGGTCGACTCGCTGGGCAGGGTGCGTGCCATGGTCGGCGGGACGGACTTCAGCAACGACAAGGTCAACCTGGCGCTCGGACGAGAAGGTGGCGGATCGGGCCGGCAGCCCGGATCGACGTTCAAGCCCTTCGCCCTCGCGGCGTTCGTCGAGGAGGGCTACTCGACCGAGTCGCTCTACCGTTCACCACCCACGACCCAGTTCCCCGGGGTCTTCGACGGCCCGGACGAACTGTGGTCACCCGGCAACTTCGAGCAGGTCGACCAGGGTGTGGTCACCGTGGAGGAAGCCACGTGGCGCTCGTCGAACACCGTCTATGCGGGCCTGGTGAACCTGCTGTCGCCCCAGCGGCTCGCCGAGACGGCATCCCGGCTCGGGATCACCGCCGAGCTCCAGCCCGACTACTCGCTGGTGCTGGGCACGAACGAGGTCTCGGTCATGGACATGGCCTCGGCGTACTCGACCTTCGCGCGTCGCGGCATCCGGATCGACCCGTACGTCATCCGCCGTGTCGAGACCGCAGGTGGCGAGGTGCTCTACGACGCAGGCGCCGAACGCGTCGGTGACCAGGCCATCGAGCCCGAGGTCGCAGACACGGTCAACCACGTGCTCACCGGGGTCCTCTCCGACGGGACGGGGACCGCTGCGGCGCTGCCCCGGCCTGCGGGGGGCAAGACCGGGACCACGAGCGACTCGCGCGACGCCTGGTTCGCCGGGTACACCTGCGACCTCACCGCCGTGGTGTGGATGGGGTACCAGCAACCCCAGCCGATGACGTCGTTCAGGGGGGTCCAGGTCTCGGGGGGGTCCTTCCCCGCGCAGATCTGGAACCAGTTCATGCGCGATGCCACTGCGGGCGACGCCCCGTGCGACTTTCCCGAGACCGACGCCGGTGAACGGCTGGTGAACCAGAACCTCGAGTGGGCACGGACCACGACCACCCTCGCCCAGCGTCCGACGAGCACCTCGACCACGGTCGATCCGGACACGACCTCGACCACGGCGGCACCGCCCACCACGACCGTGCCGCCCGAGACCACCACGACGGCCCCGCCCGAGACCGCGCCGCCGCCGACGGCCCCGCCCGAGACCGCGCCGCCG
>SKRR01000151.1 GCA_007118345.1 Microthrixaceae bacterium | reverse complement strand
GCCGTGGGTGAGATCGCCCGGGGGTCGGGCGGTGGAAACGAGCGGAACCCGGGGCCGCGGCCCCGGGTTCCGCTCACCATCGATCCGACCGCATCGTCGAATCAGCCACGCACCGGATCAGTTCCGGAAGAACCTGAAGTTGTAGTCGTGCCGACCGTCCTGGTTGAACACCTGGTTGTTGAACGTCTGGCTCGTACCGCCCAGACCTCGGATGCTGAGGCCGAGCACGTCGGGGATCCCCACGAAGGCGAGGTTCGTGTTGAAGCCCTCGAGGTCGGGGACCACCGCGTTGACGATGCTCGCCAGGTCACCCTTCACGCCCAGTCCGATGTAGAACCGGCTGCCGAGCACGTCGTCACCCAGGCCGAACAGGATGCTGGTGATGGCGTCGAGCAGTGCCGAACCGGCCAGCAGGATCGCCTGACCCAGGTTGTCGATGATCAGCTGGACCAGGTCGTTCAGGTCCGACGGGAGGCTGCCCGCCGCGATCGTGTCGTTGAGAACGTTCTTCAGGATGCCCGCGATCGGCCCGGCGTTGAGCGTGCCGGCGAGGTCTTCTTCCATCGCCCACACCCAGCTGCCGACGATCTCGAGCGGCGCGTTCTGGTTCGCCAGCACGTCGATGACGTCGAAACGCTGCAGGTCGGGGAAGTTGACGCGCCCGCCCTGGGCGTCGTTGAGCGAACGGGTCGTGGGGTTGCCCGAACAGCTCGAACGGTTCTGGGCACACAGACTCACCGCGTTCGAACGGGTGCTGACCACACCGGTCTCTGCGGAGTTCGGCACACCGACCTTCACCCGGAACCAGATGTTGATCGTGTACGCCTCGTCGAAGCAGTTCTGGGTGAGGCCCTCAGCTCCCCCGCATCCGAAGAGGTTGATGAACGGGTCGTTGCCGACCACGGCGGTGACCTGGTCGGCCTTGAAACTCCAGGTCTCGCTGGGTGGTGGCGGCGGTACACAGGCCGCGGCGACCACGCTGATCGTCAGGAACGCCGCGACGAAACCGACGCGACGGGTGCGAACGTGTCGCATACATCTCCTCCTCCGGGCACTGCCCGAACTCGCCTCCGGGCGACCCCCTATGAGCCCCCACAGCATTGATCATGCTGACAGGCGGTCAACGGGCTGTCCACCTTCGAGGACCGAAGATCTTTCCAACGGCGAGTGGTGTCGACGTTGCGTGAGCGATCAGCCGCCGGGGGTCACTGTCAGTGGTTCCTCGGCGGCGGCGACCGCTCGTTCGTGTGCCTCGAGCACCGGCCGGAGCTCCTCGACCAGTGTGTCCACCCGATCCGGGGTGAGACAGGCGCGCACCTCGTCGACCCCCGTCCGCTCAGGGAGCTCGACCTCGGGCGCTGCGGCCGGCTCGAGCGTCGCGACGATCTGTTCGTCGTCGAGGTCGCCGTAGGCCCGGGTGCCGAAGCAGTCCGCCTCCTCAGGGGTCATCCCGAGCGACGACGCAACGACAGCGGTCCACTCGACGAGATGGGCCCGCAACGCCTCGGGACTGAGATCCTCAGGCAGCGGCTCGGGCTCCTCGGCCTCGAAGGGGTCCTGGGGGGCCGCAGGGCCGACCGGTTCCTCGACGCACGCGTCCACTGCGAGTCGCCGGTCGCGTCGCGTGTCCGCCGAGAGGACCTCGGCGAGGGGCAGCTGCGCGAGGGTGTCGGCCTCGCCGAGTTGGCCGAGGAAGCCGTCTGCTGCGCACTCGGCATCGGCCCGGGCCAGCCGGCCGTTCACCTGGAACAGGACCACCAGGTGCTCCCGGAGCAGCTGCGGTTCCAGCACCAGGTCGGGGTTGCCGACCTGCAGCACCGTCCGGGCGACGGTCGTCTCGTCGGAGGTGCCCGGGTCCTCGCCGTTGGCGTCGCCCTCGTCGTCCCCGCCACACGCTCCAGCGACGAGCGCCACGACCGCGACCATCGCCACTCGACGGACGAGGCGTGGGACCCGACGGCCGGCCGAGAGGTGAGCTCGCATCCGTCGCACCCTAGGGCTTGTGTCCGGATGAGGTCCCGGCACTCGCTGAGGCGTCCTCGGGCCTCCGATGTCCTCGGCATCTGGGACGATGTCGGGATGCGGGTCAACGACTGGTTGGTCGAGTTGCTGTCGAGCGAACCGCAGGTCCGTCGCGAGGAGCTGAGCGAGCTGCGCGACGCGATCGATGCCGAAGCCACCTCGTTGCTCGACGCGTCAGGGGTCCCTGTCGACGACGGCCCCGTGGTGGTGAGCAAGTCGCGTCTGGCCCAGCTCGACCGCTGCGAGCGGTCGACCGTCGCGTCATGGGAGGCCACGACGCCCCCCGAGCCTCCCTCGGTGTCAGCACTCGCAGGTCGTGCGCTCGACCACTTCGTCGCCCAGGTCCTCGTCGGTGGACGCCTCCGCGAGTCGTCCCACGATCTGCGGGCCGCGCTGGTGGCCCACGGCGACCACGAGGCGCTGGGCCGCATCGATGAGTGGGAGGGTGGCGACGACGGGGTCGAGTTCGACCGCTGCATCGACGGTCTCGCTGCCGCGGTGCTCGACGCATGGACCGGTGTCGACCCGAGCTGGGCTCCGAGGACCCAGGTCCCGGCCGTGACGGCCCTGGCCGGCGGTCGACTGCGTGTGTCGGGTGTCGTCGATGTCGAGCTCGGTGGGCCACACACCACTCGGCCCGGTGTGGTGGTCGAGGTGAAGTCCGGCGCCGCCGCAGCCTCGCACCGCCACGAGACCTACCTGTACGGGCTGCTGGTCGCGTTGCGCGACGGGACGGCGCCGGCGGTGGTGGCCCAGTGGTACCCGGGTACCGCTCCGGCGGGTGTGGCCGTCACGATCGGTGTGCTCGAGGCCGCTGCCGAACGGCTGCTGGCGGGGGTGCGGCAGTGGTCGCGCCTGCTCGCAGGGGCACCGCCGTCCGCCTCGCCCGGGGTGTGGTGCGGCTGGTGCCGCGTGCAGGAGGACTGCGATGTGGCGCCTGTCGCCGACGGTGGGAAGGCCGTCGCCGTCGGCGACGGCGACGAGGCCGAGTACACACCCGAGGTCGAGGGTGAGCAGCCGTGGTGAGCTCGGCCGCGACGCGGGTTGCCGCACGACTGGAAGCAGGGCTCGACGAGGTGCTCGGTGACGCCCACCGCCGGGGGCCTGGAGGGCCGGGGAGGTCAGCGGACCTTCGCCGCGACCGGCTCGTCATCCGCTCCCACGACCTGCTCGAGCCGTGCCCGCGTCGAGCGTCGCGCCCCGCGGACGACTACGAGGATCGGGTGGTCACCACACGACGACGTGTCGGGCTGCTCGTCCTGCGACGACTGTGGGGCGAGGCGCCCCCGGTCCCGCCGCGGGGGTGGCGGGTCGACCCCGGGGCGCTGGGCCCGACGGTGCGGGCGGTGTTCGACACTCCCGATGTGTGGCCGTTGCAGCTGTGGGAGTGGACCAGATCGCTCGATCAGGCAGGGCGAGCCGCGCTCGCCGCAGGGGTGGTGACCTGGTGTGACGGGGTGATCCGCCTGGTGGGCACGGCGCGCGACGTCTCGTGGTGCGACCCGTCGTTGCCGATTCGGCGCGACGTGCCGGGTCGCGCCGTCGGCCTCGCCGCCACCCTCGACGCGACCCGCCGCACCATGGAGGGCGAGCGACTCCTCGTGGTGACCGGGGCAGCGTCCCCCACCGCGCGGCGAGTGCTCGCCGGTCAGGCGGTGCTGGTCCGAACTGCGGTTGCGCGACGTGACCGGGTCGCCCGCGTGACGCTTGCAATGCCGCCCAGCGGGCAGCTCGAACACCACGTCGTCGACGATGCCCTGTTGGACCTGGCGGTCGACCGGGTCGTCGAGCACGCGGCGTTGCGGGTCCGGCCCGACGACGCGCCGCCCCGCCCGTCGCGTTCCTGCGTCCACTGCCACCTGCTCGACGAGTGCGATGCTGGTAGCGAGCACCTCGGGTGCCGTCCCGGGGTCGTCGCAGGACCGGCAGCCGGCCGCCCGGTCGACGACCAGGACCGCCGCCACCAGGGGACCTCGACGTGATCGCCAAGGACGCCTCGAGGCCACCTGGCGCGTGCTGGCAGCGCGTGCCGTCGAGCTGCCACCCGCGATGCGAACGAGCTGAATGGTGGTCGGCGGGCAATGTCACCCACGGCGGGCAAGGTCACCCACATCGGGGGACCCGCCGCCGACGTGGCGCCTGCATCCTTTCGTACGACACCCATCCGATTTCGAGGACGTGACCACATGACAATCGACCGGGGCAGCCTGGGTACGACCGACGACGGTCGGCGCGACGGCATCGCGTTCAGCGGCGGCGCTGTAGCGAGTGGGTCCGGCATTGCCGCGCTGCTCGTGTTCATCCTGCAGAACACCGGCGATGTGGCCGTGTCGTTCCTGTTCTGGGAGTTCACCTGGCCCGTCTGGTTGTTGATCATCGTCTCAGCAGCGCTCGGAGCGGCCATCTGGCTGGGGCTGGGGGTCATGCGTCGTCGCCGGCGCCGCAAGGCCCGGCGCGCCGCCCGTGCCAGCTGAACCAAAGCCCCTGCCGAAGGTCGGCGCGTTGACGACGGTCACCAGCCTGATGGCGATGCCCGTTCTCGAACACACCCAGCACGGTCGGCATCCAACGTGGTTCGAGCGACGGCGTGGTTCGAGTGACGGCGAACCGAGCGGGCTGGTGTGCTCCGATCGCTGTCACCCGTTGAGGATCTTGGCCTTCTCCGACTCGAACTCGGCATCGGTCAGCACACCCTGCTCCCGCAGCGCGGCGAGGGTGGTGAGCTGCTCGAGCGAGGTCGCAGTTGCCGCCGGGGCGGGCGCAGGCGGTTGGGGTGCGGGGGTCGGTTGCTGGGCCTGGGC
>SKRR01000209.1 GCA_007118345.1 Microthrixaceae bacterium | reverse complement strand
TACCGGATGCTCGGGCTGCGGACCTTCCTCACCACCGGAGAGAAGGAGTCCCGTGCCTGGACCTTCCGGGCGGGGGCGAAAGCACCCCAGGCCGCCGGGGTCATCCACACCGATTTCGAGCGCGGCTTCATCCGCGCCGAGGTCATCCGCTGGGACGAACTGCTCGAGATCGGCTCCTGGTCCAAGGCCCGCGATGCCGGTGTCATGCGTGTCGAGGGCAAGGACTACGAGGTCGCGGACGGCGACGTGATCGAGTTCAGGTTCAACGTGTGATCCCCGCGTCGGGCGCCACCGCCGGGCTGCGTCTGGTCCACCGCGGCCGGACCCTCGCCGGGGCTCGCGTCGCAGCCACCCGTGGAGCCCGCCGGCGGGGACTGCTCGGTGTGGACGTGGTCGAAGGGGTGCTCGTGCTGCGGGCCCGGTCGGTCCACACGATCGGGATGAGGATCCCGATCGACGTGGCGTCGTGCAGCGTCGACGGCCGTGTCCGGAGGGTGCGGACCCTCGTGCCCGGCCGTGTCGGCCGACCCATTCGACACGCACCGATCGCGATCGAGGCTGCTGCGGGCGCCTTCTCGGAGTGGGGCATCGTTCCCGGCGACGTGTTGGAGCTCGTGGCGTGAGTGGGCGGGTGGTGCTGGTCGGCACGCCCATCGGCAATCTCGGCGATGTGAGTCATCGCGCCGCCGAGGTGCTCGGCGCGGCCGACGTCGTCGCGTGCGAGGACACCCGCCGGACGGGGCGGCTGCTCGCTCACCTGGGTGTCAGGGCCCCGTCGTTGGTCCGCCTCGACGAGCACACCGAGCGCCAACGAGCCGATGAGCTCGTCGCCCGGGCACTCAGCGGCGCCACGGTCGCCGTGGTCAGCGATGCCGGGATGCCCGGACTGTCGGACCCCGGTGGGGTCATCGTCGACGTGGCCGTCGCCGCCGACGTTCCGGTCGAGGTCGTCCCGGGCCCGTTCGCCGCCGCGGTGGCACTGGTCGGCAGTGGCCTGGTCGGCGACGGCCGGTTCGTGTTCGAGGGGTTCCTGCCCCGCAAGGGAGCGGACCGGGACCGTCGACTGCTCGCCCTCGCGGGACACGACCGGCCGGTCGTGCTCTACGAGGCGCCCCACCGCGTGGCGCGCACGCTCGAGGACCTCGTCGCGGTCGCCGGTGAGGGCCGTCGGGTGGCGCTGTGCCGCGAGCTGACCAAGCTCCACGAGTCCACCTGGCGCGGCACCCTCGCCGAAGCGCTCGAACATGTCGCGACGGTGGCGCCACGAGGGGAATACGTGGTGGTGCTCGACGCGGCGCCTCCCGTCGCTGCCCCCGAGGACGACGACTTGCGCGCCGAACTCGATGCGCTGCTCGCCGACGGCGTCTCTCGTCGCGATGCTGCCGAGCAGGTCGCGACGGCGCGCGGTGTCCCCCGCAATCGCGTCAAGGGGCTGCTGAACCGTCCCGAGGACGCCTGACCTCAGGCTGCGAGCAGGTTGGTGAGGTAGACGTCGAGGGCGAAGGGGGTGAGGTGTTCGCCGTCGGTGTCGGAGCGCGGCGCGTGGGGTGAACGCCTCGGTGGGAGCGGGATCGGCTCGTCGACGACCAGTTGGAGGTCGGGTGGTGGTCCTCCGGGGGATCTCGCAGCCGTGCTGCCGAGGCAGTGGCCGCGGTCCCAGAAGGTGAACTGCTGGTTGCCGTGGGTGCTGATGGTCCAGTGGCGGCGGTGGACTTCTCTGTGGTGGTGACCACAGAGCAGGACGAGGTTGTCGAGGCTGGTTCGGCCGCCGTGTTGGTGGAACTTCACGTGGTGGGCGTGGAGGTGGCGGGTCTGGGTGCAGCCGGGGAACTCACAACCGCCGCCGGATCGGTGGTGCAGCGCACGTCGTTGCCGGCGGTTGGCGGTGCGGTGTTCGTTGCCCATCCACAGGGGGACACCGTCGTGCTCGATCAGGACCTGGAGGGTGGCGTCGCAGAGGATCTCGGCGAGTTGGCGGTCGTCGAGGTGCTGGCCGGTCCCAGCGATGAAGGCCTGTGAGCCGAGTTGGACCACGGCGGTGGGGTCATGGGCGAAGCCGAGGGCCCGGGTGAGCGTGGCGAGATCGACGGTGACGGCAACGTTGAAGTGCTCGCGGCCCGGGCCGGTGGTGCCGCCACGGTGGGCGTGGTCGAGCATGGTGGCGGCGAGGCGGGCGGCGATCTCGTTGGGTGAGGGGCCGCGGGAGTTGCAGCTGCGGCAGGCGTCGTCGTCGCTCGTTTCGTCGTCGCTGCTGGTGGCACGGGCGGCGTCCCAGGCGGCTTCGAGCAGAGCAGCAGTGGCGGGGTCGAGCGCGGCGTCGATGCGTCCGCGGCCGTCGTCGTCGTACCAGAGCCGCCACCATGAGGACGGCTCTGCTGGGAGCGGTTCGTCCGAGCTGTCCTCGGCATCGGTCGCGGTGTCACTGCTGTCGTCGCGGAGTGAGCGATAACGGGCGAGGATGCGGGCGGACTGGGTGGGTGTGGTGGCGAGTGCGAGGTTGGCGACCTTGGCTTCGTTGTCGGGGGTGGTGACGCGTGCGGCGGTGGCGAGCACGCCGAGTGAGACTCGGCCCTGGTGGGCAGCGGCGGTGAGGGTGGGGAGGTCGTCGAGGCGTTGGGTGAGCGCGACGATGCGGCGGGTCTCGGCGATGGGGAGCTTGGTGCGCACCGAGAGCCACTGGGAATCGGTGCGGTAGTTGCTGCCCTGGAGCCCGCCGCCGGCGTTGAACTCGGCGAACGTCTCGGTGAGCTCGATGCCGATGGTGTGCAGCTGGGCGGCGAGCATGCCGATGCGGTCGTCGAGCTCGGCAAGGCGTTCCTCGTCGAGCAGCTCGGTGTCGATGAACTCTGGATCTTCCCTCTCCATGCCGGCCATCGTAGTCGAACACATGTTCGATGACAAGGGTTTCGCGAACGGCCAGCGCTCCCTCGGGCGGTGCGTCCCGCCGTCGTTCGCATCGACACCTCGTCAGGTCCCCTAGCGTGCAGCGCCGTGCAACACGACACCGCCACCGACGACGCAGGCCCCACCGACGACGCAGGCCCCACCGACGACGCAGCGCTCGACGTGCTCGGCATCGGCAACGCACTGGTCGATGTGATCAGCAGCGGCGACGACACACTCCTCGACGAGCTCGGATCCGAGAAGGGTGCGATGACCCTCGTCGACGAGGTCCGTGCCGGTGAGTTGTACGCCCGGATGGCAGCCGGAACAGAGGTCTCGGGCGGCTCCGCCGCGAACACCGTCGTGGGGGTCGCGGCGCTCGGCGGGCGCGCCCGCTACATCGGCAAGGTCCGCAACGACCAGCTGGGTGCGGTCTTCGTCCACGACCTGCGTGCCACCGGCGTCGACTACTCGGTGGAACCGGCATCGACTGGACCCGCGACCGGCTGCTGTCTGGTCGTGGTGACCCCTGACGCGCAGCGCACCATGCACACCTACCTCGGGGCGTCGGTCCACCTCACCCCCGACGACCTCGACCACGAGGCCATTCGCAGCGCCCGGATCCTCTACCTCGAGGGGTACTTGTTCGACCCGCCCGAGGCGCAGGCGGCGTTCCGGGAGGCGGCACGGGTGGCGGAGGACGCGGGGCGGACCGTCTCGATCACCCTGTCGGACCGCTTCTGCGTGGAGCGCCACCGCGAGGCGCTCATCGACCTGGTCGACCACCATGCCGACCTCGTGTTCGCCAATGAGGAGGAGATCCTCGCGCTCTACGAGGTGGACGCCCTCGACGACGCGGTGGCGAGGGTCCGCCACCACGGGGCCATTGCGGTCATCACCCGCTCCGAGCGGGGCTCCATCGTGGTCACCGAGCACGACGTGCTCACCGTCGCCGCGCGCCCGGTCGACCAACTGGTCGACACGACCGGCGCCGGCGACCTGTTCGCCGCAGGGTTCCTCACCGGCTTCAGTCGTGGGTTCGACCTGCAGCGGTGCGCCGAGCTCGGTTCGGTCGCAGCCGCCGAGGTGATCTCGCACGTGGGACCCCGTCCGCAGGCAGACCTCGCAGCCCTCGCCGGGGACCTGCTCAGCGGTTGAGCCGTTCGTTCCTCTGCTGATGCCGCAGGCGCGCCTTCGCCCGCGCCCGCGCGTAACCACGCAGGTCGGCACGCTCGTCGGTCTCGTCGAGGATCGGCCCGGTCAGGACCTCGATCACATCCTCCAGCGCGACGACGCCCATCGTCCCGCCGAACTCGTCGATCACCACCGCCAGATGGTCCCGCTGGGAGCGGAACAACCGCAACAGGTCGTCGGCGGGGGTGAGCCAGGGGACCGCCACGACCTCTCGCGCATGCTCACGGACCTGATCCGTTCCACCCGAGAGCAGGGCTGTCAGCAGGTCGTCCTTCAGCGCCACGCCGATCGACCGATCGACGTCGTCGTCCTCGACCACGAGGATCCGCGAGTGGGGCGACGCGACGATCTCCTCGCGGACATCGGCGACCGTGGTGTCCGCATCCAGCCGGGTGACCGCGGTGCGTGGTGTCATCAGGTCCTTCGCCGTGTGGTCGTTGAGCTGGAACACGCGCTGGATCATCTCGACCTCGTCGGCCTCGATGATCCCCTCCGAGCCGCCGATGTGGGCCAGGAGGCGGATCTCGGACTCGTTGGTGACGGGCGCCCGTCGTCCACGTGTCAGCGGCTTCATCAGGGTCTCGAACACCACGACCAGCGGCGTCAGCAGCTTGGTGAGCGCGAGCACCGGGATGGCGACGACGAGGGCGAACGTCTCGGCATGTCGTTCGGCCAGGGTCTTGGGCATGATCTCGCTGAAGAGGATCACCAGGAAGGTGAGCACGGCGGACACCACGCCGACCCAGCCGTCTCCGAAC
>SKRR01000280.1 GCA_007118345.1 Microthrixaceae bacterium | reverse complement strand
CGGTCGAGCTCGATCACGCGACGTCGCATCGTGTCGACGATGCCCCGGTCGTGGGTGGCCATGACCACGGTGGTGCCCGTGCGGTTGATGCGGTCGAGCAGCTTCATGATGCCGACCGAGGTGGCCGGATCGAGGTTGCCGGTGGGCTCATCGGCCAGCAGGATCAGCGGCCGGTTCACGAAGGCGCGAGCGATCGACACCCGCTGCTGCTCACCTCCCGACAGCTCGTCGGGCATGCTCGACTCCTTGCGGCCCAACCCGACCAGTTCGAGGATCTGCGGGACCGCCTCCTTGATCGCCGACTTGGGTCGACCGATCGCCTCGAGGGCGAAGGCGACGTTCTCGGCGACGGTCTTGGACGGGAGCAACTTGAAGTCCTGGTAGACGCTGCCGATGTTGCGGCGCAGGTAGGGCACCTTGTAGCCCGGCAGGTCGCCGATGTCCTTGCCGGCCACGTAGATCGTGCCCTTCTCGGGGGTCTCCTCACGGTTCAGCAACCGCAGGAAGGTCGACTTGCCGGACCCGGACGGGCCCACGAGGAAGACGAACTCGCCCTTCTCGACGTCGACGGTCGCGTCGCGCAGGGCCATGTGCTCGCCCTTGTAGATCTTCGAGACGTTCTCGAGCCTGATCACGTGCGGGGTGCTGCTCCGGTGGTGCGCCCGAGCGAGGTGCCGGCGGGCTGAGGATGGGACTGCGTCGCTGACGCCCTCATGGCGAACAGCACTGTGACGAACAGGTGACGATACTCGCCAGGCGACCCCTGCGGGCGACACCCCCGGTGGTCCTCAGGGGGCGCTCAGCCAGCTGCGGCGCTCTCGGCGCGCTGCCAGCGCAGGAACGCCTCCATGAGCTCATCGAGCTCGCCGTCGAGCACGGCCTCGGGGTTCGACAGCTCGAGTCCCGATCTGAGGTCCTTCACCTGCTGGTACGGCTGCAGCACGTAGTTGCGGTCCTGGCTGCCGAAGTCGACCGACGCGCCCTCGCCCGTGATGGCGGAGAGCTCGTCGGCGCGCTTGCGGTGCTCGAGCTCGAGCAGCTTGGCCTTGAGGACCTTCATCGCGCGGTCCTTGTTCTGGTGCTGGGACCGCTCGTTCTGGCAGGCGACGACCACCCCGGTGGGCAGGTGCGTCAGCCGGACCGCCGAATCGGTCTTGTTGACATGCTGGCCGCCCGCGCCCGACGAGCGGTACACGTCGATGCGCAGCTCCTTGTCGTCGATGGTGATCTCGTCGTCGACGTCCTCGAGGAACGGGGTGACCTTGACCGACGCGAAGCTCGTCTGACGGCGAGCGTTGTTGTCGAACGGCGAGATGCGCACGAGCCGGTGCACACCATGCTCGCTGCGCAGCAGCCCATAGGCGTTGCGGCCCTTGACGACGAAGGTCGCCGAGGAGATGCCGGCCTCGGTGCCCTCGGTCGCGGCCTCGATGTCGAAGGAGAAACCTCGCCGTTCCGCCCAACGTTGGTACATGCGCAGCAGCATCTCGGCGAAGTCCTGCGCGTCGACACCGCCGGCGCCGGAGTTGACCTCGACGATGGCGTCACGGTCGTCGTACTCGCCGGTGAACAACGACCGGAGCTCGAGCGCGGAGAACTCCCGCTCGAGCGCATCGAGCTCCCGCTCGATCTCGGGTTCGAGCCCCTCGTCGCCCTCCTCGCGTGCGAGGTCGTGGAGGGTCGACACGTCCTCGATGCGCTGCTCGAGCAGCTCGAAGCGTTCGATGTCGTCGCTGAGCTCGGAGAACTCACGCTGCAGCTGCTGCGCGTCGGCCGGGTCGTCCCAGAGGTCGGGACGACCGAGCTCGGTCTCGAGCTGGGGCTGGCGGGCGCGCAACTCGTCGATGCGCAGGTAGCCGCGTGTTTCGCCGAGTCGTGAGCGCAACGATGAGATGCGCGGGGAGAAGTCCTGCATCGGTCAGGCGCCGTGGCAGACCTTGTACTTCTTGCCACTGCCACAGGGACACGGGGCGTTGCGCGGGGTCTTCTCCCACTCGCCCTTCACCACGGGCTGACGCGACTCGTCCTCGGCCGGCGCTGACGGTGCGGGTGCCGCCGCGCCCGCACCTGCAGCCGGACCCGACAGCGCAGCCGCAGGACCGACGCCGGCGGCCTGGGACGGGTCGTCCGGCGCGGTGTACCGCAGGTCGGCGATCGGCTTGACCGAGGGCCGCTGCTCCTCCACCACCTGGACGTGCATGACGTACTGCACGTACTCGCGGTTCACCGTCTCCATCAGCTGACCGAACAGGTCGTAGCCCTCCCGCTGCCACTCCGACAGGGGATCCTTCTGGCCGAGCGCACGCAGGTTGATGCCCTCCTGGAGGTGGTCCATCTCCTTGAGGTGGTCACGCCACCGGGCGTCGATCACGCGCAGCATCACCTGGCGCTCGACCTTGCGCATCTGGTCCTCGCCGATCTCTGACTCACGGCGCTCGTAGTGCGCCGTGGCGTCACCCATCAGCACGTCGTAGAGCTGGTCGCTGCTGGTCGCTGCGGTGAGCTGCTCGGCGGTCAGCTCGGTGGGCCAGAAGCTGGTGCTGTCGGCCACGAGCGTCTCGAGGTCCCACTCCTCGGGGTAGTCCGACTCGCAGTGGGTGGCGAGCAGGCCGTCGACCACCTCGGCGAGCATCTCGAGGGTCTCGGCACGCAGGTCGGCACCCTGGAGGACCTCGTTGCGGCGCCGGTAGATCACCTTGCGCTGCTCGTTCATGACCTGGTCGTACTTGAGCACGTTCTTGCGGATCTCGGCGTTGCGCTGCTCGACGGTGTTCTGCGCCTTCTCGATCGCGCGCGTGACCATCTTCGCCTCGATCGGGACGTCGTCGTCCCAGCCCTTGCCCATGACCCACTCGATCGCGCCGGTGGCGAAGAAGCGCATCAGGTCGTCCTCGAGGGAGAGGTAGAAGCGGCTCTCACCGGGGTCGCCCTGGCGGCCCGAACGGCCGCGGAGCTGGTTGTCGATGCGTCGACTCTCGTGGCGTTCGGTGCCGAGCACGTACAACCCGCCGAGCTCGCGGACCTTGTCGCCCTCGGCCTTGCAGGCCGCCGCGTGGGTCAGCTCCAGGTCGGCGAGGCGCTTCGCGCCCTCTTCGGACTCCGGGTCGAGGCCCTCCGCGAGGACGTCGCGACTGGCGAGTCCCTCGGGATTGCCGCCCAGGAGGATGTCGACCCCACGGCCGGCCATGTTGGTCGCCACCGTGACGCCGCCGATGCGTCCCGCCTGGGAGACGACCTCGGCCTCGCGCGAGTGCTGCTTGGCGTTCAGCACCTCGTGGCGGATGCCGCGTTTGTCGAGCTCGCGCGACAGCAGTTCGGACTTCTCGACCGACACGGTGCCGACCAGCACCGGTTGACCCGTGGCGTTGCGCTCGGCGATGTCGTCCACGACGGCGGTGAACTTCGCGTCCTCGGTGCGGTAGATGACGTCGCCCTGGTCGAGGCGTGCCAGGGGGCGGTGCGGCGGGATCGGGACCACCTGGAGGCTGTAGGTCGAGAGGAACTCCGCCGCCTCGGTCTGGGCGGTGCCGGTCATGCCGGCGAGCTTGTCGTAGAGACGGAAGTAGTTCTGGAGGGTCACCGTCGCGAGGGTCTGGTTCTCCTCCTTGATCTTCACCCCCTCCTTGGCCTCGACCGCCTGGTGGAGCCCCTCGGACCACCGACGCCCCTCGAGGACGCGGCCGGTGAACTCGTCGACGATCTTCACCTCGCCGTTCTGGATGAGGTAGTCGCGGTCCTTGCGGTAGATCTCCTTGGCCTTGATGGCCACGTTGAGCTGGTGGACCAGGCTCGTCGACACGTCGTCGTAGAGGTTCTCGACGCCGAGCGACTTCTCGACCTTCTCGATGCCCTCGGGCAACGGGAAGACGATCTTCTTCTCCTCGTCGACCTCGTAGTCGACGTCGCGGGTCAGGGACCGGGCGATGGAGGCGAACTTGTAGTACAGCTTCGCAGCGTCGCTGACGCGGCCCGAGATGATCAGCGGTGTGCGGGCCTCGTCGATCAGGATCGAGTCGACCTCGTCCACGATCGCGTAGTTCTGGCCCCGCTGGACCTTCTCGTCGAGGCTGCGCGCCATGTTGTCGCGCAGGTAATCGAAGCCGAACTCGTTGTTCGTGCCGTAGGTGATGTCGCACCCGTAGTTCTCGCGCTTGACCGTCGGGTCGTTCTCACCCGGCAGCACCATGCCCACGCTGAGGCCCAGGAACCGGTGGATCTGGCCCATCCACTCGCCGTCGCGCCGGGCCAGGTAGTCGTTCACCGTGATGACGTGCACGCCCTTTCCCGACAGGCCGTTCAGGTAGACCGGCAGTGTCGAGACCAGGGTCTTGCCCTCGCCGGTCTTCATCTCGCCGACCCACCCGAAGTGCAGGGCGGCACCGCCCATGAGCTGCACGTCGTAGTGCCGCTGGCCGATGACCCGGTTCGCGGCCTCGCGAGTGACGGCGAACGCCTCGATCAGCAGGTCGTCGAGATCCTCGCCGTTGTCGAACCGTTGGCGGAACTCGCCCGTCTTGGCCTGCAGCGCGGCGTCGTCGAGGGATCGGATGTCGTCCTCGATCGCGTTGATCTCGGGCACGAGACCGGCGAGCGCCTTGACCTTCTTCGTCTCGCCGGCGCGCAGAACCTTGTTGAGCATACCCACGGGCGACACTCTACCGGTGGGCGACCCGCTGCCTGCCTCGCCGGGGAGAGTGGCCCGGTCGACACTCCGTCGGCGCCGGTCGGCGCGCCCTACCGTCGCGCCGTGCTGGACCTGCTCCTGCCGCCGCGTTGCGCACTCTGTGGGTTCGTCGGACTGGGGTTGTGTGCTCGGTGCGTCCGCGTGCTGCCGCCGGCGCCCCG
>SKRR01000331.1 GCA_007118345.1 Microthrixaceae bacterium | reverse complement strand
TGGTCGACCTCGACGAGGTCACCCCCGCCCGGGGCTGCGCGCTCGTCGGTGCCGACCGCCCCGTCACCGGACTGAACCACGCTCCTCGATCGTCTCGACGCGGTGGCCCGGTCCCTTGCGGACCACCAGCTGCGCGTGCCGGCGGGTCGGTTCGACGTGGTCGGCGACGTTGGGAGCGTTGATGTTGTCCCAGGTCCAGCGCGCGACGGCGCGCAACTCGTCGTCGTCCATCGACCCGAACCTCCGGTAGAAGTCGGCCGGTTCGCCGTGGTCGGGTCGAGCGAGGTCGACGAAGCGCTGCACGAACCATTCGGCCAGCAGTTCCTGTGGCGCGTCCAGGTACACCGACACGTCCAGGTGTCGCCGCACCGGTCCGCTGACCGGCACACCCGGCGGCGGGTCCTGCAACAGGTTCAGGCCCTCGACGACCACCACGTCGGCCGGACCGACCAGGCGGCGCTCGCCGGCGACGACGTCGAACCGTTCGTGTGAGTACACCGGCACCGCCACGTCGTCGTGGCCGGCACGCACCGCGGCGAGGCGTCCGTCGACGCGCCTGACGAGGTCGTCGACCATGTCCTCCGCCGGGTCGGCCATGGGCCGATCGTACGGCCCGTCACCCGGGACACGGCGACCGGACCGATGTCGGCAGGTCAGTCGAAGATCGAGTAGCTGACCTCGTCGACCTCGCAGGTGAAGTCGGCGGGCGCGTCCGAGAAGGTGATGATCTCCCAGTCGGTCGACTGTCCGTCGTCGAGCCCGTTGGTGAACGTCGAGTTCGAGGTGATCAGCGACCCGTCGGGGTTGAGGAACCGCACCGTGATCTGGAAGGCCTGTCGCTCCCCGGAGGTGTTCGTGATGCTGCCACTCGCCCGCACGTCGTCCACGGAGTCGACGCCGCACTCGGGTCCGGTCAGCTCGTAGTCCGACGGGTCCGCCTCGCCGAACGCGCGCTCGAGCTCGTCGCTGACGTTCTGGGCGACCTCACCGCCGACGAACACCAGACAACCGACCGCACCGATGCCGAACACGAACAGCACCGCGAGCACGATCAGGCCGATCTTGAGACAACCCGAGTTGCTCGACTGCTGCGGCGGCGGCACCGGTGCCTGCTGACCCCACCCGCCCGGGGGCGGCGCGGTCGGCTGGCCCGGCTGCTGGCCGGGCTGGCCGGGTTGGCCGGGTTGGGCCGGCGGCAACCACTGTCCGGTGGTGCCGGGCTGGGACGCCGGTGGCTGCTGTTCCTGCCAGGGCTGTTGTGGGGGCTGCGGTTCCTGCCAGGGCTGTTGTGGGGGCTGCGGTTGTGGGGGCTCCTGCTGCGGCGGCTGCTGCTGCTCGGCGGGCTGCTGCGCCCCGCCGTCGGCCGGCTGCGGCGGGTAGTACCTGCCGTCCGAGGCGAGCCACCATCCCGGACCCTGCGGTGTGTCACTCATTCGTCGCCTCCCATGCGGAACCAGTCCGATCGTATCGGTGTGACCCGGGGGCCACACTCGGCCACGCGAGAAGGGTCACCGATGGGTGATCCGGGTAGGGACCACACGTCCGCCCTCGACCCGGGAGCCCCTCATGAGCATCACCGATCCGCAACCCGTCACCACGCCCACCAGCCCGCCGGGTTTCGCCGGACCGGGCGAGTCCGAACCCGCCGAGGGCTCCGGCGGGATGCTCGACGGCATCATCGAACAGGTCGGCGCCAACGAGGCGCTCGATCCGCTCGTGGCCAAGGTGAGCGACGTGGCGTCCAAGGTCGGCGCCGGCCAGCTCGGCGCGTCGCTGCGCGGCCGCGAGCTCGGCCACGCCATCCACCCGATGCTCACCGACCTGCCGCTCGCGTGCTTCACCTCGGCCAACCTGTTGGACCTGCTCGGCGGACGCCGCGCCCGCCCCGCGGCGCAACGCCTCGTCGGCATCGGGTTGTTGTCGGTGGTGCCCGTCGCCCTGACCGGCATGGCCGAGTACGACCGCATCGACGACGACCAGGATCGTCGGGTCGGCGCGGCCCACGCGGCGGGCAACTGGGCGATGACCGGCGCCTTCCTCATGTCGTGGCGCGCCCGACGCAAGGACCGCCACGTGCGCGGCACGCTCTGGGGACTGCTCGGCGGTGGGCTCGCTGCGGCCGCCGGCGCGTTGGGTGGCCACCTGTCGTTCCGCCGCGGGGTCGGTGTCGGTGACCGCACCCACGAGGACGGGATCGACCGCGGTGACGCGCACCTGGAGCTCTCCGACGAGCACGTGAACGCGGCGATCGCCGAGGGGCTCAGCACCGAGGCGTACTACGGCTGAACGGCACCCCCACCGGACAGTGCATCGCGGACCGGATCGGCGATCCGGACGAGTCGCTCCACGCGCCACAACTGCCCTCGGTCACGGCTCGACCGGGGTGTCGGACCCCGTGGAATCCGGGTCCGGTCGCCGTAGCGTGACGACATTCGTTCGGCGACGACGCCGTTCACCCCAGGAGCAGCACATGTTGGTCGGAAGCCCCATCTCCTCGGACCGCACGGTCACCACCCCGCTCGACCCCGCCACCGCGCACCGGCGCCTGCACGACGCGCTGCTGGCCGCGGGCTACGACCACGTCAGCGACAGCGACGAGGGCGACCTCACCGCCCAGCACGGCGACCGGAACCTGTTCCGGTTCTCCGGCGTGTCCGACACGATCGGCCTCGCCACGGCGTTCTTCATGAAGGCCGACAGCTACCCGATCTCGGTCGACGTCGGCTTCCAGCCGGCCGGGTCGGGCACCGAGGTGACCGTGCACGCCGAGTCCTACAAGCCACCGGGATACGTCACGACCCCCAAGCACGGGCCCGAGGGCACCAAGTGGCGCCAGGCGTGCGACGCGGCGGTCACCTTCATCGTCGACGCCCTGCACCACTGACCGCAGGGCGCAGCGCCCGTCGCCGACCTCGTTCTGTGCGTGGAACGCGTCGGTCCTGACGCGTTCCACGGCACAGAACGGGTGGGACGGGCGACGTCAACGCAGGACCGCCGGCGCAGCGCCGCTGCACGTCGTCGTCAGTACGGTGTCGCACCATGAACGACGACGCGCCCACCCCGGTCATCATCGAGTGCGCGGTCAACGGCACCCGCACGAAGACCGACCACCCGGCGGTGCCCACCACCCCCGAGGAGGTCACCGCCGACGCGCTGGCGTGCCTCGACGCGGGCGCTGCCATCGTCCACCACCACGTCGACCGGTTCGGCGTCCCCGTCGACGAAGCCGTCGACCGCTACCTCGAGGCATGGCGGCCGCTGTGGGCCGAACGCCCCGACGCGCTCGTGTACCCGACGGTCCACCTCGGCGACGACGGCATCTCGTACGACCACCTCGAACCCCTCGCCGGGCACGGCCTCCGGATCGGGCTGTGCGACCCGGGATCGGTCAACCTGGGCCCGGTCGACGACGACGGTGTGCCGCTCGGCGGGTTCGTGTACGCCAACTCGTTCGCGACGATCGACACCGCGTTGCGGACGTGCGCCGACCACCACCTGGGCCCGGCGCTCGCGATCTACGAGCCCGGGTTCCTGCGTGCCGCGCTGGCGTGGTGGCGGGCCGGCCGGCTGCCGCGGGGGTCGATGTTCAAGCTGTACCTCGCCACCGAGCGGGGCTACCTGGGCGCGCCGTTCGGGTTGCCGCCGACCCGCACCGCGCTCGACGCCTACCTCGAGGTGCTCGGTGACTGCGACGTGCCGTGGGCCGTGTCGGTCGTCGGCGGTGACCTGGTGGCGAGTGACGTCGCCCGGTACGCACTCGAGCTCGGCGGGCACCTCCACCTCGGCCTCGAGTTCTTCGCCGGGGACCGTTCTCCCACCAACGAGGAACTGGTCACCGAGGCGGTCGCGCTGTGCGCCTCGGTCGGCCGCCCGGTCGCCACACCCCACGTGGCCGCCGCGTTGTTGGACCTGCCCCGCACCGCCGACGGGTCGCTCGTCCCGGCGCACTGAGTCCCCCGGCTCACCGGGCCACGAGTCGCTCAACGCGCGCGGCGGCCTTCGACACGCTCGACACCGAGAGGAGGACGAGCTGCAGTGCTGCCCCAGTTCGGAGGCAGACGGTTCGTCGATCGAGCACCATGAGTGCGCGCCAGAAGGTCCCGGCTGGTGGATGGCCGACGATCACAAGTGGTACCCACCGGAGTCGCGTCGGCACGGTGACACCTCTCCACCCGACGTGCCCGGCTCCGAGCCACCGGTCACCGGGGAGGGTCAGCCGACCGAGGTGATCGACGAGGCGACCGTGGTCGCGCCGGCACCGCCGTCAGCCGCTGCTCCGGCACCGCGCGCCGCGTCGGTGTTCGTGCCATCCCCGGCGCGCGACGAGGTGCCCGACCACTCGGCGCAGTCCGTGCCACCTCGTGAACTCCGGCGAAGCGAGTGTCGCCGAGGGCTAGGGTCCCGCGGTGCCGAACGAACCGACTGGACCTCGACGTATCGCCCTGGTCACCGGGGCCAACACCGGCATCGGGCGGGTCACGGCCCATGAGCTCGCCCGGGAGGGGTTCCGGGTCATCCTCGCCTGTCGTTCCGAGACCAAGACGCTGCCGGTCATCGACGAGATCATCGCCGACACCGACAACCACGACGTCGAGTTCCTCCACCTCGACCTCGCCGACCTCACCTCGGTGCGCGCCGCGGCCGACACGTTGCTCGCACGCGACGAACCGCTGCACGTGCTCGTCGCGAACGCCGGGGTCGCCGGCCAGCGCGGCATCACCGAGCAGGGGTTCGAGCTGGAGTTCGGCATCAACCACCTGGGCCACTTCCTGTTCGTCACCGACCTGCTGCCGCTGCTCGAGGCCGGCGCCGCACCGGGTGAGCCGAGCCGGATCGTGGTCGTGTCGAGCGATTCGCACTTCCAGGCCAAGGGGATCGACTTCGACGCGCTGCAGCAGTCGACCCCCGG
>SKRR01000039.1 GCA_007118345.1 Microthrixaceae bacterium | reverse complement strand
TGGTGTCGGAGAAGTTCTTCGACCTGTCGGCCACGTTCGGGGCCGACAACGTCGGCATGCTCACCGGCGACGCCTCGGTCAACCCCGATGCGCCGATCATCTGTTGCACCGCAGAGATCCTCGCCAACCTCGCCCTGCGCGAGGGCCGCAACGCCGACGTCGGCCAGGTCGTCATGGACGAGTTCCACTACTTCGCCGACCCCGACCGCGGCTGGGCGTGGCAGGTCCCGCTGCTCGAACTGCCCGAGGCACAGTTCATCTTGATGTCCGCCACGCTCGGCGACGTGACCCGGTTCACCGAGATGCTCCCCGAGCGCACCGGACGGCCCGTCGCCGTGGTCCGCTCGGCCACCCGCCCCATCCCCCTCGTCCACGAGTTCCGGATGACGCCGCTCACCGAGGTGCTCGACGAGCTGCTCTCCACGCACCAGGCCCCCGTGTACGTCGTGCACTTCACCCAGGCATCTGCGGTCGAGCGGGCGCAGTCGCTGATGAGCGTCAACGTGCTCACCCGATCCGAGAAGGATCAGATCGCCGAGCTCATCGGCGGGTTCCGCTTCGCCCCCGGGTTCGGCAAGACGCTCGCCAAGTTCGTGCGCCACGGCATCGGCGTCCACCACGCGGGGATGCTGCCCAAGTACCGGCGCCTGGTGGAGCGGCTGGCCCAGGCCGGGTTGCTCAAGGTCATCTGCGGGACCGACACCCTTGGCGTCGGCATCAACGTGCCCATCCGCACCGTGGTCTTCACCGCCCTCGCCAAGTACGACGGCACGTCGACCCGCCTCCTCAGCGCGCGGGAGTTCCACCAGATCGGCGGCCGCGCCGGGCGGGCCGGCTTCGACACGATGGGCACCGTCATCGCCCTCGCTCCCGACCACGTCATCGAGAACCACAAGGCGGCCGTGAAGGCTGCGGCGAGGACCGAGCAGGACAAGAAGGTCCGCAAGATCCAGAAGAAGAAACCGCCCCCCGGCCAGGTGTCGTGGGGTCAGCCCACGTTCGACCGCCTGGTGGGCGCGCCGCCCGAACCGCTCACATCCGCCTTCTCGGTGAGCCACTCGATGCTGCTCAATGTGCTCGACCGGCCCGGAGACGGACGGGCAGCGCTTCACCGCCTGCTCACGGAGAACTACGAGACCGAAGCCAAGCAGGCCGATCACGTGGCCCGCGCCGAGGACCTGTTCGCCTCGCTCCTCGACGCCGAGGTGGTGGAGGAGCTCGACGAACCCGACGACTTCGGCCGAACCGTCCGAGTCACCATCGACCTCCAGCAGACCTTCGCCCTGAACCAGCCGCTGGCGCCGTTCGCCCTGGCCGCGCTGGACCTGCTCGACCCTGAGTCCGACACCTACGTGCTCGACATCGTGTCGGTCATCGAGGCCGTGCTCGACGACCCCCGCCAGATCCTGAGCGCCCAGCTGTTCAAGGCCAAGGGCGAGGCGGTGGCAGCGATGAAGGCCGAGGGCATGGAGTACGACGAGCGGATGGCGGCACTTGACGAGATCACGTGGCCCAAGCCGCTCGCGGAGCTGCTCGAGCCGATGTTCGACGTCTACCGCGAGCGCAACCCCTGGGTGGACGAGCACCCGCTCTCGCCCAAGTCCGTGGCCCGGGACCTGTGGGAGCGGGCCATGGACTTCGGTGACTACATCCGCTTCTACAACCTGGCCCGCTCCGAGGGCACCGTCCTTCGCTACCTGTCCGACGTCTACAAGACCCTCATGCGGACGATCCCCGAGGACGCCAAGACCGACGGGCTCCTCGACCTCACCGAGTGGCTGGGCGAGCTGGTCCGCCAGGTGGACTCCAGCCTGCTCGACGAGTGGGAGGAGCTGCGCAACCCGAGCGCCGAGCCCAGCAGCAAGGTCGAGGCCGCGCCCATCGACCGGCCCCCACCAGCCCTGACCGCCAACCGCCGGGCGTTCACCGTGCTGGTGCGCAACGCCCTCTTCCAACGGGTGGAGTACATCGGCACCCGGCAGTGGCAGGAGCTGGAGGCGCTCGACGGCGACGACGGGTGGAGCGCCCAGCGGTGGTTCGACGCGATGGCTCCGTACTTCGAGGAGCACGGCACCATCGGCATCGGCGCGGACGCCCGCAACCCCGCCCTGCTCCTCGTCGACGAGCAGCCGGTCGACCACCCCGGCTGCTGGTCGGTCCGCCAGATCCTCCACGACCCCGCCGATGACCACGACTGGCGCATCCTCGCCCTCGTCGACCTCGCCGCCAGCGACGAAGCCGGCCGAGCCGTCATCCACATCACCGACGTCAGCTGTCAATAGCCGGGTCGCCCAGGTAGCGCCGCCACCAGCGCTGGGACCGCTGCACGGTGTGGTGACAGGTCAAGATGTCATCCCCACGCGCGGCAGACCCGCCAGTAGCGCCCCACGCCGGGGCACTTCGCTGGACGACCCATCCGGGGCTTCGCTCCAGTGAGTACCCGCCGACGATTTCCCGGATTTCCTCCGAGCGGTGATGGCGACTCACACGTCCGTGCTCGTCGGCCTCGGCGCTCTGCACCAGATGGTCCAGTAGCCCGCTGTGCTCTCCACACCGGTCACGTCCCGCACGCAGCGGCAGGGGCGCAGGGGTCGTCCATCTGCTCGGCGGTGAGGAACGACAAGATCGTCGACAGGGCCTGCAGGTCCTCGCTCGTCGCGCCGTGGGGGTCCTCACCGGAGCGCGGCGCGACGTTGGCGGTCGGGGGCGCCGGGGCCTGGAAGTCCCACATCACGTAGAGCGAGCCGGACCACGGCCACTCTTCGATCGTGTCGACCCCCCAGAACGGCTCCAGGTCGGGACTCCGGCCGTCATCCAGGCCCGGAGCGCGCAGGGGGATGCCGGCCGTGCGGGCCAGGACGTCGGTCGCGAGGTTGGCGACCTGATGGTCCCCGAACGCTGCGAGCAACATCACGGTGGTCACGTCGGTCCCGGGGAGCGGGTCGGTGGTCAGGTTCTGGCTGTAGCCGTTGTTCTCACCCCGGTCCCAGAGCTGCTGGCCCAGAGCGAGGAGCACTTGACGGTCAGCCGGGTCCGGGTAGGCACCCTCGAGGATCTCGGCGAACTGATCGAAGTTGACGCTGCGGTCGAGCAGCATCGAGTAGTTCTGGGCCGGCACCAGCAGCGCGGCCCGGTCCCAGTCGGTGGCGACAGCGCTGGTCGCGCCGCCGAGGATCCCGCCCTGGCTCGCCCCGACGTAGATGACCTCACCGTTCAGCACCGACTCGCCGTCGGGGCTGGCGAACGCCTCATCGGCGCCCAAGCCGTCGGGGTGCGAGAGGAGGCGCCCCAGGTGGAGGAACTCCAGATGGGCCTGTTGGAGGCGGTCGGGAACGATCCGGAAGTCTGAGAAGTCCTGGAGCATGTCCGTGATCGGTGCGATGTCCTCGCGCGCCATGCCGATCCAGTCGGCCCCGCAGACGGTGAGGCCGAGCAGCGGCGCGCCGAGCTCGCCCACCGAGCGGGCTTCCTCGGCCCCGCCGAGCAGTCCGTGGCCGAACAGCACCGCACCCATCTCCTCCGGCGGGTCGTCCGGCACGACACAGATGAAGCGTGGCTCGCGCGTTCCCTCGCTCACCGGGATGCCGTCGGGCGATGAACCGTTGTCGAGGACGGTGCCCGGACCCCCGTCCTCGGTCAGGTAGTTGGGCACGCGGAAACTGCCCGTCACCACACGTGCGCCGTCGGGTGCGCCGTCGGTGTCGACGTCATCGATCCGGAATTCCGGGGCAGCGTCACCGAGCGCACCGAACGCGTCGTCGCGCATCGCGAGCAGGCGGCCGGTCGCGTCCTCGGTGGAGCGGACGGTGAAGTCCCACGCGAGCACGAGCTCGGCGCGCTCGACCCCGGCTCCGGAGAGGTCGGAGAACACCCGCTCCATCGCAGGGCGGCGCTGCTCCACCACATCGATCCCGCTGTCGAGACGGTCGCGATAGGCCCGGAACCCGTCCGCGGCGTCGATCGCTTCTCCTTCGCCGTCCACCAGGTTCCGGAGCGCGACGACGTGGCGATGTCCGTGCACGAGGTTCCGAGCCGGCCGGATGACCAGTGCGGTCCTGTCGTCCGCGACCTGCGGTGACTCCGTTCGATCCACCGGACCGGTACCGACGGCACCCGCGTCGAGCTCGGCGAAGTACGGCACCCGCGCACCGGTGTCGACGTCGAGCACCACGATCGGGGCAGTCGGGTCGAGTGACGCCCCGATGTCGGTGATCGGCGCGAGTTCGCTGCGGGACGGGTCCAGACCGGGGACCACCGCGATGATCGGAGTGCCCGAGCTGAACCCGTCGTCACGGTTCCACTCGTCGGGGTCGACCGGCACCCCCTCGACATTGACCGGCATCGACTCCGCGGCGAACGACACACGTCGACCCGACGCGGTGGTGTCGTCGGGCACGGTGAAGTGGTCACTCGGGTACGGCAGGAGGCAACCGCCTGCGTCGAGGTGCTCGCAGCGGTCGGGGTGCTCGAGGGACAACTCGATCTCACCGCTGAGATCGATGTCCTCCGCAGCCTCGTCGGAACTCGCGGCGGCCCCGTCGTCGCCGCTGCAACCCGCAGCGAGCAGCGCTGCAACGACGAAGAGGGACGCCGACGCGCCGATCCCGATCCATGTTCCCCTGGTACCCATCCGAGCACCATAAGCGATCGCGTTTGGTCAGGTCCTGGGACCGGTGGCCAAGGAGCGAGTAGGAGTTCCCGGACGGCAGGACGCGCGAACTGGACCGAGGACGCTCGAACTCGACCGAGGACGAGCACGCGTCCTCGTCACCCCCGGAGGTGGTGAGCATGCCAGCCGGGTTCGAACAACGGGTGACCCATGCCCAAGCTGATCGCATCGACCACCTCCAAGTCGGCACGGCGCGTTGTCGCTCCGAAGCTGGAGTGGCATAGTTGTGGCATGGCTCGCACACGCGTCAGCACGACGGTAGATGACGAACTCCTGACCAAGGCGCGAGAAGTGACGGGAGCACACTCTGATGCGTCGCTGCTCGACCAGGCACTCGACGCGCTTCTGAACAGCCACCGGCGAGCGGAGATCGACCGCGCCTACGCCGCGTACGACGAGCACCCGGCCAACGAGGCTGACGAGTGGGGCGATCTGGGCGCGTTCCGGTCCGCCGCTGCAACTTCGTGACCGACCACCCACGACGCGGCGAGCTCTGGTGGTGCGAGCTGGCCGGCATCGGCCGCCGACCCGTCGTGGTGCTGAGCCGAGACGCCGCCATTACCCGACTCGGGCGGAGCTTGGTCGGCCCGTGCACCACGACAGTCCGAGGACTGCCAAGCGAGGTGCTGCTCGAGCCAGGCGTCGACCCGGTTCCACGCCTGTGTGCTGTCAACCTCGACTCGGTCGAGAGCGTGTCCGTCGGCGTGCTCGTCGACCGTCTCGGCCGCTTGAGCGACCAACGCATGCGAGAGGTCTGTGACGCGCTCTCGGTCGCTGTCGACTGTCCCTGAGCCGGCGTCGCGAAGCAGGCTCGACAGCCAGTACCGGCGCTGGGCTTCGCCTTGATGGACCCACCCGCACGATCCAATACCGGACACTGGCGGCTCGTGGCCTGACGGCCTGACCCGTGGCGGTTCGTGTCGGAGGGGGGACTTGAACCCCCACGCCCTTGCGGGCACTAGCCCCTCAAGCTAGCGCGTCTGCCAATTCCGCCACTCCGACGTAGACCCCACATCGCTGCGGGGCGAGGGGTGACTGTAGCGCGTCGACGAAACCTCCTCACATCGACGATTCCGCTGAATGACCCGGGCGCACCAAGAGTGTCGGACTCGGTGCAAGCAGCGAAATGAACCGTGTGGCCCATACAGCGACAACCCGCGCGCGCCGACACCGCACACATGAGGATTCCTTGGTCGAAGTCGACAACGGTCATCATCGCAGCGGTCGTCATGTCCGCCGCTGCATGTGCTCCGTCGTCGCCGCCCGCCACGACCACCGCCACGACCACCACGACGACCACCACCACCACCACCACCACGACGACGACGACGACCACGGTGCCACCGTCAGCGCTCGTGTCCTGTTCGGTCGACTTCACCACCGCAACGAGCGCGACCGCCGCGCCGGCAGCGGCGAACGACGATGACACCCGGACAGACGACGACACCCAGACACTCGACCTGGCGGACCTCGCCGAGTCCGACGCGCAGACCCTCACCCTCACCAGGGTCGATCCCGACACGGGACGACCCGACATCCACACGCTCGACGCCGACGTCGCGCTCGCGTTCGCCGCGGCCCTCGACGACGTCGTTGCGCTCGAGGAGCCGGTACCCGCGCAACTGCTGGCTGGTGATCCGGGCCGGCACCTGCTGTGGGGTCTGGACGCCGTGGGCTTCGACGACATCGATCACTGCACCAGTGGCCAAGGAGCTCATGTCGCTGTCATCGACACCGGTGTGAACATCGATCACGAGGATCTCGAGGGCGCTGTCAATGCGGGCCCATCGATCATCGATGGCGTCGCCACGCCCGGAGGCGGTGGGGTGGATGACAACTCGGGCAGCCACGGCACCCACGTCACCGGCACGATCGCGGCGATCGTCGACAACGGCGTCGGCGTGGCCGGCGCTGCACCGGCAGCGGAGGTCACCTCGATCCGCACGTTCGAGGGCGACCAGGGCCAGATGGACGACGTTGCGAAGGCGATCGTCGAAGCCGTCGACGTGGGAGCCGATGTGGTCAACCTCTCGGTGGGCGGCGGGCAGACCACGTCACTCACCGCCGCCGTCGAGTACGCGGCAGCGAACGACGTGGTCCTCGTGGCCGCGGCGGGCAACCTCAAGGACGGGGAGCCGGTCTGTGACCCCTGCTACCCCGCTGCACTCCCAGACGTGATCTCGGTCGCCTCACACACGAAGTCCTTCACCCATTCGAACTTCTCGGTGACCACCGACCACCTCGATGTCGCCGCCCCCGGCAGCTCCATCCTCTCGACCAGCGGAACCTCCACCTACCACTACCTGAGCGGCACCTCGATGGCTGCCCCACACGTCACGGCCCTCGTCGCCCGCATGAAGTCGGTCAACCCGTCACTGGGCATCGACCACGTCCGGGCTGCGCTCACCTCGACCGCGTACGACATCGACGAACCCGGCTATGACCACCGCACCGGTCACGGCGCCGTCGACGCAGTCGAACTCTGGAACCGGTACCGGACCCACTGAGATCCGCCACCGACGGGCATCTGTAGCGACCGTCGTCCTCATCACGACCGCCGTCGTCACGACATTGTCATGTTCAACCCGGTCGAGGACCGGGCAGTGGATCATCCGAGGACGACGACCCACGGAGGACGACATGAGCACCATCGATCTCGAGTTTGCAGAGCGATCCGTTCGGTACCTGCGCCAGCAGGGTCTGAAGAAGGTCGAGATCCGTGAGGCGCTCGAGACCGAGCTCGAATGCCCGCCAGCCATCGCCGACCAGCTGATCCAACGGGCGGCGTGAGTCCCACCGTGGTGCGCTCAGCGCACCACGGTGGCGATCACCGGTCCGACTGGTTGGGTGACACACCTGCTTCAGCGATGTCCTCGGCGCGCTGAACCACCATCGGATCGGGCGCGTGGGCCACGTCGGGGTCCTTGTGCTCGTACTCGAGCCGGTGGAGCACCGAGCGGATCGACTCGATCCGCGCGCGCTTCTTCTCGTTCGAGTTGACCACCGTCCAGGGCGCCACGTCGCTGTCGGTGTGGATGAGGACCGCGTCCCGAGCGGTGGTGTACTCGTCCCAGCGATCGCGTGACGCCTCGTCCATGGCCGAGTACTTCCACTGCCGCAGCGGATCCTTTCGCCGTGACTCGAACCGCTTCGCCTGGTTCTCGCGCGACACGGTGAACCACAGCTTGAACAACGCGGTGCCGGACTCGACGAGCGATCGCTCGAACCCGGGCACCTGACGGAAGAACTCCCCGTACTCCTTCGGGGTGCAGAACCCCATGACGATCTCCACGCCGGCACGGTTGTACCAGGACCGATCGAAGAAGACGAGCTCTCCGGCGGTGGGCAACTGGGCGACGTAGCGCTGGAAGTACCACTGGCCCGCCTCGGTGTCGTTCGGTTTCGGCAACGCCACGGTGCGAGCGCCGCGTGGGTTCAGGTTCTCGTTGAACCGGCGGATCGCACCGCCCTTGCCGGCCGCATCCCGCCCCTCGAACAGCACCACCACCCGTCCCCCTGAGGCCTTCACGTGCCGTTGCAGCTTCAGCAGTTCGATCTGCAGGGCACGCAGCTCAGCGAGGTACTTCTTGGTGGGCAGCTTCGAGTCGTACGGAGGGTGGTCCTCCATCGCGGTCAGGGTGAGCTGCTCGGAATCGTCGCCCATTGCACACCTCGGTGGCGGTCGCGGTCGGCCCCGGCAGTGGCCACAACGTGCGTCGACCGGGGTCAGTTCAGGGTATCGGCGGCTCAGCCGGGTCCGTCGTCCGCGGCCCTTCGTCAGCTGTTGCAGCTCAAGGAGCCGCCGGATCGACCTCGGGAGGTCCTCCTGCGAGCACCCGGGCCAGCCGCACGACGGTTCGAGTGGTCAGTGGTGGCCGACGCGCCGCGGGTGAGATCCCGGCCGTGCCGCGAGGCATCCGCACTGCCAGCGCACCCGGCGCGACACGGAACTCAAGGGGCGGTGCCAACTCGGCCGCCTCGCCGTCGACGCCGGCGGCGACGGGTGCGTCACCATCGACGGAGAAGTCGTCGCAGCGCCACGTGAGCATCGAGGGAGCTGCACCGTTGCCTGCCCCCGGGACCACTGCAACCACTCCCAACACGCCTTCGTCGAGACGGAGTCGGCTGGTCGGCGCCGCACCGGGTCCCAGCTCGTGGGCGTTGTTCGACACGTGCAGCACGATGGCGGCCTCGTGGTGTTCGCCGTCGCAGTCCACGAAGCTCAGGTCGAGTGGCGACCCGTCCGGACCCAACAGGTCCGCCGCAGCGGACAGGGCGCTCGAGAGCGGCTGGTCGCGATAGTCCTCCTCGGCGACGGCCTCGCCGTACAGGCCGATCGACACGTTGTTGACGAACGGACGCTCCCCCACCCAGCCAAGGTCCACACGTCGCTGCACCGCCGGGCCGAAGGCCTCGAGCGCCGCGACCGGGTCCTCGCGATCCAGGCCCAGGTCCATCGCGAAGTGGTTGCGGGTGCCTGCGGGGACGCACACGAAGGGCACGCCCGCTTCCGCCGCAGCGGCGGCCACCACCGCCATCGTGCCGTCACCACCGGCGACACCGAGCGCATCGGCCCCGTCATCGAGGGCCTCGCGCGCCAGGTCGACGAGCTCGCGGTCGCCGTCGAGCAGCACCACGCGCACCCCGGCCGCCTCCGCACGTCCGACCAGCCCGGTCCGCTCGGCGGTTCCGTCACCTGACTGGGGGTTCACGAAGAGCACCGGCTCACGGCAGCGACCGACGAGTCGACGGCGAGGTCGGTCGATCCACGACAGCGCAGGTCCCGAGGACGCGGCGCCGGCGGCCACCAGAGCCGCACCCGCCAGCAGCAACGGGTAGTCCACCCCGAGCACCACCATGGCCACGATGGTGCCCGCCACCGCAACCGTGCCGATGCACGCCCACACGGCCCTGCCCGCTTCGCGTCGCCGAACGGCCTGCCACAGCGCGACACCGGCGAGCACGGCCGTGGCCAGCGGCACGAGCACCTCGGGCAGGCTCCGTGCCAACCCGGCGGCGAGTGCACACAATCCGAGCGCCAGCAGCGCCAGTGACGCCCCGGCCAACAACCGGTGTCGCGGCGTCGGCGCGACCTTGAACTCACCCGCTGGTGCTCCGGGTTCCCCAGCATCGCTGTGGGACACTGCCCCGGTGGACTCCTCGCGACCCGACACCCTGCACCTCGTCGATCCGAGCTCCGGCGAGGCGGCCGACAGCTCCGCGACCGAAGCGTACCGGTGGAGTCGCATCGTCATCGAGGTCGGCAACCTCGACCGCAACATCTACCGCGCAGTGGCCGCGACCCCGACGCCGACCATCGACGCCGCACTGCGTCGTCTCTCCCTGTCGGCCGACGGTGGTGCGCTGTGGTTCGGGCTCGCGGCCGGTATGGCCGTGGTCGGTGGACGACGGGGCCGTTGGGCGGCGCTCGAAGGGGTCGCGTCGCTGATCACCGCGTCGGCGGTGGCGAACCTCGCGCTCAAGCCGGTGCTCCGCCGCGAACGCCCCGACCGCGAGCTGCACCAGGTCGATATCGCCCGCCACGTGCCGCTGCCCACCACCACGTCGTTCCCGTCGGGTCACTCCGCGTCGGCGTTCGCGTTCGCGAACGGGGCCAGTGCCGCCATGCCCGAGCTCGGGCTGCCGCTGCGGATGCTCGCGACCGCGGTGGGGTGGTCGCGGGTCCACACCGGGGTGCACTACCCCGGCGACGTGTTGACGGGCGCGATCGTCGGCAGTTCGTGTGCCGAGGCGACCGTTGCGCTGCATCGCCGCTACCAGCGGCAACGTGCCGATCGGAGCTGATCCCGGCCGGCCCGGGTCATCGGGCAGGACCGACAGGCTCAGACGTCGAGCAAGAGCTCAGACGTCGAGCAGCATCGCCATGATCAACGTGTTGAACGCGAACAACAGGGCGACGACGACGGTGATGCGGTCGAGGTTCTTCTCCATCACGGTCGAACCGGCGGCCGAGGCACCGAGCCCGCCGCCGAACATGTCCGACAGGCCTCCGCCACGTCCGGAGTGGACCAGGACCAGCACGATCAGCCCGATGCCCAGGCCGAACTGCAGGATCCAGAGGAAAAGCTCGATGATGGCCACGGCGAACGATGATAACGGAGGTCGGCGGCCGGGGTGAACCCCGCTCGACGGCTTCCGGCGTCAGTGGTTCCGATACTGGACGATGGCGGCGAACTCGTCGGCCTCGAGGCTCGCTCCGCCGACGAGGGCTCCATCGACGTCGGGCTGGCCCATCAGCTCGGCGATGTTGCCGGGCTTGACCGAACCGCCGTACTGGATGCGCACGGCGTTCGCGGCGTCACCACCGAATTCCGAGCGCACCACCGAACGGATGTGGGCGCACATGGCCTGTGCGTCCTCTGCGGTGGCGGTCCGGCCCGTCCCGATCGCCCAGATCGGTTCGTAGGCGATCACCGACGCGGCCACATGGTTGCCGAGCACACCCGAGAGCCCCTCGCGGATCTGCCCCTCGACCTTCGACTCGGCAGCACCGGCCTCGCGCTCGTCGAGCGTCTCGCCGCAGCACACGATCGGGGTCATCCCGTGGGTCAGCACCGCCTTGACCTTCTTGTTCACGGTCTCGTCGGTCTCGCCGAACAGCTCACGACGCTCGGAGTGCCCGACGATCACGTGGCTCACGTTCAGCTTGGCGAGCATGGGCGGCGCGACCTCGCCGGTGAACGCGCCCTTGTCCTCCCAGTGGCAGTTCTGCGCACCGATGCCGATCTTCATCTTGTCCGACTCGATCACCGTCTGGATCGAGCGGATGTCGGTGAACGGCGCGTGCACGGTGACCTCGACGGCCTCGTGGTCGTCATCGGTGAGGCGGTAATGCAGCTTCTGCACCGTCTGGATCGCCTCGAAGTGGTTGTGGTGCATCTTCCAGTTGCCGCTGATGATCGGTGTGCGGGCCATGGGTCCCCCTCGGGCGTTCGGTCGGTGCTGCGACGGTAGCGGACCCGCCCCGGTCCCAAGACCGTGGACCACGGGACCACCGAACCGTTCGCTCAGGCGGTGCCGGCGTCGGCGGCGGCTCGCAACGCGTCGAGACCCGGGAGGTCACCCTGTTCGATCAGCTCCAATGACGCACCGCCACCGGTGGAGATGTGGTCGACGCGGTCGGCCATGCCGAACTGGGCGATCGCTGCAGCGGAGTCACCGCCACCGATGACCGAGAAGCCTCGGCTGTCGGCAACCGCCTCCGCGACGGCCCGGGTGCCGGCCTCGAACCGTGGGTCCTCGAAGACGCCCATCGGTCCGTTCCACAGGATCGTGCGGGCCTCGCCGATGACGTCGCCGAACTCAGCCGCCGACCCGGGGCCGATGTCGAGGCCCATCCAGCCGTCGGGCAACGACCGGCCGAAGTTGCGCACCTCGCCACCTGCGGAGGGATCGCCGATCGTGCCGCCAGGGCCCAGCCCGACCACGTCGGAGGGCAGGTGCAGCCGGTCGCCGTGGGTCTCGAGCAGGCTGCGGCAGGTGTCGATCTGGTCGGGTTCACACAACGAGTCGCCGATCTGGTGACCCATCGCGGCGAAGAAGGTGAAGCACATGCCGCCACCGATGATGATCGAGTCGGCCAGGTCCAACAGCGCGGTGAGCACGCCGAGCTTGTCGGACACCTTCGAGCCACCGGTGATCGCCACGAACGGCCGCTTGGGGTGTTCGCGGATGCCCAGGAGGACCTCGACCTCCTTGGCGAGCAACCGTCCTGCAGCCGAGGGCAGTCTGGTCGGTGGGCCCACGATCGAGGCGTGGGCGCGGTGGGATGCACCGAACGCGTCGTTGACGTAGAGATCGTGACCCTCGACGAGCCGGTCGACGAACGCTGCGTCGTTGCCGGTCTCGCCGGGGTCGAATCGGAGGTTGTCGAGCAGGGTGACGCCTGGAGCGAGCTCTGACAGACGTTCACGGACCGGCTCGACGGAGAACTCCGGATTGGGTGCGCCCTTCGGGCGACCCAGATGGGTGCACGCGGTGACCGACGCACCGCGTTCCAACAGCCAGTTCAAGGTCGGCAACGCGGCACGGATGCGCAGATCGTCGCCGATCTCGCCCTTGGAGATCGGGACGTTGAAGTCGGCGCGCAGCAGCACCGACTTCCCGTCGACGTCACCCAGGTCCTCGAGTTCCGGTACCCCGAACTTCACGGTCGCAGCCTCAGTGGTTGGCCGCGCCGACGGTGAGGGCGAGGTCGACGAGCCGGTTCGAGTACCCGGTCTCGTTGTCGTACCACGACAGCACCTTGACCAGGTTGCCCATGGCCATGGTCAGCCCCGAGTCGAAGATCGAGCTGTAGGGCGACCCGACGATGTCGGAGCTGACCAGCGGCTCCTCGCTGTACTCGAGGATGCCCTTCAGCCGGCCCTCGGAGGCAGCCGCCCGGAACGCCTCGTTGACCTGGTCGACGCTCACGTCCTGGTCGAGCACGCCGACGAAGTCGGTGATCGAGCCGGTGGGCACGGGAACGCGCAGCGAGGTGCCGTCCAGGCGCCCCTGCATCGACTGGAGCACCAGTCCGGTGGCCCGTGCGGCGCCGGTCGAGGTGGGAACGATGTTGATCGCCGCGGCGCGGGCCCGACGCAGGTCCTTGTGGGGGCCGTCGACGAGCATCTGGTCGCCGGTGTAGGCGTGGATCGTGTTCATCAGGCCCTTCTGGACGCCGAACGCGTCGTCGAGGACCTTGATGAGCGGCACGAAGCAGTTCGTCGTGCAGGAGGCTCCCGACACCACGGTGTGCGCCGAGGGGTCGAACGTGTCCTCGTTGACGCCGACGACGAAGGTCGCGTCGGCACCGCCCGAGGGCGCCGAGACGATCACCCGGGGGGCGCCGCCGTCGATGTGCGCCGCAGCCTTGTCACGGTCGGTGAAGATGCCGGTCGACTCGATCACGACGTCGACGCCGAGATCGCCCCAGGGGATCTCGGCGGGGTCCCGGTGCGAGACGACCTTGAGCACGTCGCCGTCGACATCGATGCCCCCCTCGACCGCGGCGATCGCGCCGGGATAGGTCCCGGCCACCGAGTCGCGCTTGAGCAGATGGGCCATGGTGTCGAGCGAACCGAGGTCGTTCACGGCGACGAACTCGATGTCGGCGCCGCGGGCCTTGGATGCACGGAAGAAGTTGCGGCCGATCCGGCCGAAGCCGTTGATCCCCACGCGGATGGTCATGAGCTACCCCTCGAAGTCATGCGGTGTCCGGCTGGGTCCGGACATGCCCTATGCGAGCAGATCCGGCACCCGGATGCCAAACGTCGGTGAAACCAGGGGCCGGCACGGGACCGGTTCCGGGCTCGGTGAGCGCTCAGGCGTCGCCCGTGACGGTGGCGCCACGAGCGGCCTCCCAACGCGCAGCGAGCGCGTCGCCCAGTCGTTCGGGGTCGTGGGCCAGTCCCGACGGGCGCGCGACCTCGACCGGGACGGCCCCGGGGACCCCCTCGGCGTCCCCGATCGACGACGGGTCGTAGAGCACCACGTCGGGTCGGATCCCGTGCCGCTCCAGCGCGGCGACGTGGTCGCCCACCCCGTACCCGGCGGTCTCGGGGATCTGGGGCCGCAGATTGCACACGTAGACCACCTGGGCGGTGCAGTCCGCGAGGGCGGCGCCGATGCCGGGGACCGCGACGGCGGCCAGCACGCTGGTGTAGAGCGAGCCGGGTCCGAGCACGATCTGGTCGGCGGCGCCGATCGCACCGATGGCCTCGGGGCATGCAGGCGGGTCGGGTGGGTCGAGTGAGACGGTGCTGACGTCGGCACGATCACCGATCGCCACCTGACCCTCGACGGTGTCGTGCCCCCTCAGTTGGGCGCAGAGCGCGACGACCTCGGTGGTGGCGGGCAGGACCCGGCCCTCGGCACCGATCAGCCGGGCGACCTCATCGAGTGCCGGCACGAGCTCACCACCGGACTCGGCGAGTGCGAGGATCAGCAGGTTGCCGAAGGCATGGCCGGCGAGCTCACCTGCGTCGAAGCGGTGCTCCATCGCCGCGGCGAGCCTCGACCCGGGGTCGGCGAGGGCGACGAGGCACTTGCGCAGATCACCGGGGGCAGGCCGTTGCGCCGCCGCCCGGAGCCGCCCCGTCGAGCCACCGTCGTCGGCGACGGTGACCACGGCGTCGATGGTGCCGGCGTAACGACGCACGGCCCGCAGCGATGCGGCCAGCCCGTGACCGCCGCCGACCGCCACCACCCTGGGGCCCGACGTCGGGCGGGTCGCGCTCACTTCGCCACGTCCCGGTGGCGCACGCCGGGTTCGATCTCGCGGGCGCGGAACCACTCGGCGACCCGTTCCACCATCGACACCGATCGATGCCGTCCGCCGGTGCAGCCGAAGGCGATCGTCAGCAACGACTTGCCCTCGTCGAGGTAGGCGGGCAGCAGCAGTTCGAGCAACGGCAGCAGCTCCTCGAGGAAGCGGTCGGTGAGCTCGAACGACGCGACGTACTGCTGCACCTCGACGTCCAGGCCCGTCAGTGGCCGCAGCCCTTCGACCCAGTGCGGATTCGGCAGGAACCGGCAGTCGAAGACCAGGTCGGCGTCGGGCGGCAGACCGTGCTTGTAGCCGAACGACATGAGGGTGACCTGCGTGCGCCCTTCGGCACGACGGTCACCGAAACGGTCGACGATCGTGCGACGCAGATCGTGCACGTTCAGCTCGGTGGTGTCGATCACCACCTCGGCTCGTTCTCGCACGCTCGCGAGCCGGCCACGTTCCAACTCGATCGCCCGCTCGACCCCGCCCGCTTCGCTCAGCAGTGGGTGCCGCCGTTTCGTGTCGCCGTACCGCCGCACGAGGGTCGGGGTGGAGGCGTCGACGAAGACGGTCGTGACGGTCGCCCCGCTGGCGAGCAGCCCCTCGAGCGCCGGAGCGACTTCATCGGCCCCGGTCACCGTGCCAACCACCAGCGCGATCGGAGCGGGCTCGCTCTGGTCGAGCGCGAGTTCCGCGACCTTCGGCACCAGCTCCGGCGGGAGGTTGTCGATCACGAACCAGCCGAGGTCCTCGAGCGTGTTGCCCACCTGGGTGCGGCCGGCGCCCGACAGGCCGGTGACGACGACGAACTCGACCATCGGATGAGGTTACCGCTCCGATGCGCGGATCCCGCCGGTCAGGATTTTGCGGGCAGATGCATCCGCCGCCCGTGTCGCGAGCGAAGCAAGGACATACCCCATTCAAGGAGCAAGTACATGCGCAATCGATTCCTGTTGTCCTCCCTCGCCGTCGTCCTCGGGTTCTCCCTCGTCGCGGCTGCCTGTGCCGACGACGACGCGGACGACAGCACCACGACCACGACCGAGGCCACCGACACGACCGAGGCCGACGACATGGACGGCACCGACGAAGAGGCGTCCGAGACCATCGTCGACATCGCCGTCGGCAACGAGGACTTCTCCACGCTCGTCACCGCGTTGACCGAGGCCGGTCTGGTCGAGACGCTGTCCGGTGACGGCCCGTTCACGGTGTTCGCGCCGACCGACGAGGCCTTCGACGCGCTGCCCGAGGGCACGCTCGAGTCCCTCCTCGAGGACCCTGAGGGCGCCCTGACCGACGTCCTCATGCTGCACGTCATCTCGGGTGAGG
>SKRR01000291.1 GCA_007118345.1 Microthrixaceae bacterium | reverse complement strand
GTTGACGAAGCAGTCCACGTCGTGCTTCGCCGACAGTTCGAGCAGGTTCTGGGTGCCCCACACGTTGGTCTTCCAGCCCTCCTCGGGGTGCATCTCGAGCAACGGGAGGTGCTTGAGCGCCGCGGCGTGGAACACCACCTCGGGGCGGTGCTCGTCGAACATCTGCGCCAGGCGAGCGCTGTCCCGGATGCAGCACACGGCGAGATCACGGGAATCGAGCAGCCCCTTGCCCTCGATGGAGAGCTGGACCGCCTGCAGCGCCGACTCATCCCGGTCGAGCATCACGAGCGACTCCGGGGCGAACCGGTGGATCTGCCGGCACAGCTCGGAGCCGATCGATCCACCCGCGCCCGTCACGAGCACCCGCTTTCCGGTGAGGTACGAGGCGACCGAGTCGATGTCGAGGCTGAGCTCGCGCCGACCGAGCAGGTCGGTCTCGGTCATCGGCCGGATGTCGTCGAGCTGCACCCCCGCACCGAACAGTTCGTGGACCGGCGGCAGGATCAACGTGTCGAGACCCATCAGATCGGCCCGACTCGAGATGTCGCGGATGACCTCGCCCGACGCGGAGGGGATCGCGATGATCAGCGTCGTTGCGCCGGTGCGCTCGACGACCCGCTCGAGCGACGCACTCGTCCCGCAGACCGGCACTCCTTTGACCCGCAGGTTCCGGACGCCGGGGTCGTCATCGAGGATCGCCACCGGCTCGTACGGACCGGCCTTGAGCATGGCGGTCACGACCTGGTGGCCGCCCTCGCCGGCCCCCACCACGATGACGGGTGCCCGATCGGGGTGGCCTGCGCGCGTCCACCTCTCGAGCAGCAGCCGCCAGGTGATCCTGGCGAACGACATCGCCCCGAGGGTCACGAAGCCGGCGCTGATCGTGGCGCTGACCGGCACGAGGTGATCGAGCACGAGGACGTTCGCACCGGTGATCAGCAGCGTCACCACACCGACCACACGGATGGTGGCGGCGATCTCGTCGAAGGTCCCGTACCGCCAACGGTGGACGTACAGCCCGAGCAACGTCCCCAACGTCACCTGCAGGACGATCGCCACGGCTGCCACGGCGAGCACGCCACGCACGTCGACCATCCCCACTTCCATCTCGAAGCGGAGGAACGTCGCCACGAAGAGCCCGATGATCCACGCCGTCGAATCGAACCCCGCCTGCAGCGCGTACCGGTATCGCTCAACCTTCAGTTTCATGAATGCCCCCATCCAATCCTCGACGTGTGCCCGTCGTCACGTACGAGGAGTGTGACGAGTGAAACATTCTTCGAGTGGTTCCACAAGGGGAATCAGGTGAACACCACTGGGCAAAGTCACACGTTGACGCTGCGTGGCCATCTCTCCAGACTAGGTCGGTCAGGGTCGCCATGACCCGGGAACCCGGCGCGATGACAGCGGGCCGGTCGGACGTGTTCGGGGGAACCATGGAACGACGAGTTGCGGTGCTGGGACAAGGGTACGTCGGGTTGCCAGTCGCGCTGCTCGCGGTCGCTGCGGGGTTCGACGTCGTCGGCTACGAGGTCGACACCCGCAAGGTCGAGGCCCTCAACAAGGGCCGCTCCCACGTCGAGGACATCGGCGACGACCAGCTGGCGAGCACGATCGCGACCGGTCGGTACCGTGCGACCGCCGACGCGGCGGACCTGTCGGGGTTCGACGTGGCCGTCATCTCGGTCCCGACGCCGATGGGCGAAGGGGTGCCCGACCTGTCCTTCATCGAGTCGGCGGCGGCGACGGTGGCACCCCACGTCCGGTCCGGCTCGACGATCATTCTCGAGTCGACGACCTATCCGGGCACGACCGAGGAGCTGGTGGCCCCGATCCTCGAACGAGGATCGGGACTGGTCGCCGGGACCGACTTCCACCTGGGGTACAGCCCCGAGCGCATCGACCCGGGCAACGCCACCTGGCGGCTCGACAACACCCCCAAGGTCGTCTCGGGCGTCGACCCGGACTCGCTCACCGCGGTCCAGGCGTTCTTCGACGAGATCATCGAGACCACCGTTGCGGTGTCCGGCACCCGTGAGGCCGAGCTGACGAAGCTGCTCGAGAACACGTTCCGCCACGTCAACATCGCCCTCGTGAACGAGCTCGCGATGTTCGCCCGCGACCTCGGCATCGACGTGTGGGAGGCGATCGACGCGGCCTCGACGAAGCCGTTCGGGTACATGCGGTTCACCCCCGGCCCGGGCGTGGGGGGCCACTGTCTGCCGATCGACCCGTCGTACCTCTCCTGGCAGGTCGAGCGGTCGCTCGGTCAGACGTTCCGTTTCGTCGAGCTCGCGAACGACGTGAACGAGCACATGCCCGACTACGTGGTCCGTCGGGTCCAGGCACTGCTGAACGACCACCGCATGGCGGTCAACGGCTCGACGGTGCTCATCTACGGCCTCGCGTACAAGGCGAACACCTCCGATGCACGCGAGACGCCGACCCGGCCGATCGTCGCGCAGCTGCAGGCCCTCGGCGCCGACGTCCACCTGGTCGATCCACACGTGGCCGACCACCAGTTCCCCGACGGCGTCAAGCGCGTCGACGGCACCGCCGCGGACCTCGGGGCCGCTGACGCCGTGCTCTACCTGGTCGACCATTCGGACTTCGACCGACAGGCCATCCTCGACGCAGCAGTTCCCGTGCTCGACTGCCGCCGGACACTGCGAGGCGAGACCGTCGAGCACCTGTGACCGCTCCCTCCGGCGAACTGGGCGGGCCTGAGCACGCTGCGGCGCGCTGGAACGCGACCAGTTCGATGCTGAAGGGGGTTGCCCGTTCGACGATCAAGGCGGCTGCGGCGGCGGTCGACGTGGTGCGGCGCGAACCGCAGGGCATCACCATCCTGATCTACCACCGGGTGGGCGCCGGCACCGGCGGCCAGATGGATCTGCCCGTCGACGTGTTCGATGCCCAGATGCGCTGGCTCGCGGCGACCCAACGGCTCCTCACCCTCGACCAGGCCCTCGACGAGCTGACCGCCGGGGCGAACGGGCCGGGCCGGGCCGGGCTGGTCGTGACCTTCGACGACGGCACCACCGACTGGGTCGACCACGCGCTGCCGGTCCTCGAGGCCTACGAGGTGCCGGCCACCTTCTACGTGGCCACCCGCTTCGTCGACGAGCAGGTACCGCTGCCGGGTGACGGCACCCCGATCACCTGGAAGGGGCTGGCCGAACTGGCCACGTCGCCACTGGTGACGATCGGGTCGCACACCCACACCCACGCGCTGCTGGACCGGCTCCCCGCCGGCCAGGTGGCCGACGAGCTCGACCGATCGACCGAACTGCTCGGGGAGCACCTCGGCGTCACCGTCGACCACTTCTGTTATCCGAAGGCGCTGCCGGGCTCGCCCGCTGCCGAGGCGGCGATCCGCGAACGGTTCCGCTCGGCGACCCTGGCGCGCACCCGAACCAACCATCCGGGGGTCGACCCGTACCGGCTGTCCCGCTCCCCCATCCAGCCGGCCGACGCCATGCGCTGGTTCCGCAGGAAGGCCCACGGCGGCCTGCGCGCCGAGGACGACCTGCGCCGCGCCGTCAACCGCGCCCGCTACCGGGGGCTGGACGCATGACCGACCCCGCCACCCCGTTCCGGGCGCGAAGCAACATGCCATGACGCACCCGATCGAGCCCAGAACGCCGGAAGTGGCCCACCGTCCCCGACTGGTGCACCTGACCACCACCGACATCAGCCTCGAGCTGTTGCTCGGGCCACAGCTGAGTGCGTTCATCGACGCGGGCTACGAGGTCGTCGGTGTGAGCGCACCGGGTGAGTTCGTCGATCGCATCGAGGCGCGCGGCGTCCGACACGTCGCGCTCGATCACGCCACCCGGGCGATGGCCCCACGCGAGGACCTGCTCGCCATCGGCGAGCTCACCCGGCTGTTCCGGCGACTGCGGCCCGACGTCGTCCACACCCACAACCCCAAACCCGGGCTCTACGGCCGGCTGGCCGCCCGCGCGGCCCGTGTGCCGGTCGTGGTCAACACCGTCCACGGCCTGTACGCGCTGCCCAGCGACAGCTGGAAGAAGCGGGCGGTCGTCTACGCACTCGAGCGGCTCGCGTCGACGTGCTCGGACGCGGAGCTGGTCCAGAACCCCGAGGACCTGTTGACGTTGCGGCAGGTGCTGCGCGAGCCGCGCGCCAAGCTGACCCTGCTCGGCAACGGCATCGACCTGGAACGCTTCGCCGACTGGTCCGACCGTGACGGGGTGCGTTCCAAGGTGCGCGCCGAGCTCGGCGTGGACGAGACCGCCGTCGTGGTCGGCGCGGTCGGGCGCCTGGTGCTCGAGAAGGGATACGTCGAGCTGTTCGACGCATGGGAGCGGGTCGCCGCAGAACATCCCGACGCGGTGCTGGTCGTGGCCGGTCCCGACGACACCGACAAGGCCGACGCGATGCCACCGGAGGTGACCGAACGGGCGCGTGCCGCCGGGGTGCGGCTCCTCGGGATGCGCGACGACGTGCACGAGCTGTACCTGGGGATGGACCTGTACGTGCTGGCGTCGCACCGCGAGGGGTTTCCCCGCTCGGCGATGGAGGCCGCTGCGTCGGGCCTGCCCATCGTCGCGACCAACATCCGCGGCTGCCGACAGGTGGTCGACGACGACCGCACCGGGCTGCTGGTGCCGGCGCGCGACGCCGACGCCCTCGACGGGGCGATCGGTCAGCTCGTCGGCGACGCCGAACGACGGGAACGGATGGCGACGGCGGCGGCGAGCAGGGCACGAACCGAGTTCGATCAGCAGCGGATCATCGCCACGACACTGGCCACCTACGACCGCCTGCTGCGCGCGGCCGGTCGCCCCCTGCCCGTTCCGGTGCGCGACGAATCGCCGCCCGGTAACCTCCAACCCACCCCTGAGGGTGTCGACCCGGGCACCGACGGGTGAAGGAGGGAAGGATGGTGCTGCGTCGATCCGTCACGGGCGGACGCAAGGCTCGCGTCGGCGCGGG
>SKRR01000106.1 GCA_007118345.1 Microthrixaceae bacterium | reverse complement strand
GTCGACCGGTGCGCCAAGGGTGTTGACCACTCGCCCGAGCACGCCGTCGCCGACGGGGACCGAGAGGATGTTGCCGGTGGCCTTGACCGACTGGCCCTCCTCGATCGAGTCGACCTCACCGAGCACCACGGCGCCGATCGACTCCTCGTCGAGGTTCAGCGCCAGGCCGAGCAGGCCGGATTCGAACTCGAGGAGCTCGTTCACCGCTGCGTCGGGAAGACCCGACACGCGTGCGATGCCGTCGCCGACCTCCATGACGCGACCGACCTGGGTCAGCTCGACGTCGGGGTTGAAGCCCTCGAGGTTCTTGCGGATCGCCGAGCTGATGTCGGCGGAGTTGATGGTGAGTTCAGCCATTGGTTCGTTCCTGGAGTCGGTACGTCGGTGGAGGCGGTGGTGCGGTCAGAATGCGTCGCGGAGCTGGTTGAGACGGGAGCGGACCGAGCCGTCGAGAACGCTGTCGCCGATCTGGGTGACGATGCCGCCCATCACGGTCGGGTCGACGATGTTCTTGACGGTGATCGAGCGCTCGGTGCGCGCCGAGAGCGCTTCGGTGAGGCGGGCGATCTGCTCCTCGGTCAGCGCGACCGCCGAGCGGACCTCGGCCACGGCCGTGCCCGACTCGGTCGCCGAGCGCTGGACGAGGTCATCCGCGATCTTGGGCAGGTCGGCGGCACGGCCGGCCCCGACGATCATCGAGACGATCGCCACCGTCGTCGTGGTGGCGCGGTCCTGGAGCAGGTCCTCGATGATCTGCTGGCGGCGCGATGCGGGCAGGTGCGGGTCGGTCAGGGTCGCGCGCAGCTCGTCGCTGGACTCGAGGACCCGCGCGAGACGGAAGAGCTCGTCCTCGACCTCTGCGAGGGTGCCCTCGGCCCGGGCGATGGAGAACGCTGCGTCGGCGTAGGCGGTGATGCGGGTGTCGCTCATGTCGTCCTCGTCCTCAGTTCTGTGAGCCGACCTGGCTGATGTAGTCGTCGATCAGCCGCTGCTGTGCGGCGTCGTCGAGGGTCGACTCGACGACCCGCTCGGCGGCACCGAGTGACAGTCGGGAGAGCTCGGCGCCGAGGTCGGCCTGCGCCTGACCCTGGGTGGTGACGAGGTCGGCGGCGGCGCGTTCGCGCAGTTGTGCGATGTCGTTCTCGGCTCGGGCCGAGGTGTCGACGGCCAGCTGGTCGGCGGCACTGCGCGCCTCGGCGATCAGTCGTGCGGCCTCGCTGTCGGAGTCGGCCAACGCCGCCTTGATGCGATCACGCTCCGCTTCGGCGGCCAATCGCTGCTGCGCGACGTCGTCCAGTTCGGTCCGGATGCGGTCCATGCGGTTCGACAACAGATCCATGAACGGCTTCCGCCCGAACTTGATGATGATGTAGGCCATGACGAAGAAGGCGATGGCCTTCCAGATGACCTTGTCGGTGTCGCCGGCCAACCAGAAGTTGTTGGCCGCTGCGTTGATGGTGGTGAAGAAGTCGTACATCGGTTCCTCCCTCAGCGGCCCGTGCCGGAGGTGTTCACGTATTCGTCCACGGCCGCACGTGCGGCCGCCTGGTCGACGTCGCTCTGGACGACCTTCGATGCCGCCGACACGGCGAGGTCGGCCACGTCACCGCGCAGCTCGGCGAGCGCCGCGATGCGGGCGGCCTCCAGTTCGGCCATCGACTGCTGGCGCTGCGCGGCCAGTTCGGCCTCGACCGCCCTGACCTGCTCTCCCCGAGCCGCTTCGGCCTCGGCCCGCGCCTGCTCCACGATCGTGCCCGCCTCGGCTCGTGCCTCGGCGATCGTGGCGTCGTAGTCACGACGGACCTGCTCTGCGGCCACCTCGGCAGCCGCGGCGGCCTCCTGGTCGGCGAGCACCTGCTGGGCGCGCTGCTCACGCACCTTCATCAGCGGGGGCAGGCAGACGTAGCGCATGACGATCCACAGCCCGAAGAAGCTGAGGGCGCCCCAGAAGAGTTCGCCCAGGTTGTCGGGCACGACGGGGTTGATCGTCGATTCCTCGGCGACTTCGGCGGCGAGCACACTCAACAGTGCGAGCATTCGGTACTCCTACGGACTCCGCCTCGTGGGCGGAACGGTCGATGGACGGACGTGGTGGCCCCACAGGGCCGGTTCGATCAGACGAACTTCAGGAGGATGAAGACCACGAAGCCGATGAGGGCGAGCGCCTCGGTGAAGGCGATGCCGAGGAACATGGTGGTCTGCACCTGGCCGGCGGCCTCGGGCTGACGGGCCATCGCCTGGACCGACTGGCCGACGAGGTAGCCGATGCCGATGGCGGGGCCGATGGCGGCGAGGCCGTAGGCGAACGCAGCGTTGGTGGCGGCCGCGATGTCCTGGGCCTCGGCGGCAGTCGTACCCTCGGGGAACTGCTGGGCCACGATCTGCAGGGCGGTGGGAAGTGCGCTCATTGCGTGAGGTTTCTCCTGTTCGGTGGCCGGACGGACCGGCCGGTGGTGGGCACGTGTGCCGCCGGGTGGCGACACGGACGAAGGGTCGGGGTCAGTGGGCGGGGTGCAGCGAGCTGCCGATGTACACAGCGGTCAGCAGGGCGAAGATGAACGCCTGCAGGAACGCCACCATGAACTCGAAGAGGAAGAAGGCGATCAGCAACGGGAACGTCAACGCCGACACGGCGATGAGCGGCGTCAGGCTGAACGTGGCGATCGTCAGCACGGCGAAGGTGACGAGCAGGATGTGGCCGGCGAGCAGGTTGGCGAAGAGACGCACGGCGAGGGAGAACGGTCGGATCAGGAAGGTCGAGAGCAACTCGATCGGCGTCACCAGGATGTAGAGCAGCTTGGGCACGCCCGGCGGGAAGAGGACTTCCTTGATGTAGCCGAGCCCGTGGTGCTTCAGACCGACGCCGACGAACATGACCAACGCCACCAGGGCCAGGATGAGCGGGTTGGCCATCCGGGCGTTCGAGGGCATGTTGGCCGTCGGCAGGATCTCGAACAGGTTGCCGACCCAGATGAAGAACATCATCGAGATGAGCATCGGCAGGTACCGCATGCCGTCCCGCCCGATCGCCGGCTCGATGATCTGCTTCTCGACGAAGTCGACGCCGGTCTCCATCAGGTTCTGGAAGCCAGACGGCACGAGCTTGGCGTTGCGCCCCGCCAGGAAGAACAGCAGTGCGGGCACCACGAACGAGATGATCGAGATGAGCCCGATCTTGTTGAACTCGTACCACTGGCCCTCACCGAATGCGGCCGGCCAGATGACGATGTCCGCGATGTCGGGGAACGGCACCGGACTGTCGGATTCGGCGGCGAGGATGCTCAGCTGCCCCATGAGGGACGAGAGGCCTGACATTGGGAGCGACTCCTTCTAGCGAACGGTCGGAGAGGACGTGCTCGCCGACGGTTCGTCGGGCGACGTGTCGGTGGGCAGGTACGGGTTGGGCAGGTCGGCCTCGGGCTTGAGCCCGGGGAACGCCGGTGTGCCGGCGATGTGGCGGACCTCCCAGAACAAGAGCACCAGGTGGGCGATGATCAGCGTGAACGCCATCGGCACCAACTCGGCCCACGCGACGTTGCGGACCAGCACCACCGCAGCGACGATGAGACACAGCCGGAGCGCGAACCCGGCCAGCGCCGCGCCGGCCATGAGCGTCGTGCTGATGCGACCGGTGACCGCCAGCAGCCATGCTGCGAGGACGAAGTTCGCCACCACGATCGCGAGCGCGTAGAGCGTCGACAGCACACCGTCGACACCCCATCCGATGCCGCCGATGAGGATCGCAGCAGGGACCAACCAGAGGCTCCGCTTGGCCAGATCGGCTGCGACCGCCATCACGGGCGCGGGACCGTCGATGCGGGCGCCGGACTCCAGGTTCATCGAGCCGCTCCGTCGACCGTTCCGGCACCCGGACGGCCCGCAGGGTCGTGCCAGGCGCCCTGCGCCTCGAGCTCGGCCATCTGGTAGCGGTACGAGTAGTAGATCTTCGCGAACGAGCCGAGGACCCCGACCACCGAGAGCGACACGGTGAAGATGGGCATCGTCGCGAAGGTCCGATCGATCCCGAGCCCGATGAGCGCCATCAGCACGGGCGCGAACGCGATCTCGAACGATCCGTGGGACCGCCGGATGGAACGGGTCATTTCGTGGTGGGTCGAGGTGGGGTCAGCAGCCATGTCGATGCTCGGGTTCACCTGCGCCGCCGGGCCTGGACCGCCTCGCGAACGTGCGCTTGTGAAACCGTTCGCAATCTATGGGGACGGTCGGGGGGTGGCAAATCGTGCGGCGATCGGGAAACAGGCGCTCAGCGCGCCGCCGGGTCGGCTGCCGCCGGAGGGGTGACGGTGCCGGGCGAGTGCTGCAGCTCTGCACCATCGGTACTGGTCGGCAGCCCCGACGCGCGCTCGATCGCGTCGACGATCCGGTCGGTGTTGGCACGGCTCTCGTAGGTCATCCGCACGAGCCAGAAGCGCAGGTAGCGCGCCAGTGAGAAACGGATCCACACCGCAGCACCGGCGACGATCAGCGCGAGCCCCATGAGCGACCCCTGGGCCATGTAGGCCCGCTGGTCGGCTGCACTGTCACCCGTCTCGCCCACCTGGACGGCGCCGAAGATGGCCAGCGCGATGCCCACCACCGTGAGCACGATGCCGATGAGCAGCAGACGGCGCTCGCTGTCGCTCGAGCTGCCCTTCAGCTTCAGTTGCTCGATCTCCGAGCGGAACTGGTCGATTCGGGAGTCATTGTCGTTCACAGGGGTCACCCACCAAGGTATGCAGCGGACAGTTCTTCTTCGACCTCGGCCGGGGTTCCCACCCGGCGCACGAGCCCGTTCACCATGATGGCGGCGACGTCGGCGACACCGAGCACCGTCCTGGCGAACTGCTCGACCACGAGGATGGACGTCCCCGAGGCGGCGATCTGACTGACCACGCCGTAGAGCTCCTCGACGACGAGGGGCGCGAGCCCCATCGACAGCTCGTCGAGCAGGAGCACGGCGGGGTCGGTTGCGAGCCCACGGGCCATGGCGAGCATCTGCT
>SKRR01000228.1 GCA_007118345.1 Microthrixaceae bacterium | reverse complement strand
TTGGCCGCCGGGTTCGGGGCGTGCCCCGGGGAGCGGCTACAGTGGCCCCTCCCCGGGCTGTGGCGCAGCTTGGTTAGCGCGCTTGACTGGGGGTCAAGAGGTGGGGAGTTCGAATCTCCCCAGCCCGACGGAGCGAATCCCCTGCCACGGCAGGGGATTCGTCGTTTTCGGGTCGTCGCGACAGAAGCGACCGCCACCGAGGCCCTGCCGACACCGGCTCGACGAGAGAACCGGCGATGCACCCGGCGACGAGTTCGACGAGCGCCTCGACGCGCGAGCATCGACGGAGAACATCTCCGACGAACCAGGCACCTACGACCACTTACGCCCTGCACGGCGAGCGCGTGACCGGCCAGACCGTCGTCACCGGCTGACTCGGCGCCGCGTGTGTGCCACGATCCCCGTCCAGTTGCTACGAGGAGACCAGGTGCCCGAGGACAGTCAATGGGTCGCGATGACCCGGCAGAACCCCGACCACTCGACGTGGTACGTCGAGCGGTTCCGCTCGATGGCAGCCGAGGGCAAGGACCTCGACGGCGAGGCCCGTATGGTCGACGCGATGGTCGGTCGCGGTGCCCGGATCCTCGACGCGGGCTGTGGGCCCGGGCGGGTCGGCGGAGCGCTGCACGCGGCGGGCCACACGGTCGTGGGCGTCGACGTCGACCCGGTCCTGATCGCCGCAGCGGAGGAGGACCATCCGGGTCCGACCTGGCTGGTGGGCGACCTCGCTGAGCTGGACCTGGGTGCACGGGGGATCGTCGGGCTGTTCGACGTCGTCGTCTGTGCCGGCAACGTCATGGGCTTCCTGGCGCCCTCGACCCGGGGTGCGGTGGTCGAGCGGATGGCAGCCCACCTGGCCGCCGACGGTCGCGCGGTCATCGGGTTCGGGCTCGATCGCGGCTATCCGCTCGAGGAGTTCCTCGTCCACGTCGCAGCTGCGGGCCTGCAGTTAGATCTGCGGCTCTCCACCTGGGACCTGCGCCCGTTCGAGGACGAGAACGATTTCATCGTGGCGGTGCTGTCGCTCGCGGGTCGAGGAACGCCGCCCGACGTTGCGGGTTGACCGGGGTCTACGGTCGATGCCCATGGACGAGCCACGAGTCATCACGGTGCTGGAGCCCTCCGACGAGTACCCCCACGAGCCCGATCCGGTCCCGAACTACAACGAGTCGATGTACCTCAACGGGTTCGACTCCTCCAAGGAGGTGGGCGGGTGGTTCCGGCTGGGGAACCGCGTGAACGAGGGTCACGCCGAGATGACCGTGTGCCTCTACCTTCCCGGCGGCCGGGTCGGGTTCATCTATGGGCGGCCCGAGATCACCTCGAACGACGAGATGAACGCCGGGGGCTTGAGGATCGAGGTCGTGACGCCGTTCGAACAGCTCCGCGTGACCTACGAAGGCAAGGTGTGTCTGCTCGACGAACCGCGCCAGATGGCCGAGCCGCGGCGCGCGTTCAAGGAGAACCCGATGGTGACCTGCGCCGTCGACCTCGACGTGCGCGGCATCTCGCCGATGTACGGGGGCAAGCAGGTCGACGAGGACGGAAGTGAGCTCTCGGTCGACGCCGAGAGGTCCTTCGCGAAGGCCCACTACGAACAGCACATCGCCGTCACGGGCTCGATCACGGTGGGCGACGAGGTGATCGACATGGACGGCCTCGGACTCCGTGACAAGTCGTGGGGGCCCCGCTACTGGCAGGCGCTGCACTGGTACCGCTGGTTGCCGATGGTCTTCGGTCGCGATTTCGCGATGATGCTGTCGCTGATCGGTGGTGAGGACTCCTCGAAGCCGCCGCGCCAGAGCGGCGTGGTGCTCGCCGACGGCAAGTACTCGATCGTGCGCGAGTGCCGACTCGAGTCCGAGTGGGACGAGGACAAGTACCAGACGACGTTGCGGGCATGGGCGCGCACCGACGAGCGGGAGTACGAGGTGACGGGCGAGGTGATCTCGCTGATCCCGCTGCGCAACCGCCGCACCACCCCCGATGGCGAACAGCTCACCACCCGTATCGTCGAGGCGATGACCCGCTTCCGTTGCGACGGCCGGACAGGGATCGGCATGAGCGAGTACCTCGACCAGGTGGTCGACGGGCTGCCCGTCGGACCCGACCTGGACTGAGTCCTTCGGCGCGGGGTCGTACCGTTCCGGTCGGCGGGGGACCGCTCAGCTCCGGGCGACCAGCACGGTGAGGGTCGCCTCGGTCCGCGACAGTCGCCAGCCGTCGACCTCGAGCACCTCGCCGCGGAGGAAATCGTCGCTCGACGCAACGGTGACGTGCCGCCGCAGCGCTCCCGGCTCGGCGGTGCTGCACCAGCGCAGGGGGTTCGGCTCCCCCTCGGGCGCGACCGACATCGTGAGCGCCTCGACGTCACCGTCGACGAGCTGAGCTGCCTCGACCGCCTCGCCGATGGCACGGAGGTCGTCCACCCCCGGCAGCCGAGCGAGGTTCGCCGACAGCGCCACCGGCAGCTGGCTGCCGGTGGCGCTGCTGACCAGGGTGAGGCCGCCGGCGGTCATGAGTCCTGCGGCACCGACCGTCCCCACCGTGGTCAGCAGCCGGCGGCGCGTGAGGCGCAGCGCAACGACGTGGTCGTCGGCGCTGCCGTCGGCCGGCTCGCCGCTCACGCCACACCTCGTTCGTCGAGGTGCCTGGCCAGGCGGAGCGCCAGCGCCACCAGGGTGAGCGTCGGGTTGGCGCTTCCCGCAGACGGGAACACCGAGCTGCCGGCGACCCAGAGGTTGTCGATCCCGTGGACCTTCGCGTCGGCATCGACGACACCGAGCTCCGGATCAGGGTGCATCCGGGTGGTGCCCATGTGGTGCCAACCGATCCGAAGCTCCTCGGCTTCGGGACGCAGGCGACGCAGTCGGCCGACGCCTCTGGCGGCGAGATCGTCGGCGACGAGCTCGAACGAACGGTGGAGCGAGTCGAAGGTCCGCTGCGTGATGCGCCAGTCCAGACGGGTCCGGCGCATCCCGAGCTCGTCGCGATCGTCGGCGAGGGTGACGCGGCTGTCCGGATCGGGCTCGGTCTCGACCGAGAAGTGAACCTCGGCCAGGTACGGCCCGCCGTGCTCCGGTCCCCCGCTCCCATCGGTGAGGAGGACACCCAGCTCCCGAGGGTCCGGCCGGCCCGCTCCCGGGGGCTGCGGTTCCACCGTGCGGAGCGCGAACGCCGTGGCCAACAGCTCGGCGTCACGGGTCGCGGCGTCCGAAGGGCGCAGCAGCGCCTGGAGCCGCGTGAGCAGGACCGCGGTGTAGAGCGCCGAGATCGGTGTCGCCGTCACGAGCTCACCGATCACGCCCTCCAGATGGTCGGAGAAGTAGCGGCCGACGAGGTCGTTGGGGAGCGGCAGCGGATCGACGGGTTCCTCGGCCGAGCTCAGCAGCAGGCGAGGCACCTCGATGCCGCCCGTCGCCAGGATCACGACGGGTGCAGCGACGACGAACCGGTTGCCGTCGAGCGTCGCGACGTCGACCCGGTCCACGGTCGCGCCCCCCGTCGTGCTGCTGGTCGTGCACCGCAGCGCCGTGACGTTCGCGCCGAGCAGAACTCGGAGCTGTTCGGCGGGGGTGCCGGCGAGGTCCTCGAGGTAGCGCTCGCCGAAACGCGTCGGTGGACTCAGCTGGTGCACCGAGGACGTGACGACGTCGGACTCCTCCACGAGGCCGGCTTCGTGGCCGCCTTCCACCACATCCCGCCAGTCCGGCTCCAGGTCCGGCGGCGGGCCGAGCAGCTCGCAGACCTCGGCGGCCTCCGCGTACCAGGGCCGGAGCTCGTCACGGTCGACGGGCCAGCCGTGGGCGTCGGGAACCCATGGGCGCGCCTCGAAGTCCAGCGCATCCAACGGTCTGCAGTAACCGGTCCAGTGGTTGGTGCTGCCGCCGAGCTGGCGGAGGCGGGAGAACCGGAGGTCGTAGTCGTGCCCGACCGACGTCCCGTCGTAGAGATCCTGGTGACGGTCGTCGTAGTCGCCGAGGCCGCCCTCGAGGACCACGACGGTGCGCTCGTCGTCCCGGAGCGCTCTGGCCAAGGTGATCCCTGCCGCACCGGCGCCGATGACCACGACGTCGGCCATGACCGTCGTGCCGTCAGCGAGTCGGCGAGCGTCCTCCAACACGACGCCGGACCCTAGTGGTCCGAGGTGACGCCACCGATTCGGCTCGGTGTGACGTCGACGGCCGGCTCAGCTGTTCGCGATGCCCTTGGCCCAACGGTAGTCCGCCTTGCCCGAGGGTGAACGCACCATTTCGTCGACGAAGACGACGCCTCTGGGTGCCTTGTAGCCGGCGATCTTGCCCCGGCAGAACTCGGCGAGCTCCTCGGCGCTCGGTCGCGCATCACCGCGAGGCTTGACCACGGCCGTCACTCGTTCACCCCATCGTTCGTCCTTGACCCCGACGACCACGACGTCGAAGACGTCGGGGTGCCCCTTGAGCACCGACTCGACCTCCTCGGGGAAGATCTTCTCGCCGCCGGAGTTGATGCTGACCGAACCGCGACCCAGCAGCGTGATGGTGCCGTCGGCCTCGGTGATCGCCATGTCACCGGGGACGACCCAGCGTTCGCCGTTGATGGTCGGAAAGGTCTCGGCGGTCTTCGCGTCGTCCTTGTAGTAACCGAGGGGGATGTGGCCGCGTCGTGCGAGGCGCCCGACGACGCCGTCGCCGGGGGTGGTGGGGTGTCCCTCGTCGTCGATCACGATCGTGTGGTCGCCGAAGCTGAACTGCGGACGACCCTGCTCGTCGGTTCCGGAGTTCGACCCTTGGAAGCCCGTCTCCGACGCACCGAGAGCGTCGACGAGGATGACGTTGGGCAGCAGCTCCGCGAAAGACGCCTTGACCGCTGGGGACAGGATCGCTCCCCCCGAGCTGATGAGGAACATCCCCGACAGGTCGATCTGGTCCTTGATCGTCTCGAGCGCCTCGATCAGTGGTCGTGCCTGGGCGTCACCCACCAGGTTCACCACCTGAACTCCCTCGTCGGCGACGATCTGCCAGACAGCGGCCGGATCCATGTGACGGGCGGCGCTCAGCACCATCCGGTGGCCCCCGAGCGCGTACTGGATCGACGACCACTGCGCTGCGCCATGCATGAGCGGCGCCAGGGGCAGACCGACCATCGCAGCGCGGTCAGGTGCGCGTTCGGCGAGTTCCTCGGGTCGCTCGATCGGGGGTTCGAGCACCGTGAGCATCGGGCCGACCGTCGCCTTGAAGAAGTCGTCCTGGCGCCACATCACTCCCTTGGGCATCCCGGTCGTGCCGCCGGTGTAGAGCATGTACAGGTCGTCGTCACTGCGGGGGCCGAAGTCTCGACGGGGTGACGCCGCTCGGAGGGCGGACTCGTAGTCCGTGGCGTCACAGACGGAGATGTCGGTGCCGGTGCCGTCGTCGAAGGCGATGCACTGCCGCAACGCTGGAAGGTCCTCGCGCACTGCGGCGATCCGCGGCGAGAACTCTGCTGCGTGGACCAGAGCCACCGCGTCGGCGTTGTCGAGCAGGTAGCGGAGCTCGCCCTCGACGTAGCGGTAGTTGACGTTCACCGGCACTGCCCGCAGCTTCCACGCGGCCCACTGCCCCTCGACCCACTCGTTGGTGTTGTGACCGTAGATCCCGACCTTGTCGCCGGGACCGACACCACCATCGGCGAGTGTGTGGGCCAGACGGTTCACCCGGTCCTCGAGATCGGAGAAGGTGAACACGCGCCGTCCGTCAGGTGCATTCGGTACGACCACGGCCTCACGGTCACCGATGACGTCGACGACGGTTTCGAACAGGTCAGCGAGATTCCACGTCATGGTTCGGACCCTAGTGTCCGACTCGCACGCCGGCCGGGAGAAGCGTCAGGCGAAGCTGCCGCGTCGACGCTGGGCGGCGAGCCGTTCGATCCGGGTGGCGCCCTTGGCGACCCGGAACGCCGCACCGGTGAAGGGCCGTGCATCCGGGTCGTAGGTGTTGACCAGTCGCACCTGCACGGTGACGTCCTCTGGTGTGACGTCCACGAGCAGGTAGCCCTGGTCGATGAGATTGAGGTGACGCATCCGTCCGGCGTTCTGCGACAGCACGAACTGCTCTCCGAACCGGATGATCTCCTCGGCGAGTCGTTCGGGTAGGTCACCGAGGAACGCACGCCGAGGGTCGGGGTCCGCGGTCATCGCCGGTGAGGTGAAGTCGAACGCAACGGCGGGACTGCGACGGTCGTCGGGGTCGACGGCGAGCTCCGACGCGATGGCGATGTGGGTGTGGGCCGAGGTGAACACCGTGTCGCTCACCCCGGCGTCGGTGAGGAACTGCAGCAGGTCGCGACGCTCGGCCTTGTAGGCGTCCCAGGCATCGTTCGGGGCGTAGATGCCGGCATTGGGGGGCAGGTCGGGGCGGAACTGGCGCAGGAACTCGAGGTTGACGAGGCGCCACGGGCTGATGTTGTAGGAGATCTGCGCGAGCCGCCACGCCGCTGTGGAATCGCCGAGCAGGCCCGTGAGCCAGGCGTACTGTTCCGGACCCAGCGAGGACCGGGTCGGGTCATAGGTGTCGAGTCCGGGGCCGGAGGTGTGGTCGATCTCGAAGATGACCGGGTCCCGGTAGGAACGGACGTCTGCGACCGGCAGGTCGGCCAGCGCTCCCCACGTCAGGGCCCGGTACGCCCTGCGGCCACCCGGGTCGACCAGCGGGAAGTAGTCGAACCAGGCGCGGCGCGCGGCCTCGGCGCGTGCCGGGTCCATGGTGCGGTCGGGCCCACCGGGGAACTCCTGCTCGCCGTCGTCCCACATCGCCACCATGGGCACGTGTGCCTGCAGGTCGCGAAGGAGCGGCTGGTGGCGCCACCGCCGGTAGAACGACCGGTACTGGTCGAGGGTGATGGTCGAGGTCGCGCTGTTGTAGACGTAGTCACCGAGATGGACGAGGAAGTCGAGTTCGGGCTCTTCGGCGATGCAGCGGTGGGTGACGAACCAGCTCTCGCTGGTGATCTGCTGGCAGCTCGTCACGGCGAAGCGCAGGTGGTCGGGTGTGCTGTCCACCGCTGGGGCCGTCCGGAGGCGGCCGGTGCGACTGGCCTGGCCGTCGACCTCGAAGCGGTAGAAGTACCAGCGGTCGTTCGCCAGGCCGCTGACGGGGACCGAGATGCAGTGGTCGTCGTCCGCAGTTGCGACCTCGACCCCACCGGCGGTCACCGTGGCGAAGTCGCGGTCCTCCGACACCGTCCACAGGACACCGACCGGGCGTCCGTCGACGGGCGGATCGACCCGGGTCCACACGTCGGTGCCGCCGGGCCGTGGATCACCAGCCATGACGCCGAGCGAGAACGGCGCTGCGTCGGGCACGCCCGGTGGCGGTGGCGGGAACGACGACGGCGTGGGAACGCTGCAGCCAGCGAGCAGGATCCCACCGGGCACGCCGAACCCCAGCGCCGTGAGCAGTGTGCGACGCGACATCTGGCCGCGCTCGGCGGCGGTCGAACGTGATCGAGCCACGGGGTTCCCTCCAGGTCCGTGTGCCGATGCTCGCAGATCAGCAGTTCGGATGCCTCACCGATGGCGTGCACATCAGGTGAACTTCCGGCCGCGGCCGCTGGTGAGCCTGGCGGAGTGGCTCAGCCGGGAGGGGGATCGGCGCAGAGCCGCTGGAACCCGAACCCGCTCGAGGACAGGTACTCCAGCACCCACGGCAGCGCCGCGACGGTTTGCGAACGGTCCCCGGGGCCATCGTGGAACAACACGATGTCACGGTCCTCGGCCCCGACCGCTGCGCCGATGATCCGGTCGACACCCGGGTTCCTCCAGTCGAGGGTGTCGACGTTCCACAGCACCACATCCTGCCGCTCCCCGGCGACGAGGTCCCTGACGCGTTCGTCGACCGCTCCGTAGGGCGGGCGCACGCACTTCGGGGTGGGGGCGTCCGCGTCGGTGATCGCCCGATCAGCAGATCGCAGCTGTTGGCGGACGCGCGAGTCGTCGACCTCGGTGAGTCGTTCGTGGTCCTGGGTGTGGTTCTGGACCGAATGACCCCGGTCGACGATCTCGCGGACGAGGTCGGGATACCGCTCTGCGGCGGAGCCGACGACGAAGAAGGTGGCGGTCGCGTCGTGCTCGTCGAGCAGATCGAGCACGATCGGCGTCCACGTGGGATGAGGGCCGTCATCGAAGGTCAGCGCGACATTGCCCGGTTCGGGCCTGACCCGGGACCTGGGTGCCCGCTCGGTCGGTGCGGGTGGCGTCGCCCCGGGTCCGGCCTCGGCGCCGGGCGTGGCGGCGACCCGCACGGGTCGAACGCTGGTCGCCATGCGGACCACGAGCGCAGCCGTTTCGACGTGCGGCCCGTCCGGACGGGAGGTGAACCGCAGTGTGGTGCCGTCGCCGATGGGGACGAGCCGGGTCAACTCCCCGCCCGGGCCGACCAGTGCGATTCCCGGTGGGAGTCCCACGCCCGGCAGGAGTCGCCACCCTGCGGACAGGAGCTCGGTGGTGGTGCCGGCGAGATCGCTGCGGTCCGCCTCGATCCGCACGACCGTAGCGTCGAGGTCGGCCCCGGGGGCCGCGAAGGTGGCACAGCTGCGCATCGGCAGCTCCTCGCGGTGCCACCCGTCGGGGTGCGAGACGGTCACGCCCGACGAAACCAGCTCACATCGCTGCCAGTCGAGGCTGTCCACGCCTGCCCGTGCCGAGGTCGCTGCAGGTGAACTGGCCCCGCCCACCTGGGTGGTGACCTGCGGCAGGGGTTCGGCGGTCAGCTCGGGCCCGCCCTGGCTGCCGCACCCGCTCGCGATGACGACGAGCGCGACCATCACCGCCGCCCACGGCGCGAGCCGTGGCCAGCGTCGTCTCCGAGGACTGGACGAAGTGGCACGGGGGATCATTCACGAACCTGGGGGAGAGGGCGGCCGATCACGGTACCGTCACTCCGTCGCGGCGCGGCATCGCCCGGCCAGCTCGGCCGACGACGGTGTCCGGAGGGCCCCGTGGTGGAACGACCGGCACACCGGCGCGGTACGGTGAGCACTCTGGCGACGACCGTCCGAGGTGACCGTGCTGCTGCAGAACCTTCCGTACCTGCTGATCGCAGCCGCCGCCATTGTCGGCGTGGTCACCTGGTTGGCTCGGGGCGGCACCCGACGGCCCGGCCGGCGTGACCGGGCGGCGTGGATCGAACAGCAGCTCGCCGAGCAGGAAGCTGCTTACCCGGGCGGACGTTTCAGCGAGGACGAGTATCTCGCCCGTCTCGAGGCGCTCGAGGACCGCTGGGACGACCGGTACGGCGCCTGAGCCCGTGCAGACGGTGTGGGTGCTCGGTGACCAGCTCGACCGGCGGCTGGGCGCACTCGGCTCGGTCGAGCCGGGCGAGGCGAGGGTGCTCATCGTCGAGAGCGATGCCAAGCTGAGATCCAAACGGTGGCACATCCAGCGTGTGCACCTGGTTCTGTCGGCACTTCGCCACTTCGTGGAGGAGTTGCGTGCCGCCGGGTTCGAAGTGGACCACCGCCGGGCAGCGTCCCTGTCCGCCGGCCTGGAGGACCATGTCGAGCAGTTCTCGCCCAGCTCGGTGGTGGCGACCGAGCCGGCGTCGTGGAGTGGCCGGGACCTGCTCGTGGGTCTCGGGGTCGAGCTCGTGCGTACCGATCAGTTCCTGTGCCACCCCGATGAGTTCGCCGAGTGGGCTGACGGCCGTCGCCGGCTCAAGATGGAGGACTTCTACCGCTGGCAGCGGACCCGGCTCGACCTCCTGATGGACCGCGGGGCTCCTGTGGGCGGTCGATGGAACTTCGACGACCAGAACCGCGAACCTCCGCCCCGAGGCGATCACGACTGGCCGGAGCCGGTTCGCGACGACCTGGACGCGATCGACCGTGAAGTCCTGGACGAACTGCATTCCTCCGATCTGTCGTTGTGGGGTGACGACCCGACCGGGCTGTGGGCGACGTCGTCCGACCGCGCCACCGCTCGGTTGGAGCACGCCATCCAGACCGTGCTGCCGGGCTTCGGTCCCCACGAGGACGCGATGCTGTCGGGCAACTGGCACCTGTCGCACACACTGCTGTCCCCGTACCTGAACCTGGGCATGCTGCGGCCAGGGGAGGTTGCAGCCCGTGTCGAGGCGGCGCACCGAGCCGGCGACGCTCCCGTCGCCTCGGCGGAGGGGCTGCTCCGACAGGTCATCGGATGGCGTGAGTACGTGTGGGGGCTGTACTGGCTGTGGATGCCGGAGTACCGCACGGTCAACGAGCTGGGGGCGTCACGGCGGCTCCCGCCGTTGTTCACGGGCGGCGACACCGACATGGCGTGTGTCGCCTCGGCGCTCGGTGATGTGGGACGGTACGGCTGGACCCACCACATCCAGCGCCTCATGGTGCTGGGCAACCTCTGCCTGCTCGCCGGTGTCCGGCCCGATGATCTGGTGGAGTGGATGTGGTCCGGCTTCGTCGATGGTGCGGAGTGGGTCATGGTGCCGAACGTGATCGGCATGGCGTTGCACGCGGACGGTGGGCGCATGGCCACCAAGCCCTACGCCGCCGGTGGGGCCTACATCGATCGAATGAGTGACCACTGCAAGGGGTGCCGCTTCGATCGCCGTGCGCGCACGGGCGACGATGCATGCCCGTTCACCACCATGTACTGGTCGTTCCTCGACCGGCACCGCTCGCGTTTCGAACGCAACCCGCGCACCGCGCAACAGGTTCGCGGTCTCGACCGGCTGGCAGACCTCGACGCGGTTCGTGAGCGTGCCACCGAGGTCCTCGGGCTGCTCGACGACGGCCGGCTCTGAGCTGACGACTCAGGCGCCGGGGGTGCTCCGGTCGAAGGAGCCGCACGCCGTCGCCATGTCCACGTGGTCCTCGAATCCCTCACCGAGGAGGTTGCGGTCATGGGAGTCCACGACGCCGACCTCCACCCCGTCCCGCTGCAGCGTGGTGGCGGTCGCCCGAAGCACCCTCGAGGCGACCTCGTCGCAGCCGCGGACGTCGTCGAGGTCGAGCACCACCGGGCGGTCCGGTGTCGGGCCCGACACCAGCGAGCGCAGCACCCGCTCGGCGTCGGTGAACTCGAGCTCGCCCGACAGTCGGACCACCAATGCACCAGCTCGGTCGTCGACGGTGCCCGCCGCGAGCTCCTCCTCGAGGTGGTGCGTCCGGTGGAGCAGATGCAGCCCGAGTTCGGTGGACATGGCGCGCAGCGCAGCTGCGCCCCGCACGCTGTTGCCCTGTTCGTCGAGGCGCGGGCTGAACGTCGCGATGCCGAAGCGCCCGGGAGAGACGGCGACGATCCCCCCACCCACACCGCTCTTCGCCGGGAGTCCGACGCGCAACAACCACTCACCCGACGCGTCGTACATCCCGCAGGTGGCCATCACCGACATCACCTGCTCCGCCACCTCGGGAGCGACCACCCGGTCACCGGTCACCGGGTTCGTCCCGGCGTTCGACAGCGTTGCGGCCATCGTCGCCACGTCGCGCACGTCGACGCTGAGGGCGCACTGCCGGGTGTAGACCTCGAGCGCGTCGTCGACGTCGCCGACGAGCGCCTCGGCATGGAACATCAGGTGCGCCAGCGCTCGGTTGCGGTGGCCGGTGGTCGCCTCGGAGTCGAAGACCGATTCGTCGACCTCGAGGTCTCGCCCGGCGAAGGCAGAGAGCAGTTCGAGCACGCGCCCGAAACGAGTGTCGGCATCGCGACCATCGACGAGGCTGCAGGTCAGGATCGCACCGGCGTTGATCATCGGGTTGTCGGGGCGACCGGTCTCCTCGTCGAGGCTGATCGCGTTGTAGGCCTCACCGCTGGGTTCGGCACCCACTCGGTCGAGCACGGCCTCGAGCCCGTGGTCGCACAACGCCAACGCGTAGGTGAACGGCTTCGAGATGGACTGGAGGGTGAAACGGGTGCGGTCGTCGCCGGCGGAGTAGCTGCCGCCGCCGGCGCTCACGAGGGCGAGGCCGAACGGCTCCGGGTCGACCCGGGCGAGCTCGGGGATGTAGCTGGCGACTTCGCCGTCGTGGTCGGCGACGAACCGCTCGCGGAGGCTCTCGAGTGCCGCGCCGATCGGATCGTGGAAATGGTCGGACGACATGCGCGTGGGACCTCCCGGGCCGGTGCGCGCCGAACCCTAGCGGCACGGTCGACCCCCCACAGGTACCCATGGGGGTACCTGTCGGGCGGGCGTTGGCTGGGCTACGCTGCGTGCTGGCAGCCGATGGCGCCGTCGACGAAACAGGAGGACGTCCGCATGGAACTGCCCGAGGAGGTCGTCTCGGACGTGCGCAAGCGCCTGCGACGTGCGGCGGGGCAGGTCGCGGCGGTCGAGCGCATGCTCGACGAGGGGCGGGACTGCAAAGAGATCGTCACGCAGTTGTCGGCGGCGACCCGCGCGATGGAGCAGGCGGGTTTCAAGCTGGTCAGCGCCGGCTTGGTCTACTGCATCACCGACCCCGAGCGCGCCGCTGCCGAGGGCTACCCGCTCGAGGAGGTCGAGCGGATGTTCATGAAACTGGGCTGAGCCAGCGCACTCGGACGCGCGCTCGGTGGGCCCCGTCGCCTCCTTGCAGCAGGGCGGAAGGCGACGTGTGCATGCCTGGGCGCGCGAGGTCTTCGGGGGAATCGATGCATCCGGATCGGGTAGGTCGGACGAAGAATCGTGTTGTACAGCACACACGACCCGTCGGCACCCGTCGGCGGTGAGATCCCCCTTGGAGGAACCATGCGCAAGGCGTTGATCGCCGCAGTATCCGCAATGGCACTGGTCGCAATCGGCTTCAGTGGCACTGCCGCAGCACAGGACGAGAACATCGTCGAGATCGCGTCGGGCGACGAGCAGTTCTCGACGCTCGTGGCCGCCGTCGACGCCGCCGGCCTCGTCGAGACGTTGTCCGGTGAAGGCCCGTTCACCGTCTTCGCTCCGACGAACGATGCCTTCGACGCGCTCCCCGAAGGCACCCTCGACAGCCTGCTCGAGGATCCTGAAGGTGCGCTGACCGACATCCTCCAGCTCCACGTCGTCTCTGGCGCGGTCCTCTCCGATGCTGCCATCGAGGCCGCCGGGGGCACGATCGACACCTTGGGTGGTCCCGTGAGCGTCGAGCTCGACGGTGACAACCTGGTCGTGGGTGGCGCAACCGTGATCACCGCCGACATCGAGGCATCCAACGGCGTCATCCACGTGATCGACGCGGTCATCACCGAGCCGGCCACGGCCGAGGAGGCCGACGAGGCCGCTCCGGCACCGGAACCCGAGGCCGCACCCGCGGACGACGACGCCGCTGCCGCTCCGGCTCCGACCCGTGTCGACACCGGTACCGGCGGGCTCGCCGCCGAGTCCTCGGTGAACGGCGTGCTCCTCGCGCTGGTTGCGATGGCTGCCGTCGCCGGTCTGGGCACCTCGGCCTACGCACTCGCCCGTCGTCGCGACTGACGTCGGACCTGGGACATGATGGAGGGGGAGGGCAGCTGCCCTCCCCCTCCGCCGTTCCGTCCGTTCCTCCCCGGAGTGCCCGTGCCCCGCTTGGTCCCCTCGATCATCCTCACCCTGAGCATCGCGACGCTGGCCGTCACCGCTGTGCTCTGGTTCGGCGCCGGCGGCGACGAGGCCCGTGCCGACCTGGTCGGTGATCCGGTCTCCACCACCACGACGACGACCACGGCACCCGTGGAGATCCTGCCACCGTCCGCCCCCGAGCCCACCGTGACCGTGCCACCGCCGGGCGTCCCCGCCCGGCTGATGATCCCGGAGCTGGGAGTCGACGACGCCGTCATTCCCGTCGGTCTCGAGGACGACGGCGCGATGGAGGTGCCGCCGGCGGAACTCGCGGGGTGGTACCGGTACGGCGTCACGCCCGGCAGCGATCATGGTTCAGCGGTGATCGCCGCCCACGTCGACTACGAGGACCGTCCCGGGGTGTTCCTCGAGCTCGCCCGCCTGGAGGTCGACGCAGAGGTCACCGTGGTCGACGAGGCCGGGATGCCGCACCGATATCGAGTCGTCGAACGTTGGCAGGTGTCCAAGGACCTCCTGCCCATCGACGAGCTGTTCCGCCATGACGGTGACCATGTGCTCACGCTCATCACCTGCGGTGGTGCCTTCGATCCATCGGCACGCTCCTACGACGACAACATCGTCGTGCGAGCGGTTCCGGCCTGACCCCTGGAACTCCGACGCGCGACGAGCGCCGTTGGTTAGCGTGGGCCCACCGCCCCGCGTCCCTGCTCCAACCCGGGGTGAGGAGGTGTCGTCATGACGGTCCACCGCACGCCCATCCGCCGGGTCACCCCACGAACGTTCGCTCGGGCCACTGCGACGAGGTCGCCGAGTGCCGTTCCTGTCGGCGTGGCCGCGACGGTCGAGCCGCTGGTTCGAACGTTCTACCGCGATGAGCCGCCCGTCCGGCTGGAGTTCTGGGACGGGAGCCATCTCGGCGATGACTCGTCCCGCGGAGTTGCCCACGTGCGCAGCGCCGAGGCCCTGCGCCATCTCGTCTGGGCGCCCGGCGAGCTCGGGTTGGGGCGTGCGTTCGTGACCGGTGCGTTCGACGTGACCGGCGACCTGGTCGGGGTGCTCGAGCGGCTCGAGCACGCTGCCGGCTCCCACCACGTCGGCGGGCGGCAGGTTGCGAGCGCGTTGGTCGCCGCCGTCCGGTTAGGCGCGTTCGGGCCGCCGCCGACCACCCCTCCGGAGGAATCCCGCCCGAGAGGTCGTCGCCACTCGAAGCGGCGCGATGCAACGGCGATCGGCCACCACTACGACGTCGGCAACGAGTTCTACCGGCTGGTGCTCGGTCGCTCCATGACCTACTCCTGTGCCCGGTTCGTCGACGAGCGCACCACGCTCGAACAGGCCCAGTCGGCCAAGCACGAGCTGGTCTGTCGAAAGCTCGGGTTGCACGAGCGGCGCGGACGACGTCTGCTCGACGTCGGCTGCGGTTGGGGCTCGATGGCCATCCACGCCGCCCGTCATCACGGAGCCCGTGTCGTCGGGATCTCCATCAGTTCCGAGCAGGTGGAGCTCGCTCGTGCGCGTGTCGCCCGGGAAGGCGTCGGCGACCTCGTCGAGATCCGTCTGCAGGACTACCGCGACGTGTCCGGCGAGCAGTTCGACGCGGTCAGTTCGGTCGGGATGTTCGAACACGTGGGCAGCGAACGCATGGCTCGTTACTTCGAGGTGCTGCGCGACGTGCTGGTGCCCAGAGGACGGCTGCTGAACCACGCGATCTCGTCCGTGGGGGGATCGCGTCTGGGCCCGCGCGGCTTCATCGGTCGATACGTGTTCCCCGATGGCGAGCTCATCGACGTCGGCGAGGTGGTGCGCGCCATGCAGCGCGCCGGGTTCGAGGTGCGCGACGTCGAGTCCCTCCGGGAGCACTACGCCCGCACCCTGCGGGAGTGGGTGAGGAACCTGGAGGTTGCGTGGGGCCGTGCTGTGGAGCTGGTGGGGGAGCGCAGGGCGAGGGTGTGGCGGCTCTACATGGCCGCGTCGGCGGTCGGTTTCGAGGACGCAGGGTTGTCCGTCCATCAGACGCTCGGCGTCCTGCCGGACGACGAAGGACGCAGCGGCATGGCGTCGACGCGTCGCGAGTACGCCTGAGCGCGGAGCGCCGTGCACCGGCGCGATGGCTGGCCGTGCTAGGTCATGATGATGCCCTCCACCGATCGCCACGACGTCCGACTCGAGGTACGTGACCGCGTCGCCCTGGTCATCCTCGACCGCCCCGAGGTCCGCAACGCACTCTCGGCGCGGCTCCTCGAGGAGCTGCCCGCGGCGCTCGGCGAGTGTGACCACCGCGACGACGTCGATGTGGTCGTGCTCACCGGCGCCGATCCCGCGTTCTGTGCGGGACTCGACCTGCGCGAGCTCGGTGACGGGCAACTGGGTGGCGCGGTGCTGCCTGGACCGACGGGCGTCCGTCGTGGGCCGTTGCCCGAGATCTCGGTGCCCGTGATCGGAGCGGTCAACGGTGCAGCGGTGACCGGTGGGCTCGAACTAGCCCTCGCGTGCGACTTCCTGATCGCGTCCGAGCACGCTCGGTTCGCCGATACTCATGCCCGCATCGGTGTGATGCCGGGCTGGGGGCTGACGGTCCTGCTGCCCGAGGCCGTCGGCGTGCGACGTGCTCGGCAGATGAGCCTGACCGGCAACTACGTGGACGCGTCGACGGCCCTGAGGTGGGGTCTGGTGAACGAGGTGGTCCCCCATGCCGAACTGATCCCTCGCGCCGTCGGGCTCGCTCGGGACGTGGCTGACAACGACCGGGCTGGTGTCGAGCGGATGCTGCGGACCTACAGCGAGGCCGCCGACCTGGTGAACGGGCCTGCGTGGCGCCTCGAGGGCGAGGTGGCCAGCGGCTGGCGGCCCGGTGGGGCGGTCGACACCGAGGAGGTGGCCCGCCGCCGCGGTGACGTCATCGCCAGGGGTCGTCGCCAGCATGGCTGACGGTGCGGGGGCCAGCATGGCTGACGGTGCGGGGGCCAGCAGGGCTGACGGTGCGGGGGCCAGCAGGGCTGACGGTGCGGGGGCCAGCAGGGCTGACGGTGCGGGGGCCAGCAGGGCT
>SKRR01000244.1 GCA_007118345.1 Microthrixaceae bacterium | reverse complement strand
TGGCCAGGACGACGACGAGATCGACGTTCAGATCGTCCCAGCGGTGCCAGTCCGCTCCGAGCGCGAGACGGAGCACCGCCGCAGGGCCGCCCGCCGCCAGCGTGACCTCGACCACCGCCTGGTGTCCGGAACGACGGAACCACTCGGCCTCTCTCGACGCGGGGAGGTCGCCGAGGTCGGCACAGAACCGCATGATCGGATCGTCGGCGGGTTCCCACAGCGGCACGAAACGGCGGCCCGGGACACGGGCCCCCGGGACACTCGGCCAACAGACCCCGACGACCATGCCGTCGCCGTCCTCGGCGACGTCACCCCAGGCGAGTTCGACCAGCGACGCTCCGACGACACCCGCCAGATCGCCGAGCAGACTGCTCACCACGGTGTCCGCCTCCTGCCACTGCGCCGAGGAGCACTCGAGCGACGAGCGACGGATGATCTGCTCGATCACACGTCGACGCCCGATCACCTCGTCACGGTCGCCGCGGGGCCGCAGCGACAGCACCAGCCAGGTGCCGTCGTCCCGTTGCACCGTCGTGCCGTTCGCCTCACACTCGACCCAGCCGTCCGCGGCGTGGCGGACCCGGAAGACGGCGGGGTGGTGGTAGCCGGTACTGCGACGCGCCTCGTTCAGCGCACCCGTCGCAGCGAGCAGGTCGTCAGGATGCAGGTGGTCCCACATCATCGTCCCGACGTACGGGCGTTCCGGTGTCCCGAGCACCCGCTCCGCCGAGTCGCTCGTGAAGCAGATCTCTCCAGCAGGATCGACCACCACCAGCAGATCCGGTGACGCGTGCGCGCCGAATGCGGCGACCCGGTCGGCGCCCTCCGGTGCAGCGCCCTGGGCGCGGCCCTGCTCGTCGTCGCCTGGATCGGCCATGCGACTCCGATCGGCACCCGTCGAGCGTTCTTGAGTGAGCGCGACGCTCCGGGCAGCCTGCGTGTCAGACCAGGTGGTCGACGAACCGCTCGAGCTGGCGCAGGTTGCGACACTCGAAGGTGCCGTCGCAGTGCGTGCCGTACTCGCCCACGATCGAATCGCCGGTGTCCCAGTACGCCTTCGGCTCAGGGTTCAGCCAGTAGACGTGACGCGCCTTCGCCCGGATCTCCTTGACGACCCAGCTCTGCGACGAGTGGTAGTTGTTGCGCGCGTCGCCGAGGATGATCACCGTCGTCCGCGGGCCGACGTCCTTGCCGTAGCGCTGCCAGAAGACCTCGAAGGCGTGCCCGTAGTCCGAGTGACCGTCGACCCACACCACGTCGGCCTCGGTGTTCACCCGGTGCACGGCCTCGACGATGTCGTCGGTTCCCTCGAAGTAGCTCGTCACCTCGTCGATGCCGTCGATGAACACGAACGAACGCACCTTCGAGAACTGCCCCGAGATGGCGTACACCAGGTGCAGGGTGAAGCGGGCGAACGCGGCGACCGACCCCGAAATGTCCGCGATGACGAAGATCTCGGGTTTCGCCGGGCGCGGGTACTTGAACTTCGGCTCGGCCGGCACGCCGCCGTAGCTCAGCGAGTGCCGCACGGTGCTGCGGAAGTCGAGCGCCCCCTTGCGGCCGTGACGACGTTTGCGAGCCAGCCGGACCGCCAGACGGCGGGTGAGCGGCTGGAGTGCCTTGCGCAGCTGGACCATCTCGTCCTTGCTGGCGTGCATGAAGTCGATGTCCTCGGGCAGCGGCTTGCGCAGCGTCTTGGCCATGGCCTCGACCCCGCGATCGGCAACCAGCCGCCGACGGATCTCGGCCTCGATCTCCTTGCGGAACTCGTCGATGCGATGCTCGAACTCGTCCTGTTCGAGCCGCTCCTCGAGGGGCGTCAGCGGTTCGGGCGATTCCTCGCGAGCCTGGTCCATCATCCGCTCGAGCATTCCGTCGAGATCGAGGTTCCGCAGCGTGCGGTACAGGTAGTAGGTCCCACCGACCGGCCGGCCCGGCTCCATCCCCGCGTACCGCTTCACGGCCTGACGCGCCATCGCCTGCATCATCGCCTGGTCGCCCTTCGCGAGCGCCTTGAAGAGCATCTCGGCGAGCTCCTCGGGACTGAGTCCCTCACCGGAACCCGCCTGTCCCGCCGCGTCGCCGGCACCCTCGGGCAGCGTGGGTCGATCCTCGTCGTCGCCGAGGGTGACGTCGTCGGTGGCGTCGGGGTCCATCGACCACTTCGCCCCGCGCAGTGAGAAGTAGACCTCGAAGACGGTCTCGAAAGCTCGCCAGTGCGCATGGTTCTTGACCAACGTCGCGGCGAGCGCGTACTTGAAGGCTTCGCGATCCTCGATCGGAATGTGGCGGACGGCCTCCATCGCATCGAGGTTCTCGGTGAGGCTGACCGGCAGCCCGGCTCGACGGAGCTCGACGATGAAGCCGGACAGCAGCTCGAGCAGCGGTGCACCGACGAGCAGCTGCTCCTCGGTCAACGCGCCATCGTCGTCCATCAGGATCAGGACCCCTTCGACAGCACGCCGTCGCCGGAGAACGACTTCTCCTCGGCAGCGAACTCCTTTGCGGCCTTGGCGATGTCGCTCTGGTACTTCAACAAGATGTTGGCCGTGTTGGTCGCTGTCTCGGCATCGATCTGCTCCACGCCGAGCAGCATCAGTGTGCGTGCCCAGTCGAGGGTCTCGGACACCGATGGCGCTTTCTTCAGCTCGAGCTGGCGGATCGAACGCACCACGCGGGCGATCTGGTCGGCGAGTGCATCGGTGAGCCCCGGGACCTTGGTGAGCACGATCTCCTTCTCGCGAGCCATGTCGGGGTAGTCGACGTGCAGGTACAGGCAGCGGCGCTTGAGTGCCTCGGACAGCTCTCGGGTGTTGTTCGACGTGAGGAAGACCATCGGGATCTGACGTGCGCTCACCGTGCCCAGCTCGGGGATGGACACCTGGTAGTCCGAGAGGATCTCGAGCAGGAGCGCCTCGGTCTCGACCTCGACACGGTCCACCTCGTCGATCAGCAGCACGACGGGGTCCTCGGCACGGATGGCCTCAAGGAGAGGTCGCTCGAGGAGGAAGTCGTCGGAGAAGATGTCTTCGGAGATGTCCTCCCATCCGCCCGCCTCACCGGCGCCGTCATCGGCCTTGGTGGCCTGGATCCTCAGCAGTTGCTTCTTGTAGTTCCACTCGTACAGCGCCTTGGACTCGTCGAGCCCCTCGTAGCACTGCAGACGGATCAACCGGGCGCCGAGCACGTCGGCGACCGACTTCGCGAGCTGGGTCTTGCCCGTACCGGCCGGTCCTTCGACCAGGATCGGCTTGCCCAGTCGGTCGGCGAGAAACACGATGCCGGCGATGCCCTCGTCGGAGAGGTAGTCGACCTTCCGGAGCTGGTCGCGCAGTTCGGGGACGGACTCGAAGCGGGGGCCGGCGTCGTTGGCTGACTCAGTCGTCATCCTGCGAGGTTACCGATGGACTTGACCGCACGGTCAACCGGGATGGTCGAGCGGACGGCCCCGAGGGGTCGAAGCATCCACCTGCGCCGCCCTCCCGCCGGTAGCTTCAGCCGCCACACCATCGGCCGAGGAGGCGCGTGATGATCAAGGGCTTCAAGGATTTCATCGTTCGGGGCAACGTGGTCGACCTGGCTGTCGGCATCGTCATCGGCAGCGTGTTCGGCGCGGTCGTCGACTCGTTCGTGACCGACGTGCTGATGGGGTTCATCGGAGCGCTCTTCGGACAGCCGAACTTCAACGATCTGACCCTGACCATCGGCGACGGCGTCGTCCTCTACGGGAACTTCCTCACCGCGCTGGTGACCTTCCTGATCACCGCTGCGGCCATCTACTTCGTCGTCGTCGCACCGATGAACGCCCTGAACGAGCGGCGGGCCCACGGCGAGGAGACGGAGCCGGAGCTCACCAACGAGGAGAAGATGGTCCTGCTGCTCGAGGAGATCGCAGCGAGCAACAAGAAGTGACGCGGCCGAGGAGTCAGGCGTCGACGGTGACCGTGCGCTCGAGCCGAGCAGCGAGCGGGGCACTGCGCGACGCCGCCGAGTACTGCTCGAGGGTCAGGTCGGCCCCGGGTTCGAGGGGCACCAGCACGATGCGCACCTCGTCGTCGTCCACGGCGATCTCAGCGCGCCCGACCGCGCCGTCGTGGTTGCGGTCCATGCCGATGGCGACGCGCAGGACCGCCGACATCGCGCCGACCCGGCGTCGGTCCGCTTCATCCAGTGCTGCGAACTCAGGATGCTTGTCGACCGACGGGGTGCTCTTGCGGTGGTACCTCGCCACCTGGGCGATCAACTCGATCTCCCGATCGGTGAAGCCCATGAGGTGCTCGGAGTTCCGAATCACGTAGTAGCTGTGCTTGTGATGCTTGGAGTGGGAGATGAACAGCCCGACGTTGGACAGCAGCGCAGCCGCCTCGAGCAACTCGCGCTCGGCGTCACCGAGACCGAGCTCGTCGGCGAGCGCATCGTGCAGCGCCAACGCGAGTCGGGCGACCTGCAGGGAGTGGTCGGGGTCGTCGTCGCACAACTCCATCAGGTGGAACACCGAGGTGCGGCGGAGATCCGACAGGTGGTGCATGGTGCCGCCACCGAGTCGGTGCAGTGCGTCGAGCAGCACGCCCTCGCGAAGTGCGTACTCGGAGATCGTCAGTCGGTCGACGCCGAGCGCCTCGCAGACCTGCTCCAGCACGATCCCACCACCCAGCAGGATGTCGGCGCGCGACGCCTCGATGCCGGGCAGCTTCTTGCGCTCCTCGGTCGTCGCCGCGGACCCGAGGAGATCGATCACCTCACGCAGCTCGCCCAGCTCCAGCGTCGCGGCGTTCATCGACTGGGGCGGCGTCTCGCCACGGGCGGCCATGACCATCGCAGCGAGCGCCTCTGCCGTTCCCGAGGAGGCGACCGCGACATCGTGTTCGAGCAACCCTGCTTCGTGCATCATCGGCGCCAGGCGCACGCGTACCTCACGCCGGCACCGGTCGATGGCGTCGCCCTCGACCTGACCGCCGGGGAAGAAGCGACGGGTCATCCGCAGGGACCCGAGCTTGATCGACCGGGCATATGCGACGGCTCCGCGCTCTCCGAACAGCACCTCGGTCG
>SKRR01000156.1 GCA_007118345.1 Microthrixaceae bacterium | reverse complement strand
CAGCTCGAACGACCCCGGTCCCCCCGCGGTCTCGAGCACCAGGGCGCGACGACCCGCACGAAGGGTGTGGGTCCCCTCGGGCAGGTCGGCCCAGACCAGCTGCGCCCGGTCGGTCTCGACGGCGGCGACCTCGAACCCCACTCCGCCGGCATGGCGACGCAGCCACGGTTCGACACTGCGCTCAGCCATCGGCCCCCGGGGACCCCGCCAGTTCGCCGCGCACCCGTCCGGCGGCGACGACGCCGACCCACATGCGTTCGAGGTGCTGCGCGACGGTGCGACCCCCCGACGGCAGCTCGACACCGGAGAGGAATCGTTCGACCCGCTCAGCGGTCGCCCGGTCGGTGATGCCACGGACACCCTCGAGCATCCGGGGCAGGCTGTTGGAGGGGAAGCGCTCGACCACCCGGGTCCAGCGCTCCTCGACGAAGGTCCACGCCGTGGGCCCGAGCGTCGGGTGCGCGATGCCGCGACGCAGCAGGTACGGGGCGTTCTGGGTCCGCACGTCGGTCAGGGTGAGCTCGAGGGTCCGGCCGAAGTCGTCGGGGTCGGGGGTGTCGATCAAGGCGTTGAGCAGGCGCAGCTCCTCCTGTGGCGTCGTTGCCGCCCGCCAGCGCTGCTCCAGCTCACGATGCTCCTCGGGCGTGGCGGACGCAGCGACCACCTCGGTCGACGCGGCCCGGAGCGCGGCGTCGCGTTCGTCGAGCAGCAGCCCGCGCGCTCGTTCGCGCACCACGGCGTCGGCACCCTCGCGTCCGGCGAGGGTGAACACCACCGACCGCAGCTCGCGGGACCTGGTCGTCGCACCGGTCTCGGATGCCGCCCCGATGCCCCCGTCGCCGGTGTTCGCATCGATCGCGGTGTCGAGCTCGCTGAGCACCGGCTCGGTGAGCGTGCGCACGAGGTCCTCGACCGCACCGGCGAAGTCGTTCCCCGCCAGCCGTCGGAGCTCCCCGAGCGCGGCTGCGACCCGTCGCCAGACCGACGTGTCGCGTTCCTCGGACGCCAGCCGAGCGATCAGCTCGACCGCTTCGGCGACCGGCGTGTGTCCGGCGAGCAGGGAGGCCCAGGTGTCGTCGACGAGGACGAAGCGTTCGAGGGGGGTGGCGGCCGGGTCGTCGGCGAGCGCCAGGCGCAGCTGTTGTGTCAGCTCGACGCGGTAGAAGCCGTTGCCGCCGACGTTGGCCTGCACGAGCCCGGCAGGCGATCCCAGTTCGACGTCGAGGTGATCCTCGAGCAACAGCCGTCGGGGCGCACCGCGTGGTGGGTGGGTCGACGCGCTGACGACCAGCGGTGTGGGCCACGGCGGATCGTCCCCGGTCTCCGGGAGGAACCCGGCCCGGCGCTGTCCGATCCGGAGCCCGTCGGCGGTCGACTCGACGGTCACCACCGGGTGGCCACCCCGGAAGATCCACTCGTCCATGATGCGCCGCACCGGCTCACCCGTCGACGCCTCGAGCGCGTCCCACAGATCGGTCGTCTCGGTGTTGCCGTACGCGTGGGTGCGCAGGTAGTCGCGGATGCCGTCGCGGAACTCCTCGGCGCCCAGGTACTGCTCGAGCATGCGCACGACCGACGCACCCTTTTCGTAGGTGAGGATGTCGAACATGCCCTCGGCGTCGGCGGCGGTGACGACCTCGTACTCGATGGGTCGGGTGCTGCGCAGGGTGTCGGTGTCGAACGCCGCCGCCCTCGCCAGTCCGAAGGTCGTCCACACGTCCCATTCCGGGCGGAACGCATCGGTGGCGGTGATCTCCATGAACGTGGCGAATGCCTCGTTCAGCCAGATCCCGTTCCACCACGACATCGTGACCAGGTCCCCGAACCACATGTGGGCCAGCTCGTGGTTGATGACGTCAGCGATGCGTTGCAGCTCGGGTTGTGTCGCCCGCTCGGGGTCGACGAGCAGCAGGACCTCGCGGAACGTGATGCACCCGAGGTTCTCCATGGCACCGAACGCGAAGTCGGGCACGGCGACGAGGTCGACCTTGTCGCCTGGGTAGGCCAGCCCGTAGTAGTCCTCGAAGAATCCGAGGGCGGCCTCGGCGACGTCGAGCGCGAAGTCACACAGATGACCCTGGCCCGGTGGGTGCACCACGCGCAGCGGGATCGACCCCGAGCGTCCCTCGACCTCGCGCGCCTCGGTGACCTCGAGCGGCCCCACGACCACGGCGACCAGGTAGGTGGACATCACCATCGTGTCGGCGAACCGGACCGCCACCCTGCCCTCGTCGACCACGTGGCGGTCCACCTCGGCGGCGTTCGACACGACGAGCAGCGACGCATCGGCGACGACGGTGATCGCGAAGACCGCCTTCATCGCGGGTTCGTCGAAGCACGGGAACGCGCGGCGCGCGTGGGTGGACTCGAACTGCGTGACCGCGAGGGGGTGCTCCGTGCCGGCGTCGTCGCGGAAGGTCGAGCGGTAGAAGCCGACCAACTGGTCGTTCAGCGTGCCGCGGAACGTGACCGCGACCACGGCCTCGCCGGGCGGGATCGAGCTGCCGTCGGCGGGTCGCAAGCTGGCCGTCTCGGCATCGGCATCCAGTTCGACGGTGAGGGGCGCCGGGTCGGCGCCGTCGCGTCGCAGCTCGACCCGGTCGAACTCGAGGTCGAGCGCGTGCAGCACGATGTGGTCGACCTGTTCGGTCACCTCGACGGCGACGTCGACCGAGCCCGAGAAGGTCGCTGCGTCGAGGTCCGGTTCGACGGTGAGGTCGTAGCGGGTCGGCAGGACCGACGTCGGCAGGCGGTGCGGGGACTGGGTCAACGGTGCTCCTCGACCAACGGTGGCGCCACCGTGGCGGATCGGTCAGGAGCCGCAGCGTAGGACGGGGCGGTGGGGTACCGTCGCCGCGGTGTACGAGTGCTTCGAGGTCTCCATCTCCGACAAGGTCGCCCACCTGCAGCTCAAGCGGGGCGACGAGCTGAACACCATGACACCGGCGTTCTGGAACGAGCTGCCGGCGATCATCGGCGAGATCGACGCTGCGGCGTCGGCGCGGGTGATCGTGCTCTCCTCGACCGGGCGACACTTCTCGGCGGGCATGGACCTGTCGGTCTTCACCGGCGGCGCGTCGATCGGCGGCGGTGGCGCGAAGGAGGTGGGCCGTCAGCGGTCCCAGCTGTGGATGATGGTGCAGCACCTCCAGGACGCGTTCACCGCGCTCGAACATGCCCGCATGCCGGTGCTCGCAGCGGTCCAGGGTGGCTGCATCGGTGGGGCGGTCGACATGATCTGTGCCGCCGACGCCCGGTACGCGACCGCAGATGCGTTCTTCTGCATCCAGGAGATCAACATCGGCATGACGGCCGATGTGGGGACTCTGCAGCGGCTCCCCAAGCTCATCCCCGAGGGCGTGGCACGCGAGCTCGCCTACACCGGTGACCGCATGCCGGCCCAGCGGGCGCTCGAGGTCGGGCTCGTGAACCAGGTCTTCGACGACCACGACGCCCTCGTCGAGGGCGTGCTCGGGATCGCCGGACGCATCGCCACCCGGTCACCTCTCGCCGTCTGGGGCACCAAGGAGATGATCAACTACACCCGCGACCACAGCGTCGACGACGCGCTGAGGTACATGGCCGGGTGGCAGTCGGGCATGTTCCAGCCCACCGACATGCTCGAGGAGTTCGCGGCGAAGAACGAGGGACGCGATCCCGAGTTCGAGGACCTGCCGCCCCGGCCGACCGACATCTGAGGCGGGTCGCGCGCACCGTTTCGGTCGTCAGGGCTGCGTGAGAGGCTGAACCGGTGACCACCTCCGACACCCTCCACGACCCGGCCGGCGCCGACGAGGACCGGCGCCTGTCCACCATCCGCGGCCTCCTCGCCAAAGCCGAGGCGACCGACTTCCCCGACGAGGCCGAGGCGTTCTTCGCCAAGGCGTCCGAGTTGATCTCGAGGTGGGCGATCGACGAGGCCGTCCTGTGGGCGTCGGCCGACACCTCCCGGCGCGAGTCGCCCGACGAGCTCCAGCTCGTGGTCCACTCGCCCTACCTCGCGCAGAAGGCGGTCCTCGTGTCGACCGTCGCCGCCGCACACGACTGCCGGGCCGTGCGGTTGGTCGGCGGGTCGGGTGGCAGCACCGAGGTGATCTCGGTCGTGGGGTTCCCCTCGGAGCTGCGCTGGGTCGAGACACTCGCGACCAGCCTGCTCGTGCAGCTCACCTCCGCCATGCTGGCGTCGTCTCCCTCGACCCGTTCGGCGTCGGCCACCGCCTCGTGGCGGCGCAGTTTCATCGCCGGGTTCGCCGACGAGGTCGGCCGCCGATTGCAACGTGACCGCGAACAGGCCCAGCGCGACCAGGAACGCCGCAGCCACGGCGATCGCAGCGGCGTCGATCTGCGCGACGGCGGCCGGTCCGTGTCCCTGGTGCTGGCCGACCGGCGGACCGAGGTCGACGGCGAGTTCCGTCGCCGCCACCCCTACGTGCGGTCGTCGTGGGCGTCGAGCGGCAGCTCGCACGCCGGCCGCGACGCAGGACGACGAGCGGGGCGTGACGCTGCGCTGACGCGCGACCGCATCGGCGGGCGCCGACGTCTCGGTCCATGACGCGACCCACGGCTGCGGGCCGGGCACAGCGTGCCGCGGCCACCGATCCGTACCGGCACGCCATCTACGACGCCGAGGCCGAGGCGCTGCCCGGTGGCGGCCGCCGATTTTCCCGGTTCGCGCATCTCGAGGCCTACGTCACCGACATCACCACCGGTCACTGGTGGGCGACCAACTTCCCCGATGCTCCGCTCGAGGTGGACGTGTTGCGTCGGAGCCGCTCGGCCACGTTCTCCGCTGCACACGTGAGCACCGACGCCTCAGCGGGTGTGGTCTGGATCCGCGACGGCTCCTGGGACACGGTGACCGTCGTCCACGAACTCGCCCACGTCGCTGCGGGCCCGGCCCCCGATCCCACGGGCGCACACGGACGACGTTTCGCCACGGCGCTGCTCGACTGCTGGCGTGAGTTGCTCGGGTTCCCCGCCTACGGCGCGCTGCGCTCCGGCTACGACCGCAGGGGGGTGCCGTACCAGCGTGACCGCCGCTGAGCCTCGGGGGTGTAGACCCTCGCCTTCTCGCGTCGCCCCCGGATGGCCAGGCGTCCCGCCGCATGCCAGTCGTCGCTGACGTTGGCCGACTCGACCGTGGTGGACGCAGCGAGCACCCCGCCGGACTGGTTCTTCGCCTCGTCACACAGGCGAGAGGCCAAGTTCACCACGTCACCGATCACGGTGTACTCGAACCGCTCGGGAGTGCCGACGAACCCGGCGAGGACCTCACCGCTGGCCACGCCGATGCCGGCACCGAGCGAGTCGGTGCGTTCGAGCTCGCGCGGCAGCGCTGCAGCGGCACGTAGGGCCCGGTCGGCATGGTCGGGCTGGTGCTGTGGTGCGCCGAAGAGGCACAGCGCGGCGTCGCCCTCGAACTTGTTGATCCAGCCGCCCTCGCGGCTGACCACGGCGACGACGACCCGGAAGAACCGGTTCAGCATCGCGACCACCTCCTCGGGCGGGTGCCGCTCCGCGAAGCGGGTGTAGCCGCGCAGGTCGACGAAGAGCACGGTCACCTCGCGCCGTTCGCCCTGCAGCGGCCCCGACGCGGTGAGCGCCAGATCGGCCAGGTCGGGCTGGCCGACCTGGCGGCCGAACAGGTCGCGCAGCGCCTCGCGTTCACGCACGCCGGCGGCCAGATGGTTCACGCCCTCGGCGAGCCGCCCGAGTTCGCCCAGGTCGTCGACCGGCACCTGGACGTCGAGGTCGCCCATCTCGATCTGGCGCATCGCGTCGCGGACCCGACGGAGGGGTCGGGCCACGGACCGAGCGGCGACCCCCATGACCAGACCGCCGGCGGCGACGCTCACCCCGGCGATCCACCCGAGCCGGGAGGCATCGAGCGGCGCCGGACCGATCACGTCGCCCAGGGCGATCGCGACGAGGGGCACGCCGCTGCCGAGCAACCAGGCCAGCATCAGCCGTGGCAGCACGTCGCGCCGGTCCTCGGGGAGCTCCGAGTCGGCCAGCGCGAGAGCGAACAACGGGCGGAAGTGACCCTCGAGCAGCAGGTACAGGAAGGCACAGGTCACCACGCCCGCCAGCACGATCCCGAGCGAGATCCGTTGCACGTCGCGGTTCACGAGGCCGAACAGCACCGCTGCGCCGAGCCAGCTCAGGAAGGCGGACGCGGTCTCGACGAGGGGGAGCTGGAGCACCAGCCGGCGTTGTCGCTCGGTCGGCGGTGTGCCCTTGCGGACCCACACGACCGCGCGGCGCAGCGCCAGGGCGTTCAACGGGAGCGCCAGCAGGATCATCACTGCGAGGTAGCTCGTGAAGATCGCGACGTTGAGGTCGACGGGAGCGAGGATGCCGTCGTCCTCGAGCGGGAAGAGGAACCCGAAGTACAGCGCGACGGCGATGACGCCCAAGCTGTTGGCGAGGATCTGCAACCAGGCGACGCCGGTGACGGTCGAGCGCGCACGGGCCTCGCCGGAGAGTTCGTCGGCAGCGGGGCGAGCCCGCCGATCCGGCAGGTCGGCCATGGAATGAGTGTAGGGGTGGCCCGTGACGCACGGTCAGTGGCCCCCGGACGAGTCCGTCAGATCGGAAGTGTCGCCCGCAGGACCGTCACGTCGTCGTGGGTCGTGTAGGCGTCGGGGCGGTGCGTCGTTCGTGGTCACGCAGGCCCTCGAGCCACCCCTGCAGGTCGCCGCAGCGCTCCGGTTCGAGCTGCGCACCGTCGGACGCCACGACCCCCCGACGCGTCCTGGCTGGTCGCGGCACCCCCCGAGGCCGAGGACCACAGCTCGATCCGCACCGCATCCGGACCGCCGGTGAGCGGCACGGTGAACTCCGCACGCAACAGGGGTGCGGGGGAGCCGAGGAGCCGTGAGCTGGGTATGGCGCACTCGTTCGCACGCCCCACAGATCCGTCCCGGCGACGAGTACCGTTCGCGGCGATGCGTGCTGCACCGTTCACCCCCGACCATTCGATGAACGTGATCGGCGGCGCGCGCTGCGCCGGCGGCGGTCCCCGTCGAACGGTCGAGAACCCGGCGACCTCCGAGGTGCTGGTCGAGCTGACCGACGCCGACCCGTCCGACGTCGACGCTGCGATCGTCGCCGCTCGACGAGCGCAGCCTGCATGGGCGACGCTCGCACCGGTGGAGCGCGGACGGGTACTGCGACGTGCAGCGGACCTGCTGCGCGATCGCAACGACGAGCTCGCTCGGTGGGAGGTGCTCGACACGGGCAAGCCGATCCGCGAGGCGCTCGTCACCGATGTGCACTCCGCTGCGGAATGTCTGGAGTACTACGGGGGCCTGATCGCCGCTGCCGCCGGCGAGCATCACCAGCTCGGGACCCTGACCGGGTGGACCCGACGGGAGCCGCTCGGCGTGGTCGGCGCGATCGGCGCGTGGAACTACCCGCTGCAGATCGCAGCGTGGAAGGCAGCGCCTGCTCTCGCAGCCGGCAATGCCGTGGTGTTCAAGCCATCCGAGCTGACGCCGCTCACCGCGGTGGCGCTCGCCGAGACACTGGCCGCAGCCGGTCTCCCCGACGGTGTGTTCTCGGTCGTGCAGGGTGGTGCCGCGGTCGGCGAGGCGCTCACCGGACACCGTGGAATCGACAAGCTCACCCTCACCGGGTCGGTGCCGACCGGACGTGCGGTGATGCGTGCCGCGTCGGCTGGTCCGGTGCCCGTGACCCTCGAGCTCGGGGGGAAGTCACCGGTCGTCGTCTGTGAGGACGCCGAGCTCGACCGGGCGGTGACCGCGGCGGTGCTGGCGAACTTCGCGACGCAGGGTGAGGTCTGTTCGAACGGCACCCGGGTGTTCGTCCACTCGTCGCTGCACGGCGCGTTCGTCGACGCGTTCGTCGACACCGCCCGCTCGCTCGTGGTCGGCGATCCGCTCGAACCCGCCACCCAGGTCGGCTCGCTCATCTCCGACGAGCACCTCGACAAGGTCCTCGACGCGGTTCGCAGCGGTGTCGACGACGGCGCTGCGTTGCGCTGCGGCGGCGGGCGACGGACCGACGGTGCTCTGGCCGACGGCCGGTTCGTCGACCCCGCCGTGTTCACCGACGTCGCCGACGACATGGCCATCGCACGCGACGAGATCTTCGGCCCCGTCGCGTGCGTGTTCTCCTTCGAGACCGAGGACGAGGTCGTCGAACGTGCCAACGCGACCTCTTACGGGCTCTCCGCCGGGGTCGTCACACGTGACGTCGACCGTGCGCACCGGCTCGCTGCGGCCCTCGACGCCGGAGTGGTGTGGATCAACACCTACAACGTCACGCCCGTCGAGGTGCCCTTCGGTGGGGTGAAGGCGTCGGGACTCGGCCGCGAGAACGGGTGGGCAGGCCTCGAGGCGGTCACCCGCACCAAGACGGTGCTGTTCGAGTCCGGCCCGCTCGAGGGACTCTGACCGCCTCCTGGCGAACCGGGCGAACCGGTGCACCCCACCACGCGCTGCATCGCGCCCAGAACACGGACGGGCCTCGTCGAGCGGTCAGCGTGTGAGTTCGGCGGCGCAGCGTTCGCCGACCATCATCGCCGTGAGCGCCGGGTTCACACTCGGGATCAGCGGGAACACCGAGGTGTCAGCGACCGACAGTCCCGAGAGGCCGTAGACCGAGAGGTCCGGGCGCACGACGGCACCGGCCGAGGGGTCGGTTCCGATCGCGCAGGTGCCCACCGGGTGGTAGACGGTGTTGGCGGTGCGTCGCACGTAGTCACTGATCGCCGATCGGTCGGTGGTCGCGGCGCCCGGAGCGAGCTCGACGTCGATCCAGTCGGCCACCCGGTCCTGGGCCATGATCTCGCGGGCCAGCTCGACCCCGGCGACCATCACCGATTCGTCGTAGCCCTCGGGGTCGGTGAAGTACGCGAAGTCGATCGCCGGCACGTCGCCCGGATGGGGGCTCCGGACCCGCACGGTGCCGCGGGAGCGGGCGCGGCACACGTTCGGCGTGAGCGACACCCCGTGCGGGGAGGTCGGGTAGCCGTACGCAGCGGTGTGCCCGTCGAAGGGAACGAGGCCCAGGTGGAACATCAGGTCGGGGCCGTGGGGATCGTCGTGCACGTTCGCGAAGATGCCGACCTCCCATTCCTGCACGATCGGTTCCGGGACCGGTCGGCGGGTCGACCAGATGACGACACCCTCGGGGTGGTCCTGGAGGTTCGACCCGACGCCCGGGAGGTCGACGAGCGGATCGATCCCGACCCCTCGGAGGTCGTCCGCAGGTCCGATTCCTGCGAGCTGCAGCAGTTGGGGTGAACCGAACGCCCCTGCGGCCACGACCACGTGGTCGGCGCCCAACACTCCCTCGCTCGTGCGCACCCCCACGACGTCGGTGCCCTCGAGCACCAGGCCGTGCACCTGGGTGTTGCAACGCACCTCGGGCCGGGCCGCCGGGGTGCCCCCGCGGAGGTAGGCGACACTCGCCGATTGTCTGAGGCCGTCGACGACGTTCAGTCGGAACGGGCCGGCACCCGGGTGGAACCAGTCACCCTCGCCGAGCACGGTCGGCGGGAGCCCGACCGCTGCACACGCCTCGATCACCGAGGCGTTCACCGGGTTCTCCTCGCTGACACGGCGCAGTGGGACCCGCTCGAGCACCCTGCTGAAGAACGGTGCCACGTCGTCGGGTCCCCAGCCGACCGCTCCGGCGGCGGCCCAGGCGGAGAAGTCCGCGTCGGGCGGGACGAACGCGATGCACGAGTTGTGCGAGCTGCAGCCGCCGAGCACCCTCGCCCGACTGTGGCGGATCGCCGAATTGCCCCGTGGCTGGGGGGCGATCGTGTAGTCCCAGTCGAGCTCGCCGCCGAGCAGTTCCAGCCAACGCCGCACCTGCAGGACCTCGTCACGGTCCGAGTCGTCGGGACCCGCCTCGATCAGCAGGACCGCGACCCCGGCCTCGGCCAGACGTGCGGCGGTGACACAGCCGGCGGTCCCGCCGCCGACGACGATGACGTCGTGGTGCTCGGTGGTGCTCACGTGATCAGCGTCCCACACCACATCTCACCGGGCGGAGTCGACCTCCGGGCGCGCCGGCCGCGCCGGCGATGCCGGCCATGACGATCGCCCATGTCGTGCCTCACGGCGTTCGGTAGACCCGGAACCCGGGAGCGTCCTCCTCGATCACGAGACCGTGCTCCTGCTCCCACACCGACACCGCGTCGTGCTCGTACACCATCCCGCGGTCGACCACGATCGCCGCCCCTGACGCGATCCGGTCCCCGACCACCGGCATCAGACCGACCCGGCCCCCCTTGAGGCCGCCCGCCGCCGGCCCGTCGCACACGACGAGGGAGAACTGCTCGGGGAACGCCGGTGGCAGTCGGTACCAGTAGAACGCTCCATGGTCCTCGAGCGGTGCGTGGAGCAGATGGCTGTGGTCGAGCCCCGCGTCGTCCGCGGCGCCCACCACCCGACGGAACCAGCGTTCGTCGGCCTCGAGGGTCCACACCGGGTGCGGGGAGTGCGCGGCGAGCAGCAGTGTGGTGAGCCCGCTCCCGCATTCGAGCACGGGTCCATCGGCTCCATGGCAGAGCTCGATGACCTTCTCCAGGTACTCGACGTCGCCCGCCGCGGGATTGTCCCAGCCGTCCACGAGACGTTCCAATGTGCTCCGCGGCGGCACGGCAGGAGCGAGCGCCACGACCTCCCCGAGCGCTGCACGGAACCGTCGCTGTCGCACGGGGCTCCTGATCGCCCGTCTCGCGTCGTCGCGGACGCGCCGCAGCTTGCGTTTCGTGGAAGTGGGAATCCGGGACCGGAGCGCGTGCATGCAGTGGCGACTCTAGGTTGAACCCCGTTGCTGACGTTCGTGCTTCGGTCCCGAACCCGACGATTGCTCCGACCGGCTACGTCTCTGCTGTCGCCGAGGGGAAGGACAACCCGGTGCGCGTCATGTGCAAGTTGCAATAGCCGCCGGGGTTCTTCGACAGGTACTGCTGGTGGTAGTCCTCGGCGTAGTAGAACGCTCCGAGCGGCTCGATGTCGGTGGTGATGTCCCCGTGACCCTTCGCCCGTAGGGCCTTCTGGAAGCGGTCGCGGCTCGCCTCGGCCAGGAGCAGCTGCTCCTCGTCGGTGGCGTAGATGCCCGAGCGGTACTGGGTGCCGATGTCGTTGCCCTGCGCGAACCGCTGGGTCGGGTCGTGTCCCTCCCAGAACGCGACGAGCAACTGCTCGTAGGTGATCGTGGCCGGGTCGTACACCACGAGCACCGCTTCGGTGTGCCCGGTTCGTCCGGTGCAGACCTCTTGGTACGTGGGGTTCGGTGTGTAGCCGCCGGTGTAGCCCACCGCCGTCGAGATCACGCCCGGCAGCTCCCAGAACACCCGCTCGGCGCCCCAGAAGCAGCCCATCGCGAACACGGCGGTCCGCTCGTCCTCGGGCCACGGCGGGGTCAATGGGGCGCCGTTCACGTGGTGCGGCTCGTTCACCGGCATCGGATCGGGCCGTCCGGGGAGGGCGTCCGAGGGGCTGACCATCGAAGGGGTTCGACCGAAGAGCATGACTTCAGGCTAGGACCCGGCCACCGGTCCGGGTTGGTCGCACGCTGAGTGTGCTCACCGTGGCGCCGGGTTCGTGCGGCACCGCGGGTTTTCCCCACAGACGTCGGCGGCAGCGGGAGCGACAATGCCGATGTGGACCAGCGCACCGACCCGTCGATCGGAGTGGACGACGTCGCCGAGGTCCGGGCGCTGCTGCGACGCAACGACCGGGCGGCGCGCGACCTCGCGGTCGCCACGATCAGTTCGTGGCAGGCCCACCGGCTCGACGTACTGGGCGCCCGGGCGGTGCTCGAGGCCGCCGGCGGCTCCTATCCGTCGTTGCCCGAGGACGACGTCGTTCCCGCCGTCAGGTTCGTGGAACTGCTCTGGGACGCCCCCCGAGCGGTGGACCCTGCCGAGGTGGTTCGCGTCCACCTGATCTCGGGTGAGCGGGTCCAGCGGGGACTGCTGCACCTGTTGGCCCTGCGCGGCGGCGACGAAGGGCTCGCGGCGCTCGAGGTGCTCCTCGGCCCGGATGCCGACCCGTGGGGCATCCCGCGGTTGACCTCACCGCTGCTCAGACCGCTGCTCGTCCAGGCCGACCGTGCACGGGTGGCCCGACTGCTCATCGACCTGCTCGAGCTGCCCGGCTGGAGCTGGCACGCCGCCGAACTGCTCGAGCAACTCGACTCCGTGAGGGATCTGGGCGAGGAGATCTGGACCGAGCTCTCCGTGCCGTTGTGGGGCCACGTCGCCCGGTTGACCAATGAGTGTGACCAGGCGATGCGAGGGCGTGGCAGCGACTGGGACACCGGCCGGGTCGAACGTGAGTCGCTGGCGGCCCTCGTGCCGCTCGTCGACCGACAGCTGGGCCGCGATGGAGGGCTCGTGGTCAGCCCGGCACTGGCGATGCTGGCATCGGCGGACCCGCGCGTCGCGGCGTTCGGCGCCGCGACCCTGTTGCGGCACGGCGAGCGCGTGGCGCCGGAGCGGCTGGAACTGATCGGCCGTGACCCGATCGCACGCATCGAGCTCGCCGATCTGCTCGACGGCACGGGCGACCCTGTTCGGCTGCCCGCAGTCTTCGAGGACCTCGCGCTGGACGAGGGTCGCCTGGCGCGCCACCTGGCGGCGGTGCACGAACTGGGTCGCCTGCCCGACGAGCTCGAGCACGTGGCCGCCGTCCCGGTCGAGCCACGCCACGGCAGTGGGGTCGCCCAGGTCTTCCGCTTCCGGTTGCACGCCCCGCACTGGTCGTCGGCTCGCGGTTGGATGGTCGGTGTCGTGGGACCGTTCATCGGCACGTGTTACGCGGCCGAGGGTGACGACACGCCACGGGGCCACGTCGAGATGGTGCGCAACGCGCTGGCTGACTGGCCGGATCGCGCTGACGGCGCCGCCTGACGCGACTCGCGCACATTCCGACGAGCACGCTCGACCTCGTCGTCGTAGGTTGGGGCTGAAGGGGTCGCGGTGGCCCGCCGGGACCCTCGATGATCGTGACGCATCCCGCGCCACCGGCGAGAGGAGCCCGACATGACAGAGCACGGCAGCGAGAGCGAGAACCCGGTGATCGACGCGCCGACCCCGGAGCGGACCCGGCCCCGGACCAACCGCGACTGGTGGCCCAACCAGCCCGATCTGCAGGTCCTCCACCAGCATTCGCCCAGCGCGAACCCGATGGACGCCGACTACGACTACGCCGAGGCGTTCGCCGACCTCGACGTCGAGGCGTTGCGTTCCGACATCCTCGAGGTGATGACCGACACCCAGGACTGGTGGCCGGCGGACTACGGCCACTACGGCCCGCTGTTCATCCGGATGGCCTGGCACGCCGCAGGCACCTACCGCATCGCGGACGGCCGCGGCGGTGGCGGCAGCGGAGCACAACGGTTCGCTCCGCTCAACAGCTGGCCCGACAACGCCAACCTCGACAAGGCCCGACGGCTGCTGTGGCCGGTCAAGCAGAAGTACGGCAACAAGCTCTCGTGGGCCGACCTGATCGTCTACACGGGCAACGTCGCCCTCGAATCGATGGGGTTCGAGACGTTCGGGTTCGGCTTCGGCCGTGAGGACATCTGGGAGGCCGAGGAGGTCTTCTGGGGCCCCGAGGACGCTTGGTTGGGTGACGAGCGGTACGCCGGTGACCGGGAGCTGTCCGGGCCGCTCGGCGCGGTCCAGATGGGGCTCATCTACGTGAACCCCGAGGGCCCGAACGGCAACCCGGACCCGCTCGCATCGGCCCGCGACATCCGCGACACGTTCGCCCGCATGGCGATGAACGACGAGGAGACCGTGGCGCTCATCGCGGGTGGCCACACCTTCGGCAAGTGCCACGGTGCCGGTGACGCCGAGCTCGTCGGACCCGAGCCCGAGGGCTGTCCGGTGGAGCACATGGGGATCGGTTGGAACAGCTCCTTCGGCACGGGCAAGGGCCCCGACACGATCACCAGCGGCATCGAGGGCGCGTGGACGCCCACGCCGATCGAGTGGGACAACACCTACTTCGAGACGTTGTTCGGCTACGAGTGGGAGCTGACCCAGAGCCCCGCCGGTGCGCACCAGTGGAAGCCGAAGGGCGACGCCGGTGCCGACACGGTGCCCGACGCGCACCGTCCCGGCGTCCGCCACGCGCCGATGATGCTCACCTCGGACCTGGCGCTGCGCGAGGACCCGATCTACGAGCCGATCTCGCGGCGGTTCATGGAGCACCCCGACGAGTTGGCCGTGGCGTTCGCGAAGGCCTGGTACAAGCTGCTGCACCGCGACATGGGCCCGGTGACCCGCTACCTGGGTCCGTGGGTGCCCGAGGCGCAGCTGTGGCAGGACCCGGTGCCCGACGTCGACCACGACCTCGTCGACGAGGCTCAGGTCGCGTCGATCAAGCGCACCTTGCTCGACTCCGGGCTCTCGGTCCAGCAGCTCGTCGGCACCGCCTGGGCGGCCGCCGCGAGCTTCCGTGGCACCGACAAGCGCGGCGGCGCCAACGGCGCCCGGATCCGACTCGCGCCCCAGAAGGACTGGGCGGCGAACAACCCTGCCGAGCTCGCCCGGTCACTCGAGGTGCTCGAACGGGTCCACGGCGAGGTCGACGACTCGCTGCCGGAGGGCACGAAGATCTCGCTGGCCGACCTCATCGTGCTCGGCGGTTGTGCGGCGGTCGAGCAGGCAGCCAGGGACGCCGGCCATGACCTGACCGTGCCGTTCGCGCCCGGCCGTACCGACGCCACCCAGGACCAGACCGACGTCGAGTCGTTCTCGGTGCTCGAGCCGACCGCGGACGGGTTCCGCAACTACCTGCAGCCCGGCGAGAAGCTGTCGCCCGAGACGCTGCTGGTGGAGCGCGCCAACTACCTCACGTTGACCGCGCCCGAGATGACGGTGCTGCTCGGCGGCCTGCGAGCCCTGGGGGCCACCGCGTGGGGCACCGAGCTCGGGGTGCTGACCGACCGCCCCGGCGTGCTCACCAACGACTTCTTCGTCAACCTGCTCGACAGCGCCACCGAGTGGAAGCCGTCGACCTCCGACGAGCACGTCTACGAGGGTCGCGACCGCGGCTCGGAGGACGCCCGCTGGACGGCCACGGCGGTCGACTTGGTGCTCGGCTCAAACTCGCAGCTGCGGTCGATCTCCGAGGTGTACGCCGCCGCCGACGCGCAGGGGAAGTTCGTGCGTGACTTCGTGGCCGCGTGGGACAAGGTCATGAACCTCGACCGTTTCGACCTGCGCTGAGCCTGCCTCGTCGGGCACCGGGTGCTCCGGTGCCCGGCTGGCGGATCAGCGGTTCGCCTCGAGCAGCTCGCGGAAGTCGTCGACCCAACGTTCGAAGTCGGGGTCGTGACCGCGGTACCGGTCCGGTCCGTCATCGACGACGATCAGTTCGAACCGGTCGCCGATGCCCGCCTGCTCGTAGGCCTGCTCGACCAGGCGGCCCTGGGCGGGGTCGGCCAGCGGGTCGTCGACGCCGTGCAGCGCGAGCATCGGTGCGGCGTTCCCGTCGACGTAGGGGTGCACCGAGCCACGTGCGAAGTCGTCTTCGGTGCACCCGTCGCCGCACGACAGGTAGTGGCCCATCGACTCGGACCATTCCTCGTTCGCCGCGAACGCAGCGAGGTCCGACACCGATGCGATGGCGATCGCCGCGACCACGGTGGGGTCCTGGGCTACGAGGTCCTCGGGCAGTTCGGGGTCCTCGAACTCGGGTCGGTTCGGCGTGACCGCCGCCATCGCCGCGAGGTTGCCGCCTGCCGAGTGGCCTGCCACTGCGACGACGTCGGGGTCCCAGTCGTTGGCCTCGGCGTTGGCGCGCACCCAGCGGACGGCCCGCTTCACGTCCTGGACGGCTGCGGGGAAGGCGTTCGCGCCGTCGGGGAGGGCGAGGCGGTAGTTGATCGAGACGATGTCCCAGCCGTCGTCGAGGATCGGCTGCATCGCCTCGCGAACCCCGTCCTCCTTGTCGCCGAGGACGAACCCACCGCCGTGGATCCAGATCAGCACCGGGTTCGGCCCCTCCACATCGGAGCGGTAGATGTCGAGGGTCTGGGAGCCGCCGCACTCGTCGGAGCGCTCCTCGCCGCAGGTGTCGAGGGGGCCGTACTGGATGTCACGCTCCTCGGGCAGGGGCAGGAGCGCCTGGGCGTCGTCGCCGAACCACCCGCAACCGCTCACGAGTCCGGCGATGGCCACGAGAGCGCCGACGAGTGCGGCGGCGGAGATCGGAGTTCGGGGGCGTCGCAGCACCGCCGCAGCGTTCACGGGCTGTCGGGTGGACGCAAGTCGGCGGCCTCGTGGTGGTCGTCGTCGACACATGCGGCTCCCGGATGGTTCGGCCCGTCCGGCTCAGCCCGCCGAAGTACCCACTGCGTTGACCCGTCACACCGAGGGGCGAATTGAACCGCGGGCCGTTGCGGCGTACGCTGACGGATACGCCGCGGGGTGGAGCAGTTCGGTAGCTCGTCGGGCTCATAACCCGAAGGTCGCAGGTTCAAATCCTGCCCCCGCCACCAACGACCTTGATACTGAAGGGGAAGCCGGGCCGTGAGGTCCGGCTTCTACCGTCTCGAGGCGGTCTTCTTCCGGGTCTTCCACCGGGTCGGCCCGGTAGAAGCCGGGTCCGCGACGAGTTCGGCGAAGATCTCTGCTGCGTCGGCTTGCATGCCGGGCAGGACGTGT
>SKRR01000201.1 GCA_007118345.1 Microthrixaceae bacterium | reverse complement strand
TGCGGTCCCGGTTCACCTCGAACAGCTCGGGTGCCTCGGACTCGCACACACCGTGGCCCTGGCACAGATCGAGGTCGACGACGATGCGCATCCCCATCACCCCTCCCCGGAACCACGACGGCGCCGGTAGCGCACCCTGCACGGTTGGGCGAGCTGCACGACCATCTTGGAGTGGTCGTTGCGGTACGACTCGTGTGGCTGGGCCGCCTCGATCTCCCAGTCGCGCAGGAGCACGCAGAAGATCGTCTTCAGCTGCATCAGCGCGAAGGCCGCGCCGACGCACCGGTGCCGGCCCGCACCGAACGGGATCCAGTTCCACGGGTTGTCGAGATCGTCGTGGCGGGGGTCGATGTAGCGGGCGGGGTCGAACCGGTCGGACTCCTGGAACGCCTCGGGCAGACGGTTCGACACCGCCGGCGAGGCACCGACCAGCTTCCCCTCGGGGATCTGGAACCCCTCGACCTCGAAGGGCTGCATGACCTTGCGCAGCAACAGGATCAGCGGCGGGTGCAGGCGGAGCGTCTCCTTGATCGACGACTCCAGCCACGGCACCTCGCGCAGGTCCTGGTAGGTGATCTCACCACCGCCGGCTTCGGCGAGCGCGTCCATCTCGTCGACGACCTCCGCCATCACGTCCGGGTTGCGGAGCAGCTCGATGATCAGCCACGAGGCGGTGGTCGAGGTGGTGTGGTGCCCGGCGAACATCATCGAGATGAACATGCCCGTCACGACGTCGGGGCTGAACTGCCAGTTGCCGTCGTCGTCCTTGATCGACATGAGCACGTCGACCAGGTCGCGGTCGTCGCCCTCGACGGGTCCCTGCGCCTCGCGGCGCTCCATGATCCCGCCGATGAGCTCGACGAGCTCGGCCCGGGCAGCGTCGCGGCGACGGAAGCTCTCGATGTCGGCGTACGGGTCGACGAAGGCGATCGCGTCGGTGCCGCGCTCGAGGTCGTGGAACAGCTCGGCGACGTGGGCGTCGAGCTCCTCGCGGAACCGTTTCCCGATCAGGCACGAGGTCGAGGTGTAGATGAAGAGCTCGGCGGTCCAGTCGAGCAGGTCGACCTCCCCCTCGTCGTCCCAGTCGGCGACCATCCGTTCGATCTCGGCGGTGATCGTCGCCGCGTGACCACGCATGAACTTGTCGCGCAACGACTGGTTGTGCAGCGCACGCCGTCGTTCCTCGGGCGTGGCGTCGAACACGACACCCTCACCGAAGATCGGGGTCATGAAGGGGTAGGCGGCGGCCTGGTCGAGCTCGTCGTCGCTGGCGCGGAAGAACACCTCGTTGGCCTCGGCGCCGGTGAGCAGCACCACGTCCTTGTCGGCCAGACGGAACTCGCCGACGTCACCACACTCGTCGCGTACCCGCTGCATCAGCCCGATCGGGTCACGTCGCAGTTCCTCGAGGTGACCGGTGTCGCCGTCGTCGCCGGACACCCTGGGTGGTTCGGTGATGGTGCTCATGGTGCCCCCTCCTGTTGGTCCGTGGCGGCCGCGGGGGGCGCGATCACCGGCGCCTCGGGCTGGACCTCGAGCACCGCGTACCGGGTTCCCTTGGGGGCACTCACCACGGCGAGCACCGCCTGCGCCAGTTCGGTGGGCCGCAGCGAGCCATGGTGGCGGGTGAGGCCCCAGTGATCCCACGAGGCGACGACCTCGTTGATGGTCGCCTCGTCCCAGGTGGCGCCCTGCTCGGTGGACGACGGTCCGGGACGCACGATGCCGACCCGGACCCCGGTGCCCTCGCACTCCATCGCCATCGCCATCGCGAAGCCCTCGAGCCCGGCCTTGGACGCGACGTAGGCGGCCATGTGGGTGCGAGGGTGCAGCGCCACCTCCGAGGTGACGAACACGACGTCGCCGCGGCGGCGCTCGAGCATGGCGGGGACCACGGCATGAACCAAGGCCTGGGCACCGAGCAGGTTCACCTGCAGCTGGCGGGTGAACTCCTCGGGAGCGGCACCCACGGTCGTGATGGGCTGCACGTCGCCCGCGTTGGACACGAGCACCTCGATGGGGCCCAGCTGCTCCTCCGCGGCACGGCCGAAGGCCTCGACCGAGGCGCCGTCGGTCAGGTCCAGCGGCAGGGCGACGGCGTCGCCACCGGCCTCGCGGATGGACGCGGCCAGCTGTTCACAGCGTTCGAGTCGACGGGCACCCAGCGCCACCGGATGCCCGGCGGCGGCGAGGGCTTGTGCGGTCGCTGCGCCGATCCCCGCCGATGCACCGGTGACGATCGCCGCACGGCGCTGGGGGTGGGGTTCGAAACGGGGCATCAGGTGGTCCTCTCGCGGAAGGTCATCGAGGTGGGCAGCGTGGCGAACCCTCGGACATTGACCGAGTGGACGCGCACGATGCCGTCGGGATCGATGTCGTAGTCCTCGACGGCGGCGACCAGCTCCTCGAGCGCGACCCGGGCCTCGAGCCGGGCCAGCGAGGCACCGAGACAGAAGTGGCGACCGAACCCGAAGCTCGCGAGCTGCGGCAGGGGTTCGGGGCGGTCGAGGTCGAAGCGATCGGGGTCCGAGAACACACGGGGGTCCCGGTTCGCCGAGCCGACCAGCAGCACGACGCGGCCGCCCTCGGGGATCACCCCGCCGTGCAGCTCGATGTCGGTCGTCGCGATGCGTGCGAGCATCTGCGTCGAGGTGTCGTAGCGCAGGGTCTCCTCGACCCACATCGGCACCCGGGACGGATCGCCGAAGGGCTTCGCCCGTTCGTCGGGGTTGCGCCACGCCCAGTACCAGGCGTTGCCGAGCAGCTTGGTGGTGGTCTCGTTGCCGGCGACCACCATGAGGAAGAGGAACCCGGTGATCTCCTCGTCGGTGAGCCGGTCGCCGTCGATCTCGGCGGCCAACAGCGCCGACGTCAGATCGTCGGTTGGAGTCGCCTTCCGCTGGGCGAGCATGTCGGCGTAGTAGACGACCAGCTCGAGCGCCGCTGCCACACCCTCGGGTGGCACGTCGTGCACGCCCTCCTCGCGGTGCACCAGCAGATCCGACAGCCGACGGAGCTCCTCGCGGTCCTCGACCGGCACGCCCATCAGTTCCGAGATCACGTCCATCGGCAGGCGACCGGCGAACTCGGCGATGAGGTCGTGGCCGTCATCGGACCCCCGTGCACGCATCTCGTCGATGTACGCGCGGGCGATCTCCCGGATGCGGGGCTCCAGCCCTGCGACCCGACGGGGCGTGAACGCCTTGGACACCAGGCCGCGCATGCGGCCGTGCATCGGGGGGTCCATCGCGAGGAAGGACATGGTGCGGTGCGCGTGCGGGCCCGATGCCATCGGGTCGAGCGACACACCGTGGGAGTTCGAGAGGCGCACGTGGTCGCGGAACCCCTCGATCACGTCCGCGTGACGTGACAACGCCCAGAAACCGCGCTCGGCGTTGTGGTAGAGCGGCGCCTCCTCGCGGAGTCGCTCGTAGGTCGGGTACGGGTCCTCGTGGATCTCGTACGCGTACGGGTCGTAGACGACCGCGTCGTCGGTGGTGGTGGTCATCGCTGCTTCCCCCTGCTCCCCCGTCTCGGTCCCTCAGCCCGCCGGGACGACGATCGCCACGACTCGTTCCAACTGATCGGGCAGCGCGTCGTAGGACTGGTAGCCCATCCCCGCGTGCAACAACGCGCCCGACACCGCGAACTCGAGTGTGGTGAGGACGGCCAAGTCGGCGGTGTCACCGAGCGCCTCCTGCAACCGGCGGCGCATCTCGCGTCCGATCCGGTCACGCAGCAGGCGCACGTCGGGATCGTTCGACAGCATCGCCACGGTGCATGCGGCCGCCAGTTCGGGCTCGTCCGCGACGAGCAGGGCGAGATCGGCCATGACCGCAGCCACCCTGGACCGCGCGCTGCGTCGCCGAGTGAGCGTCGTGTCGGCGAGTGCTTCGAGCCGCCGCCAGAACACCTCGGTGACCAGGTGCTCTCGCGAGGCGAAGTAGGTGTAGGCCGTGGCGGGCGCAACGCCAGCGGTCCGGGCGACGTTGCGGACGGTCAGGCCTTCGTACCCCTCGCGACGCAACTCGTCGACCGTCGCAGCGGTCAGTCGCTGCACGGTCGCCGCCTGCTTCGCCGACAGGCGACGGCGCGTCGACTCGGTCGACACGACGCGCAGCGGGGTGGCAGCAGAACTGGACATCTGTCCAGACCGTAGTCCGGTGCAGGGCCGCTGTCGAGCAGCGACTTCGCCCGCAGGTCGCTCACGCGTGACGACTCGGTAGAGTCCGGGACGATCGCAGCCGCGGTCACAGGGGGACGACGCCAGGGGGATGAGATGGACACCGTTGCGGCGCCGCCGCTCAACGAGCTGGGCTTCTACACCCTTGCGGGGCACTCAGCCACGCCTCGCGACCTTGTCGGTGAGGTCCGCGACGCCGAGCGGTTGGGTCTCGGCGCAGCGTTCGTGTCCGAGCGGTTCAACGCCAAGGACGCGACGACGCTGTGCGGCGCCGCTGCAGCGGTCAGCGAGCGCATCGGGATCGCCACCGCCGCGACCAACCACAACACGCGTCACCCGATCGTCACCGCCACCTTCGCGGTCACGATGCACCGGATGACGGGCGGCCGATTCACACTCGGGCTCGGACGTGGCTTCGACATGCTCTTCGACGTGCTCGGCCTGCCGCACGTCACCTCGGCGCAGCTCGCCGACGCGATCGATCTCCAGCGTCGGCTCTGGTCCGGCGAGATGGTCATGGGCCACGACGGCCCGGCCGGCAGGTACCCGATGCTCTGCCTCGACCCGTCGTTCGACGAGGACATCCCGGTGCTGCTGTGCGCGCTCGGCGAGAAGACCCTGGAGCTCGCCGGCGGCATCGCAGATGCCGTGGTGCTGCACACGTTCTTCGGCGACGACGCCCTCGAGCGCAGCGTGGCCGCAGTCCGACGTGGGGCCGAGCGGGCCGGCAAGGACCCCACCACCGTGCGGGTCTGGTCGGTGCTCGCAACCGTCGGCGACCACCTCGACGAGGAGCTGCGGCTCAAGAAGCTGGTCGGACGCCTCGCCACCTACCTGCAGGGCTACGGCGACCTGATGGTCCGGGTCAACGACTGGGACCCAGCGGTGT
>SKRR01000332.1 GCA_007118345.1 Microthrixaceae bacterium | reverse complement strand
TGTTCATCGGCGGCGTGGTGTCCGAGAGCAACATGCGGATCGAGTCCGATCCGGTCCGGTGGGTCGACCAGGACAGCCAGGCCGTCGCCGACATCGACATCCTCGAGGAGACCACGGGCTTCTCCTCCACGCTGGGCATCCTCATCGAGTCCAACAACGTGCTCACCGACGAGATGGCGGAGTTCGTCAACGACTTCACCCTCGACGCCGAGCAGCGCGACGCCGTGGTGAGCACCTCGAGCCTCACGAACACGATCGCGAAGATCATCGCCGTGCCGGGGGCGACACCGATCGCGCCGAGCGGCGCCGACCTGCGAGCGGCTGCCGACGTCCTGCCGCCCGACATCGAGGCGGCGCTGTTGTCCGAGGATCGCACCGCCACCCAGATCAACCTGCGGCTGGCACCGGCGACGCTGGAGGAGCGCGCCGTGCTGGTCGACGAGCTCGAGGCCGAGCTGGAGCAGCGGATCGCCGCGCTGGACCTGCCGGCGGACTCGGTGCTGCTCGAGGACCTCGACGACGGCCAGACACCGATCCGGGCCGTTCCCTCGGGCCTCGCCGTGGTGGGAGTCGGGCTGCTCGAGAACCTGTCGGCGAACCGGGCGAACCTGACCTACCTGGGTCTGGCGCTCGTGGCCCTCTGGCTGCTCGTCCGCTTCCGCAGCCTGGCCAGGGCGCTGCTGACGATGGTGCCGATCGGACTCGCCGTCGGCACCTCGACGGTGATCATCAGCGCCACCGGCATCACGCTCTCGCCCCTCACGACGGTCTCCGCACCGCTGGTGATCGCGTCGTGCACCGAGTTCTCGGTGCTGATCATGGCCCGCTACCTCGAGGAACGACAACGCGGCCTGGGTGACCGCGCCGCGTCGGACCAGGCGGCGAAACGCACCGGTCGGGCGTTCTTCACCTCGGCAGCGACCACGATCGGCGGGTTCGCCGTGCTCATCGGGTCCGCGCTGCCGCTCCTGCGGGACTTCGGCATCATCGTCACGCTCAACGTCACGATCGCCCTGCTCGCAGCCCTGGTGGTCATGCCGCCGTTGCTCGTGTGGGCGGACCGCAAGGGCTTGCTCGACACCGGGAGCGTGGCGCCCGAGCAGGCCGTGGTCCTCGCTGCGAAGCCCCGAGGAGCTCGACTGGTCGGCTTCGCGATCGGGGTGCTCCTCGTCGCGGGCGCCGCGATCGGGTTCTATGCCACCTCGGACCGCGACCGAGGAACCGCGGCGGCGGTGACGTACGACTTCGTCGAGGTGCCGGCCGACGAGTCTCCCGATGCGGCAACCGACGAACCCACCGACTGATGGCGCCGACGCCCGCCGACGCCCGCCGGCGCTACCCCGCCTGAGCGGTGTGTGGCCATGGACGCGCCGTCTCGAGCACGCGCGCAAGGCGCAGGGGGACCTCGTCGTGGTGCCGGCGGCCCATCACCTGCAGACCGACCGGAAGTCCCTCGGAACTGGTGCCCGCCGGCACCGAGATCGCGGGGTTCCAGCAGAGGTTGGCCAGCATCGTGAACGGGACGCTCATGGCGGGGTTCACCTCGACGCCGTCGATCACCGACGGCGGAGGTCCCTCGGCGGCGAAGGCGACCACCGCGGTGGTCGGGGTCATGAGCACGTCGACGCGTTCGAACAGGCGGGCCATGTCCTCCTGGAGACGCAGCCGGCGTCGCAGCCCGGTGACGAGCGTCCGGGTCGGACGGTCCTCGCTCGATCGCAGGTCGGCGGCGACCAGCGGGGTCATCTCGTCGGCCCGGTCGGGCCAGTGACGGTGGGCGTCGATCGCCAACCAGCTGGACACCGCACCCGCTGAGAGCCATGTGGCCACCGGATCGGTCAGTTCGACGTCGACGTCGATCAGGTCGAGACCCGCAGCGGCACAGAGCTCGGTGGCGGCGGCCGCTGCCAGCTCCCTGACCTCGGGGTCCACAGGTGCGAAGCCGAGATCCGCGCTCCAGCCGATCCGCAGCCCGTCGAGCGGCAACGTGTCGATCAGTTCTTCGTAGCGGTGTCCCGAAGGCGGCAGCGAGAGCCGGTCGGTGTCGTGCGGACCGGCGGCGACGTCCAGGTGCCGCGCGGCGTCGCGAACGGTGGTCACGAGCGCGCCGTAGCAGGCGGTCTGCGATGGATCGGCGTCGGGGTGCGGGATCCGGCCGTGGCTCGGCTTGAGTCCCACCAGTCCGCTGAACGACGCCGGGATACGTGTCGAGCCGCCCCCGTCGGATGCCGTGGCGAACGGGAGCATGCCCGATGCCACCGCCGCGGCACTGCCGCCGCTCGAACCACCGGGAGTGCGGCTGGTGTCCCACGGGTTGCGGGTCGTCCCCGTCGCCCTCGACCGCGTGTACTGCAGCGTGCCGAACTCGGGCGCAGCGGTCTTCCCCACCGGGATGGCGCCCGCCCGACGCAGGCGGGCGACGTGCTCGGAGTCAGCCTCGACCGGCGGTCCCCCCTGGTAGAGCAGGGACCCGTGCCCGGTCGGCATCCCGGCGCAGTCCTCGAGGTCCTTGACCGCGAACGGCACACCGGCGAGCGGACCGAGCTCGTCGGCACGCCCTGCAGCGATCGTTCGGTCGACGTGTTCGGCGGCGCGGCGCGCACCGTCGGGATCGAGGTGGGTGAAGGCGTTCAGGGCCGGGTCGAGCCGTTCGATGCGTGCCAGACACTCCTCGAGCAGTTCGACGGCGCCGAGCCGTCCCCCACGGATGGAGGTCGCGGCGTCGACGACCGTGATGGGTTCAACAGCAGCCATGGGCCCGACGTTACGTCGCGACGGTCAGGACCTCGCGACGGTCAGGACGTCGCGACGGTCAGGACGTGCCGGGACGCCAACCGCAGGTGGCGGCGGTGTCGGCGAAGAGCATGCGCTTGTGCTCGGCGATCACCGAACGGTCCTTGACCGCCATCGGCTCGGCCAGCTCGACCGCTCGGGCGAGCACCTGGTCCTCACCGGCCGTGTGCTCGACGATGCCGAGTCGCTGCGCGTCGACCGCGGTGTAGCGACGCCCGGTGAGGATCGCGTCCTGCGCGGCGGCACGTGGCAGCCGGGCCGTGACGGCGGCGAACATCGGACCCGTCAACGGCAGCCCCAGATCGACCTCGGGCAGGCACCAGTAGCCGCGGTCGGTGCGCATGACACGGACGTCGGCGGCACAGGCGAGCATCGCTCCCCCGGCGAAGGCGTGGCCGTTGAGCGCCGCCACCGTGTACGCCGGCAGCAGGTAGAGCCGGCCGAGCAATCGGTGCACGTCCTCGACCATCGGTCCGGCATCGTCTGGGTGCGCCTGCATCCAGTCGAGGTCGAGCCCGTTGCTGAAGAACTTGCCCTCACCGGTGATGACCACCGCGAGCGGTCCCTCGATGCGCTCGAGCTCGCCGAGCACGTCGTGCCAGCGATCCACCGACGTGCGGTCGAACCGGTTCTCACCGTCGCGCAGCCGCACCACCCGAACGTCACCTCGGTCCTCGACGAGGATCGGATCGCGGACGTCGGCGCTCATCGGATCAGCCTAGGCCGAGTGCTCCTCGAGGCCGGCCAGCTCGACCGCACGGCCGAACACGTCATCGAGCATCGGCTCGGTCAGCCGGCCGGTGAAGGTGTTCTGCTGGCTCACGTGGTAGCAGCCGAGCAGCACCGTGCCGTCGGCCGCGATGGCCTCGGCACCGTGGCCGAACTTCGGCCTCGGGGACAGGCCCAGGAGCCGGGCGGCCTCGCCGAAGCCGAACCCTCCGAGCGCCACCACCACACGCACCCGGTCCAGCAGGCCGTACTCCGCGTCGAGGAACGGGCGGCAGGCATCGCGCTCGGTCGTCGTGGGCCGGTTCGACGGCGGGGCGCACCGGACCGGTGCGGTGATGAACGCACCGTCGAGCCGCAGTCCGTCCTCGACCGAGACCGACGTCGGCTGGTTCGCGAGCCCCGCCCGGTGGAGCGCCGCGTAGAGCCAATCCCCCGAGCGGTCACCGGTGAACATCCGGCCCGTGCGGTTGGCGCCGTGGGCGGCGGGCGCGAGCCCGACGACCAGGATGCGGGCCTCGGGGTCGCCGAATCCCGGAACGGGTCGGCCCCAGTAGGACTCGTCGCGGTAGGCCGCGCGCTTGTCGACCGCGACCTGTTCGCGCCACGCCACCAGTCGTGGACAGCGTCGGCACCCGACGATCCGGGCGTTCAGCTCGTCGATCGAGGTGGGCACGGGGGTCGGCACCTGAGGAGCCTAGGATCCCGCGATGTCACGCCGCGCCGACGACCCCACCCTCGTGCTGCTGGTGCGGCACGGGCAGACCGCGACCACGGGCAAGGTGCTGCCGGGCCGGGCACCAGGGTTGCACCTGGCCGACACCGGACGAGAGCAGGCCGAACGGGCCGCAGCACGCATCGCCGGGCTCAACCGCGTCGCTGCCGTGTACGCCTCGCCACTGGAACGCACCCGCGAGACCGCCGCACCGATCGCGCGGGCTCGTGCGCTGCGGGTCCGGACGTCGAAGGGGCTGCTCGAGTGTGACTTCGGCGACTGGACCGGCCGACGACTCGCCAACCTGCGCCGCAAGCCCGAGTGGCGCACCGTCCAGTCCCAGCCCAGCGGCTTTCGCTTCCCGGGCGGCGAGTCCTTCTCCGAGATGCAGCAACGGATCTGGAACGAACTCGAACGGCTCGTCGCCGCGCACCCCGGCGGGACGGTCGTCGCCGTGTCGCATGCGGACCCGATCAAGGCGGCCGTCGCAATGGCCACCGGCGTGCACCTGGACCTGTTCCAGCGCATCGTGATCTCGCCGTGCTCGGTCACGCCGCTGCTGTTCACCTCGGGCGGACCGGTGGTGCTGGCGGTCAACTCCACGGGCGACGACCTGAGCACCCTGACCCCCTCCTAGGCTGGAAGCGATGTCCGTCCCCTTCGACTTCGACCAGCTCGACGCCTTCATCCCCGGTGCGGTGGGCGAGCCGGGACAACGGGTCTTCTACCTCCAGGCGCGCGACGGCAACCGGGTCGTGTCACTGCGGGTCGAGAAGGAGCAGGTCAGCATGCTCGGGCGGTACCTCGGCCAACTGGCCGGTGCAATGGGCGGCCCCGA
>SKRR01000109.1 GCA_007118345.1 Microthrixaceae bacterium | reverse complement strand
GCGGACGCCACGTGGCCGAAGTTCAACAGACCGGTGTAGCCGAACTGCAGGTTGAGTCCGATCGCTGCCAGCGCGTAGAAGACCGCCTGCGGGCCGACCGCGGCGCGCAGGCCGTCGGTCAGCGCGCCGACGAGGTCGATCGCCAGCACGGGCGCGGTCACAGGAGCGACCCGGCGCCGGTCATGCGGTCCTCGCCTTCACGCCGAACACGCCCTGTGGCCGCATCAACAGCACCACCACGAGCGTCGCCAGCGCAACGATGATCTTCAGGTCGGCGTCCAGCCAGAACGTGGACACGTCGGAGATGATGCCCACGAAGAGCCCGCCGACCATCGCCCCGAAGGTGGTGCCGAGCCCGCCGAGGAGCACGGCCGCGAACGTGATCAGCAGCACCCGCTGGCCCATGTTCCATCCGATGAACTCCGACGAGCCGAGCATCACCCCGGAGAGTCCGGCGAGCGCGCCGGCGGTCATCCACACCATCAGGGTGACCTTCTTGTCGTCGATGCCCGACGCGATGGACAGGTCCTTGTTGTCCGACACCGCTCGGATCGCGGTGCCGAGCCGCGACCGCTGCAGGAACAGACCAAAGGCGACCAGCACCACCAACGCCATGCCCGCCATCACCAGGTCCTTCGGGCGGAGCTGCACGAGCCCGAGGTCGACGGTCGGGGCCTGGGCCGCGAACTGCGAGAACTGCTGCGCGTTCGAACCGAACACGATGCTGAACAGATAGCGGAACGCCAGCGCCAGACCGATCGACACCACCATCTGGGACACGATCGGCATGCCGCGTCGGCGCAACGGTCGGTACACGCCGAGCTCGAAGAAGCCGCCGAAGAGCGCGGCGGCGACGATCCCGCCGATCCCGGCGACGAACAGGTGGAGTCCGAGGCCGCCGGTGTTGGAGTTGAGGTACCAGGTGGCGATGGCGCCGAACGCGATCAGTTCGCCATGGGCGAAGTTCGTCAGACCGGTGGTGCCGAAGATCAGCGACAGGCCGACGGCCGCCAGGGCGATCACCAACCCGAAACGTGTCCCGCTCGCCACGAGGCTGGCGAGTCGCTCCAGGGTCGTCGCCGAGACCCCGGCGGCCTGCCCTTCGGCGGTGAGGCGGAAGACCACCGAGCGGTCGCCCGTCTCCTGCACCCGTGGTGACAGCGTGGCGCGATCCGGGTCGTCGAGCCCGACACCGTCGGGCAACGTCGTGGCGTCGAGCGTCACCTCGTACTGGCCCGCCCCGGGGAGCGGGATCGCGACGGACCCCTCCTCGTCGGTGACGCCCTCGGCGACCTCGGTGCCGTCCAGGCCGACCGTGATGACGACCCCCTCGACCGGTTCGTCGTCGTCACCGACGGTCAACGTCGCCACGACGCGGGGGCCGCCGGTCTCGACGATCTCCTCGTCGGTCGCGTCGACGTCGTCGTCGGTCTGGGCGCCTGCGCCGGCGACGAGCGGTCCGCTCACCACGAAGACGATCGCGCCGAGCAGGACCAGCAGGGCCGGTCGCTCCCATCGCACTCGGGTCCGTTGAGTCGTGAACCGGTCCGACATCCGGGCCGAAGTGTAAGCACGTCGGCGCGAGGCGGTCATTCCGAGGTGAAGCGTCCACCTCTCAGGGTGCCAGCGGCACCGGATCCGGTCAGCAGGCAGACTGCTGCGATGCACGACGACGGGGTGAGCATCGAACTCGAGGCAGCCGGAGGCCTGACCGCGCGCGTCGACCGGGACGGGGTTCGGCTGGGGTACGCCGGTCACGACGACTGGTTCGGGCCCGGAGGTCTCCGGGTGACGGGCGCCGACGTGGCGCTCGACGACGCCCGGCAGATCTCCGGCGTCGACGACCTGGGTGCGTGGCGCGCCGCCACCTGGCTGTCGGACCGGTCCGCGTCACCCCGCATCGACGCCTCGCTCGCGGCCTACGACGATCGACCGGTGCTGGTGTTCTCCCTGCGCGCACCGGTCGGCGTCGACGCGGACCTGGCGACCGGTGTGTTCGGGGAGCCCTCGGTCTGCTGGCCCGTGCTCGACCCGAGTGCGCGACGTGCAGGTGGCGTGCCCGACGACGCGGTGTCGTTCGGGTACCAGTACATGGAGTTCGCCCTGCCGACGTCGACCGATCCGGGCTGTGCCGACTTCCTTCGTTGGCCGGTCCGCCCGTCGGTCATGATGCCGCTGTTGATGGTGTCGGGTCGCGGGGCGCTGCTGCTCGCGCCGCTCGACCACGAGCACGAGCAGGTCATCGCCGTCCCCGCCGACGGTGCCGCCGCGGCCGACGGCATCCGATGCGGGTGGCACGGCGACCTCACCTCGGTGCCGAAGGGCTTCTCGACCGAGCTCGCCGTGGTCGCGGGCAGTGACGCGCGCGACTGCCTCGACCGGTGGGCGGGACTGCTCGTCGAGCGCGCCGGTACCGACCGGCTGCCGCGTGGCATCGACACGCTCGGCTCGCACGTGTCGTACTGGACCGACAACGGCGCCGCGTACTGGTACCGCACCGAGGGCGGCCGGTCGGTGACCGACACGTTGGTCGACACCGTCGAGGACCTGCGGGACCGCGACGTGCCGGTCGGGGCGGTGCAGCTCGACTCGTGGTTCTACCCCCACCGCGTGGTGCGGCCCTTCGACACCGACGAGTGGGACGTGCCCCCCACGGGCCTCGTCCGCTGGGAGGCGCGCGACGACCTGCTGCCCGAAGGGGTGCGCGAGCTGCGGCGCGCGTTGGGGGACCCGCCGCTGGTGGTCCACTGCCGCCACCTGTCGTCGAACTCGCCGTACGTGGACGAGTACGACTGCTGGGTCGACGGCGAGTACGCCCACCCGGTGGGCAGCGATCTCTACGAGACCTACCTGGACCAGGCGCGCTCGTGGGGGGTCGAGACCTTCGAGCACGACTGGCTGGTGGAGTGCTTCCTCGGCGTCCGTCAGCTGCGTGAGCAGCCCGGCCGGGCGACGCGCTGGCAACAGGGCCTCGACCGGGCACTCGCGCAGCGGGGCATGACCGCCCAGTGGTGCATGGCCACCCCGGCCGACATGATGGCGACCGCGCGGCTCGCGCAGGTGACCTCGATCCGCACGTCGGGTGACCACGGGTACCTGGTCCCACCCGAGCTGCTGTGGGCCTGGTTCCTCTACACCAACGCGCTGGTGCGCCCCTTCGGCCTGTGGCCCTACAAGGACGTGTTCCGCAGCGACGGACACGGTGGCAGCACCGATCCCGACGCCGAGGCCGCGCTCGCAGCGCTCTCGGCCGGACCGGTCGGCATCGGTGATCCGCTCGGTGCCGCCGACCGCGACCTGGTTCTGCGATGTGCCAGGGCCGACGGACTCCTCGTCGCCCCCGACGCCCCGATCGCGGCGACGGCCCGAAGTTTCCTGCGCCACGGCGTGCTGCACCCCGAACCGGTCGTGGGTGCCAGCCACACCCTCCATCCGGCGGGGCGGTGGAGCTACGTGATCACGATGAACTGCCACGCCGACAGCGAGCACCTCGCGACGACGGTCGGCCTCGACGACCTCGGGGCCGACCGGCCCGCCGGGTCCGACGGGACCCCGGCGGTGGATGCGGTCGTGTGGGACTGGCGGCGGGGCACCGTCGAGCGCTGCGGCCCCGAGGGGTTCGACGTCGAACTCGCTGCGAAGGGGTGGGACCTCCGGGTCGTGGCGCCGTTGCTCGCCGATGGCCGGCTCGCCGTCATCGGCGACGCCGACCGGTACGCCACCGCCGGTCGGCAGCGGGTGGCCACCGTCGAGGACCACGGCGACCGGGTGCGGGTCCGGCTGGCCGGTGCCGACGAGTCGGTCCGGCTCGTCGGGTGGACGCCGAACGGGGCGGGCGTGGTGGTGTCGGTCGCCGGGGAGGGGACCCCTTCGCGGCTCCCGGTCCGGGTGGCGCCGGACGGACGCTGGGAGGTGCTCGTGGAGCTGCCGTCCGAGCCCGGTTCGCTGACCGTCGACCTCCGGGTGGAATGACCGCCCGGTCCCTGGCGGCCGGCGCGTGGAATGTGACGAAGGTCAGGTTCGAGACGCCCGGACTTGGGGCAGTGGGACATCAGCCCCACCATCACCGGAGGACCCTTCTGATGAACCTGACACGACGACTCGACCAGTTCGAGGACGAGATGCCGCCCCTGCCGGCCGGACTGCTCAAGCTGAACCGCGCCATCGCCCGTCGGATCGGTGCCATCGGCACCGGCGTCGGCAGCGCCGTGCACCGTGCGGTGAGCGGCGTGCTCGACACCACCAGCACCGCCACCTCGACCGTCGGCGGACAGGCCCGCGAGGCCGCCGACACGTTCGCGACGGCGACCGGTACGCAGTTGAGCGTGGTGACCGGACAGGCGCGTCGTGTTGCCGACGACGTCGCCGAGACCGCGGACACCCAGGCGTCGACCGTGGCCGGCACGGCCCGCCGCGCGACCCGCGAGGTGGCCGACGAGGCCCGCACCGGTGCGGCGACCGTCACGGGTCAGGCCCGAGGCGCCGCACGCGACGTCGCCGACGTCGGCGAGACGAAGGGCGCGACCGTTGCCGGCCAGGCGGCCGCCCAGGCCCGTCGCGTCGGCGAGCGCGCCTCGAAGGAGAGCCAGCGCCTCGTCGACCGGGCCACGGACGCCGTGGAGGACAAGCCCGGCGCCGGCGTCCCGTACGAGAAGTGGACCCGCGCCGAGCTCTACGACCGTGCCCAGGAGCTCGACATCGAAGGCCGCTCGGGCATGAACAAGTCCCAGCTGGTCCGGGCGCTGCGCGCCAGCTGACACCACGCCGCACCGTCGTCGACCCCGACCTCACCCGGACACCGATGTCCGGGTGAGGTCGCGTTCACGGGCTGATGGCCCGCGCGATCGTGAACCACGTCCAGGGTTTCGGTCCGGTCACGTCGCGGTGCTCTTCGTACTGCACGTCGAACCCTGCGCCCTCGAGCAGCTCGACGGGGTCGCGGGTCAGGTGGCATCCCCCGGCAACGCGGCGCTGGAGCGGTTCGAATCGGCGTTGCCAGCGCTGCACCGACGGTTCGGGTGATCGGCCGTGTTCGAGCAGGTGCAGACTGCCGCCGGGGCGCAGGACCCGTCGCAGTT
>SKRR01000204.1 GCA_007118345.1 Microthrixaceae bacterium | reverse complement strand
GCCGGATCGTGTAGAACCGCGCTCGAGTCGACCAGGGACGGCCGGCGGGACGACAGGGGGTCAGCATGCCAATCACCACTCGCGCAGCAGTTCTGTGGGGCGTCGGCGAGGACTGGAAGATCGAAGAGGTCACCCTCGACGACCCGAGGGCCGGCGACGTGTTGGTGAAGATGGCCTACGCCGGCATGTGCCACTCCGACGAGCACGCCGTCACCGGCGACCTGCCGCTCGGCCTCCCGGTCATCGGCGGGCACGAGGGCTCGGGCGTGGTCGAGGCCGTCGGCGAGGGCGTGACCAGCGTCGCGGTGGGTGACCACGTCTCGATGTCGTTCATCCCCAGCTGCGGCCGGTGCAAGTGGTGCTCGACCGGCCGGCAGTACATCTGCGACGAGGGCGCGAAGCTGTTCGACCTGGGCATGATGAGCGACGGCCGCGAGGCCCACAAGATCGGCGACCAGGCGGCGTTCCGCTACGCACAGGTCGGCACCTTCTCCGAACGAATCCTTGTCAGCGAGAACTCACTCGTGAGGGTCGAGCCCGACCTGCCCCTCGACGTCGTGGCGCTCGTGTCCTGCGGCGTCGCCACCGGGTTCGGGTCGGCCACCGAACGTGCGGGGACCAAGCCCGGCGACAACGTCGCGGTCATCGGCATCGGCGGGATCGGCATCAATGCCGTGCAGGGTGCCCGTGCCGCCGGCGCCAAGCGAGTGATCGCGATCGACCCGATCGAGTTCAAGCGCGAGCAGGCCATGCAGTTCGGCGCGACCCACACCTACTCCTCGGTCGAGGAGGCCATGCTCGCCGTGCCCGACCTCACGTGGGGCGACATGTGCGACCGCGTCATCCTCAGCACGGGCGTGGTGCACGGCGACATGATCGACCCGGCGCTGAACCTCACCTCGAAGGGCGGCACCCTCGTCGTCACCGGCCTGGCCCCGATGCTCGAGTCCGACGCCCAGATGAACCTCTTCATGTTCTCGATGATGAACAAGGAGGTGAAGGGCACGGTCTTCGGTTCGACCAACCCGAGGGCCCAGATCCCGAACCTGCTGTCGATGTACCGCGAGGGCGAGCTCAAGCTCGACGAGCTCATCACCAACCGCTACTCGCTCGACGACGTGAACCAGGGGTACGCCGACATGCGCGAGGGCAAGAACCTCCGCGGCGTCGTCGAGTTCGCCTGAGCGCGAACGGCTCGCCGATGGACCTCGATCCCCGACACGAGTACGGCGAGTCGACGGCCCACTACGGCCCCGAACTGCTGGAACGCCTCACCACCGACGTGGTGGGGCGTTCGCGCGAACTGGAGTCGATCGTCGCGGCGCTCGCCGCGGGCCGGCACCTGCTGCTCGAGGGTCCGCCGGGAACGGGCAAGTCGACGGTGCTCCGGGCGATCGCCCAGCACGTCGGCGGGGGCTTCGAGTTCGTCGAGGGCAACGCCGAGCTGACCCCTGCGCGCCTGACCGGGACGTTCGACCCCGCCGCAGTGCTCAACGAGGGCTACGGCCCGTCCACGTTCGTCGACGGTCCCTTGGTCACCGCGCTCCGCGACGGCGGCCTGTTGTACGTCGAGGAGCTCAACCGGGTGCCCGAGGAGACCCTCAACGTGCTCATCACGGTGATGAGCGAGGGTGAGCTGCACGTTCCGCGTCTCGGCCGCATCGAGGCGGCACCCGGGTTCCGGCTCGTCGCCGCGATGAACCCCTTCGACGCCGTCGGCACCGCCCGCATCGCCGGCGCTGTCTACGACCGGTGCTGCCGGCTCGCGATGACCTACCAGGACGCGCAGGACGAGATCCGCATCGTCACCCGCGCCGCACCGCTCGCGGTCGCGGCGATCGGCGAATCCGGCACGGCCGCAGCGGTCGCCATGGTGCGCGACAGCCGGGAGCACCCCGACGTTCGGACGGGATCGTCGGTCCGGGGGGCGATCGACCTGGCGATGGTCGTGCACGAGCTGGCAGGTCTGCGGGAGCGGCCGACCAACGACCCGGGCGTGACCCTGGACGCGGCGATGCTGGCACTGTCGGGTCGGATCCGCGTGCGCGACGGGAGCGGGCGCAGCATCGAGGACGTGGTCACCGAGCTCTGGCGCCGGCACTTCGGTCCGGCCGGGAACGATCCGGCCGACACCGGCGCGGGAGACGGCGGGGGAAAAGTCTGACCCCACCCCCGGCAGGTGGGCGGGGTGTCGGCGACGAGGAGCTGGTCGAGGGCGACGATGCCGCCGAGGCGGTCGCGCAAGCGGGTCGGCGCACCACATCGCGTCGTGACCTCGCCCGTCGGGAGCATTTCGACGAGGTGTCGCCCGAGGTGGGTGTGCTCGACGAGTCAGCGGTCGACGACCTGGTTCGCGACGACCTCGACGACGCGATGGCCCTGCTGGCCGACCTGGCCGGTGCGACCGACCAACGGCTCCGCCGGCTGGCCGGGGACCTCGCTGCTCGGATCGCCGTCGACGTGGCCCGTGTCGGGGCGACGTCACGTCGCGCCGTCGGGCGGCCGGTGCGTGCCAGTGCCGCGGTCACCGAGGGCGAGCTCGACCTGGATGCCTCACTCGAGGCGATCCACTCGTCGCACGCCGCTGGCGGCGCGCCGGACCCCGACCAGCTCGTGGTGTCGTCATGGGAACGGCCCGACACCGAGGTCTGCCTGCTGGTCGACCGGTCCGGATCCATGCTGGGCGATCGCCTCGCCACCGCAGCGGTGGCCGCTGCAGCGGTGGTGCTGCGGTCGCCCTCGTCGTCAGTGGTTGCGTTCGCCGACCGGCCGATCGTGCTCAGCTCGCCGTCCGATCCCCGCACCGCAGCATCGGTGGTGAACGACCTGCTCACGTTGCGCGGGTTCGGCGTCACCGACGTGGCCGCTGCGCTGCGCGCCGCCCAGGAGCTGCTGTCGCGTACCACTGCGACACGACGGATGACGCTCCTGCTCTCCGACGCCCGGGCGACCGCCGGTTCGGATCCGGCGGTATGGGCGGCGACGGTCGACGAGCTCGTCGTGTTGGCCCCGGCCGACGATGCAGCCGACGCCGAGGCCCTGGCCGCGTCCGCCGCGGCGCGGTGCGTGCACCTGAGTGGGCCGAGCACCGTCGTCGACGCTCTCACCGAGGCGATCACACCGAGCTGAGCCGGGCTGGCTCGTGCTGACCCGAACATCTCGGTGCCGGACGGTTGCACGTCCCACCACCCTGCATCGCGATGGCCGGGGGTCAGGGGCGGCCGCTCAGACGGCGGGTTCGGCGTCGGCGAGCTCTCGCAGGTCCTTCTTGGAGATCTTGCCCAGCTCGGCGGTCGGGAACTCGTCGACGAAGTACACCGCGCGGGGCACCTTGAAGTCGGCGAGGTTCTGGCGGCACGTCTCGAGGATTGTCTCGGCGACCGCGTCACGGTCCGCCGACGGGTCGGCCAGGATCGCAAAGGCGACCGGGACCATGTCGAGCATCTCATGGGACTTCGCCACCACGGCCACGTCCTCGAGCGGCTGCCCGGCTGCCCGGATGGCGTCCTCGACCTCACGGGCCGACACGTTCTCGCCGCCGACCTTCAGGGCGTCCTTGTCGCGGTCGCAGTACTGGATGTTGCCGTCGTCGAGCAGCCGGACGATGTCGCCGGTGCGGGCCCAGCCGTCGTCGGTGAAGAACTTGTCGGTGGCCTCGGCGTTGCCGTAGTACTCCGCGCACACCGAGATGCCGCGCACGCCGCGGATCCACAGCTCACCCATCTCGCCGACCTCGGCCAGCTCGCCGTCCTCCTTGACCACGAGCATCTCGTAGCCGGGCGACACCTTGCCCATCGCGAGGTCCGGGTACTGCTCGAAGGGGTTCGAGTGGATGCAGTGGGTGACGAGCTCGGTCATGCCGTAGGCGGCGATGACCCGCATCTTCATCATCTCGTCGAGCACCGGCATGATCAGGCCGAACACGCCGACCCGCACCGTGTGGTCCTCGGGGATTCCCTGTTCGAACGCCGCCTTGATCACGAACGGGATGAGCGAGATGTGGGTCACCGAGTGCTTGGCGATGACCTCCCAGAACCGGCTCGCAGAGAACTTCGGCTGCAGCACGACGGTGCCGCCGACGCCGAGTACGCTCCAGATCGCCCAGCTCTGGGTGTTGACGTGGAAGAACGGCAACGACGCCAAGTAGACGTCGTCGGGGCGGAAGTCGATGTTGGTGGGGTTGACCTTCGCCGCCCAGAGCATGTTGCCGTGGGTGTGCACCACTGCCTTCGGCTTCGACGTGGTGCCCGAGGTGAAGAGGATGCCGGCCGGCAGCAGCGGGTCACGAGCCCGAACGGGCGCGTCGGCGGCTTCACCCTCGAGCGACGAGAACGGGTCGCGCCCGTGGGCGAGCTCCTGATCACTGGCGGATTCGCCGGAGTTGTCGTCGGTGACGACGATCCAGTCGAGGCCGGGCCCCGCCTCGGCGACGAGGGCGGCGAACTTCGGCTGGGTGATCGCGCCGACACACTTGGTGTGGGTGATGAAGTAGTTGACCTCGGCCGCGACGCTGCGGGTGTTCGTGGTCACCGCGATCGCGCCGACGCGGGCGCAGGCGTACCAGGCGATGACGGCCTCGGGGCAGTTCTCGGCGTGGATGAGCACCATGTCGCCGACGCCGACGTTGCGCGATGCCAGACCCGCCGCGACCCGCTTGGTGGCGTCGGCGAACTCGGCGTAGGTCCAGATGCGGTCGGTGCCGTCCTTGGGCTCCCAGACCAGGAACGGGTGGTCGGCACGGTGTTCGGCCCAGTGGTCGACCATCCAGGGGATGTCCTGACCGTGGAACTGGTAGGCGGCGACAACCGCCGGATCGAACGATGCAGTCGTGGACGTGGTGGTCGACATCGAACTGTTCCCCCGTTGCTGAGACGTGCCGGTCGTACGACCGGATTGCGACCTGACGATACGTCAGAAACCGCCGGAGCCGCGAAGCCTCAGCGGGCGCGTTCGACGAACTGGCGGCGCCCCTGGTCGAGCACCCAGTCGTGTCCCCACTCGACGAGGGGCCGGGCCACGGTGCCGAAGCCCCGCAGCACGGGGTTGGACGGAGCGAGCTGCGACCGCAGCCGGGCCGTGCTGCGCGTCGGCGTCAGTGGTTCGACGGTCAGTTCCGCCTCGCCGACGACGTCGCCGTGGACCGTGGCGTAGGCCGCCCGTGCGGGTTCGACCCGTTCGAGTTCGACGGTGAACCGCACCACGTAGGGCAGCGGTGGCGCGACCTCGCACGCCCAGCTCGCCCCGTCGGCGAACCCGCCATCCGCGTCGAAGTGCCGCAACCACGGCCACCACTCCGGGTAGCACTGGTAGGAGGAGAGTCGGTCCCACAACTCGTCGACCCCCATGTCGAACGTCCAGCCACGGTCGGAGCGGAACGGTCGGGGCACCTGCACACCCTCGCAGCCGAGGGACGGTCCCGCAACGCTTTGAGAATGACTCTTAGTCTTGCTACGGTCATCGGATGCCCGCGTCATCCCGGCTCCCCGTCACCGTGCTCTCCGGGTTCCTCGGCGCCGGCAAGACCACCCTGCTCAATTCGGTGCTGAACGAACGCCATGACCGCCGGGTGGCGGTGATCGTCAACGACATGAGCGAGGTCAACATCGATGCTGCGCTCGTCGCGAAGGGCGACGTGGCGCTCGACCGCACCGAGGAGCGGTTGGTCGAGATGACCAACGGCTGCATCTGCTGCACGCTGCGCGACGACCTGCTCGTCGAGATCGCTCGGCTCGCCGAGGAGGGCCGGTTCGACCACCTGCTCATCGAGTCGACGGGGATCTCCGAACCGCTGCCCGTGGCGGCCACGTTCGGCTTCGTCGACGAGGACGGCGTCTCGCTCGGCGACGTCGCTGCCATCGACACGATGGTGACCGTCGTCGACGCACTCAACTTCCTCGATGGCATCGCGTCCGGCGACGACCTCGACCAGCACGGGCTCGCTGCCGACCCCGAGGACGACCGGTCGATCGCATCGCTGCTGATCGAACAGGTGGAGTTCGCCGACCTGCTCGTGGTGAACAAGTGCGACCTCGTCGACGACGAGACCCTCGCTGAGGTCACGACGCTGCTGCGGACGCTGAACCCCGGCGCAGCGCTGCGCACCACGAGTCGCGGCGTCCTCCCGGTCGACCAGCTCCTCGGCGCGGAACGCTTCGACCTGGACGCCGTCTCGTCCTCGGCGGGCTGGTTGCGCGAGCTGTCCCTCGGCGGCCCCGGTGGGCGCCGATCGGAGAGCGACGAGTACGGGGTGACCTCGTTCGTGTGGCGTCGCGACCGGCCACTGCACCCCGAGCGCCTGCTCGAGGTGATCGAGGAGGGGCTTGCTGGCGTCGTCCGGTCGAAGGGGTTCCTGTGGATCGCGACCCGCCACGACCAGATGGCCCTGCTGTCGCACGCGGGGCAGCAGGTCGAGCTCGAACCGGTCGGGTACTGGCTCGCTGCGCTCCCGGAAGCGGAATGGGACCTCGACCCCGAGGAGCTCGACGCGGTGCGGCGCGAGTGGCACCCCGAGTGGGGCGACCGTCGACAGGAACTGGTCCTGATCGGCACCGGACTCGATGACGTGGACCTCGCCGCACGTCTCGACCGGGCCCTGCTGCGCGACGACGAACTGGCGATCGGACCCGACGGCTGGGCGTTGTTCGACGACCCGCTCCCCGACTGGGCCGAAGAACCGACCGAGCACGACCACCTCGAACCGACAGGGAGCTGACCATGTCCAACATCTGCCAGGTGACCGGGCGCAGCCCGGGCTTCGGCAAGGCGATCTCGCACTCGCACCGCCGCACGAACCGTCGCTGGAACGTCAACATCCAGCGGAAGCGCTACTGGCTGCCGTCCGAGAAGCGCTGGATCCGGCTCACCGTCTCGACGCGTGGCATGAAGGTCATCGACGCCCGTGGCATCGACTCGGTGGTCGCAGAGCTCCGTCGAAAGGGACAGAAGATCTGATGGCCTCCGACAAGCGCCCGATCATCAAGCTTCGCTCGACCGCCGGCACCGGCACGACCTACACGACCTACAAGAACAAGGTGAACACCCGGGAGCGCCTCGAGCTGCGCAAGTACGACCGCCGGATCCGACGCCACGTCGTGTTCCGCGAGGAGCGCTGAGTGACCGACGTGCGTTCACTGCGCCGCGTCGACCAGCGCGGTCGGCTCGTGTTCGTGACCACGGGGATGCCGTGCGTGGTGGATGCGGCGCACCTCGTGGCCGAGGCCGTCTCGACGTTCGGCACGACGACGGGCGAGGTCCTGCTGACACCGGTTCCCACCCCGACGCAGCGACGCGACGAACCGGAAACCATCGAGATCGACCCGGAGGTCGCCGAACTCGAACCAGGATGCCCCTGCTGCGAGGTGCGACTCGACCTGCTGGCGCACCTGGTGCGGCTGGCCCGGCGACGGCATCCACCGGAACGGGTCGTCGTGTTGCTCTCAGAGGCGGATGACCCTGCCACCGCCGTGCAGACCGTGCTCGGCGACGCCGAACTGCGGCGAACGTGGCAGCTCGACTCGATGGTCCATCTCCGCGGAAACGATGATGCGCTGGCCCACGCGCGACCGCTGATCGCGTCGTCTCTCGCGCTGGCCGACCGCGTCGTTGAACCCGCCCGTGGGATCGGGCCCGCCATCCGCTCGGCGATCGGGTCCTGGTCCATCGAACGAACGACGCGGCGCGTGATGCACCCGGCCGGTGACCGCCTGGTGGTCGGACCCGGCGGCGTGCAGCACGTCACGATGACCCTTCCGGGTGAGCTCGAAGCGGAACTGCTGCTCGACTGGTTTCACGACCTCCATCAGCACCACGGACCCGACCTGCTCCGCCTCGACGCCACCCTCCGGGTGGCGGGCTCGTCCCGGCGATGGGTGGCGCTGGGCACGCGCGCCACCATGGAGCTCGCCGACGACGTCGGACGCACCCACGACGAGGGTCCCAGCGTGGTGCGACTCGTCGGACGGTCGCTCGCCCCCGAACGACTCCACGACCAGCTACTGGAGTGCCTCGTCCGGCGTGTCTGAGACACTCCTGCGGCGTGGGCCGGTGCACCAACTTGCTTGGCTCGATCGGCGGACATTGGTCGTCGCCGACGGCGACGGTCGCGTCGAGGTCACCGACACGACGACAGGAAGCGTCGTCGCTGCGAGCGCGACCGACCGGACCGTGACCGCACTGGCGGTCGACTCGTCCGCCGGGTGGCTCGCGTGGGGCGACGACCGTGGCACGGTCGAGTTGCGGTCATCCGGGGGGCGACGCGAGCACACGGCGTTCCGCGAGCCGGTCGACGAGCTGGTGTGGACGAACCGGGCCGACGTGCGGCCACCGGACCTCGCCGTGTCCGCCGGCCACGACGTCGTGGTGCTCGCGCCGGGTGGCGGCGAACGTGCCGCCGACCGGCTCCGCCGGCCGCGGTCGATGTGCGTCGCGTGGGTCCGACCGGGCCTGCTCGCCGCAGGTGGCAACGGTGGGGTGACCTTCATCAGCGCCGATGGGAGCGCACCGACCACACCGGACCGCATGGACCTCCTTCCCGACCTGCCGTCACCGGGAGCGGTCAGCTGCGTCGACGTCGACCTCGGTGGGCACCGCCTGACGGCGGGTGACCTACGGGGCGAGGTCCGCATCACGTCGCTGCAGACCGGCGAGGAGCTCTCGCTCGACGGGTTGGGTGACCGGATCCACAGCTGTCGGTGGTGGCTCGATGGGTCCCTGCTCGCGATCGCCGTGGACGACGAGGTGACGGTGTGGGCCAGCGTGCCCTTCGACCTTGAGCCCGACCCGGTGTGCACCGTGGACCTCGCCGGGCTCGCCACCCCACTGGTCGCCGACCGGAACCGCCGCCGCCTCGCCGTGGCGGACCTCGAGTCCTGGGTCCACCGACTCGCGTACGACGGGTCCGTGCTGGACGTTCCGGTCCGGGTGACCGGTCAGCCCCGGTGCCTGGCGTGGTCACCCGACGGCACGACCCTGGCCGCAGGCACCGACCACGGCCTGCTACTGCTGGGTAGTTGACGCCGGTCGGGGACCGATGACGATTCGGGGCCGGGGGCGCGTTGACGCACCCCGGCATACATGCGAAAATCGCAATATGACGATGTCAGCATCTGTCGAACCGGACCCTGTCGCCGTTCCTCTGCCGAGCGCCGACACCGACCGGCGCGACTCCGACACTGCAGCGGCCGACCTGCTCAAGGCGCTGGCCAACCCGCTGCGGGTCGGGATCGTGCGGGAGCTCGACGCCGGTCCCCGCTGCGTGCACGAACTCGTGGACGCCCTGGCGGCACCCCAGCCGTTGGTGTCCCAGCACCTGCGGATCCTGCGTCAGGCACGCCTGATCGTCGGTCAACGTCGCGGTCGTGAGACCGCCTACGCGCTCGCCGACCACCACGTCGCACACATCGTCCTGGACGCCATCAACCACGCCGAGGAGGCGACATGAGCACCACACACACCACCCATGAGGAGCACACCCACGTGCACGGGCCCGACTGCGGACACGTCGCAGTGCAACACGACGACCATGTCGACTACCTCCACGACGGCTGCGTGCACCGTGAGCACGACGGCCACTGGGACGAGTGCGACGCGCAGCACCATGTGGTCGCCGAGGACCACGCCGACCACACCCACGGCCCCGACTGCGGGCACGAGGCGGTCCCCCACGGGGACCACGTCGACTACGTCCACGACGGCCACCGTCACGCCGAGCACGGCGACCACTACGACGAGCACTGACCTCTGAGCGGCGTCGGCGGCGAACCCGCCGACGCCGCCGCGCCGGTCAGCCTGCCCAGGAGCGACCGGCCGCCACCCCGCTTCCGCACCTGCTCGGCACGATCGGCTGGTTGGAGACCCCCGGGTCGGCTGCCACCGGGTCGACACCGGCGACGTGGGCCGAGATCCGGCGCGCGGCCCGTCGAGCCCCCGAGAGGTTGCCGGCCGCAGGCCCCAGCTCGAGCATCGCCGCCCGGCCGCACACGTGGACGGAGGTGCCGGGCACCCGGAGTGCCGGATCGAGCAGCGGGTAGCCACCGATGGCCCCGACACGCCCCGATGCGACGAAGGGCGCGAGCAGGGGGTCGTTCTCGACGGCGAACCGGGACCCCAACGCGGCAACCACGTGGTCGCACCGCACCTCGTGGCCTCCGGCCAGTCGCACGATCGTCGTGTCACCGTTCCTCTCGACCGCGGTGGCTGCAGCGCCCTCGCAGAGTTCGATCTGTCCCGACGCTGCGAGGCCCCGGATCCACTCGGCGTCACCGGCCGGCATCGATCCGCCGTCTCGCGCCTCCCGCACGGCCGCAAGCCGCTCCACCGGGTCGGCGAGACGGGTGTAGTCAGCGAGGTACTTGGGTCCCATCCACCCAGGATCGACGTCGAACGCCCGCTCGACGATCGGACGTCGCGTCACGAGCGTCACCCCGGCGCCGTCGACAAGGACACGTCGCACGAGCTGGGCTGCGGTGAGGCCCCCACCGATCACGACCACATGGTCACCGGCCGTCACCTCGGGCGGCTCGGGCACCGCACACGGCACCAGCCCCTGCAACGTGACCGGGACCGCCGTGTTCGTGGCGACCACCACGCGGTCGGCGCGGATCGACGTGGCGTCGTCGCACTCGACATGCACCGTTCCGTCCTCGCCCACGTGGAGCGACCGGGCTCGGGCCGGCTGCACGCACCCGTCGAGATCGAGCGCTTCGACGAGTTCGCGAGCGAGCGCCAGGAACACCCGCTGCGATGGGACCGGCACCTCGCCGGCGGTCACGTCACCGTCACGCAGATCGCGTCGTCGCAGGATCGCGTCGACCTCCGGATGTGGGTGGTGCACGACCGGTGAACGCAGGTGGGTGATGCCGAGTCGGTCGAACGCCCGCTGCCACTGGTCGAGCCAGCAACCCGTCGGATCGAGCACGACCAGCTCGCCGGGGTCGACGAGTCCGTCGACGATCAGTTCCGCGGTGACCGTCAGGGCATGGGGGCCAGCACCGACGACCACCAGTCCGACCCGGCTCACTCGGCGCCCTCGGCCAGTGCGGGAGCTCTGGGGTGGACGTCCGGCGTCGCGACGCGACGGCGGGCGAGGAGCCCGTGGCGGGGCGCGGCTGTCCATGCGACCAGGAACATCGCCGTCAGCACCAGCACGATCGTCCCGCCGACCGGCCAGTCCCAGGTCCATGACACGTACAGGCCCACGACGGCGCCGGTCGCGCCGATCAACGGTGCCAGCAGCATCATCACGCCCAGCCGGTCGGTCAGCAGGCGGGCGGTGGCAGCCGGGGTGATCAACAACGCGAGCACCAGGATGTTGCCGATCGTCTGCAGCGAGATCACCACTGCGAGCGTCACCAGGACGTAGAGCACCAGGTCGAGCGCGAACACGGCGAGGCCCGTCGCGCGCGCCATCTCACGATCGAGTGAGACGGCCACGAACTGTCGGTGCAGCAGGAAGGTCAACGACAAGAGCACCACCCCGGTGACCGCGACGGTGACGAGGTCGCGGTCCGGTATGCCGGTGATCGAACCGAACAGGAACTGCTGCAGCGACCCCGCGTAACCGGGTGCCCTCGAGATGATGACGATCCCGAGCGCGAACGCTGCGACGAAGAACACGCCGATGACGGCGTCCTCCTTGACCCGCCGGTTCTGGGAGAAGACCGCGACCAGGACCGCGGTGATCACGCCGGCAACGGCACCGCCGATCACGAGACTGCCCTGCAGCACGAACGCCACGGCGACTCCGGGGAAGACCGCATGGGCGACCGCGTCACCGATGAAGGCCATGCCCCGCAGCACCACGTGGCAGCCGATGACGCCGCAGACCACCGACGCCATGACCGCCATCAACAACGCCTTCGGCAGGAAGGCGAGGTCGGGGTTGAACAGGTCCCGCACGAAGTCGGCGATGCCCATCTCAGCTGCCCCCGTTCACCGACGCGACGCGCTCCGGAACGCTCACCAACGGACTCGCTCCGATCAACGCCAGCAACGGATGAGCCGGTCCGACGGCGAAGGTCCGGCACCACGGCGCGGGGTCGGTGAGCTCGACAGGCGCTCCGTCGGCGACCACCTCCCTGTCCAGCAGGACCAGCCGCGAGCACCCGGTGAGCGCGCCGAGCAGGTCGTGGGTGGCCATGACCACCGCATGACCGTCCGCCGCGAGCTGGGCGAACAGCCCTGCGAGCAGCTCCTGGGTCGGCAGGTCCAGACCCGTGTACGGCTCGTCGAGCAGGAGCAGGTCGGGTTCGACCGCGAGCGCTCTGGCCACCAGCACCCGCTGACGTTGGCCACCCGACAGCTCCCCGACGGGTCGCCGTCGCAGGTCGACCAGGCCGACACGTTCGAGCGCTCCGGTGACCGCTCGCCAGTCGTCGACCCCGGGACGGCGGCGCACGCCGAGCAGACCGGTCCGTCCGCTGAGCACCGCGTGGTCGACGTCGATCGGGAAGTCCCAGGCGAACTCGTGCCGCTGGGGCACGTACCCGAGGCTGGCACGGGCCTTGCGGGGCGGCCGGTCCAGGACGCTCACACGCCCGCAGGTCGGCTGCAGGACCCCCAGGATCGATCGCAGCAAGGTGCTCTTGCCCGCACCGTTCGGTCCGACGAGCGCCACGAACTCACCCCGATCGACGTCGAGGTTCACACCCTCGAGCACCCTCCTGCCGCCGAGGTCCACCTCGAGGTCGCGCACCGACACGACGGTCATGACGCCGACCGCCGGACACGAGCGCTGCGGATCGCAACGATGGCGACGATGGCGAGGAGCACAGCGGCGGCCACGAGCACGGCCAACAGGTTCGGAACGGTCGAACCGGATCCCTCGTCCACGTCGGCAGCACCACCCGCCTCCTCGGTCGCCGCGACGTCGAGCACCTCGGCACCGAACCCGTCGGGCACCTCGGCGGTGAGCGCGGAGCCATGGGCGGTGTCGTCACCGACCTCGACCCTGACGACTGCGGTGTCGCTCACCTCGTCGCCACCGACGAGCGTTGCGTCGGCCCGGATGGCGAGCAGGTGCACACCCGGTTCGGTGAAGACCCAGTTGGCATGGGTGTGGGTGTTGGTCTCGACCCAGATCGGCGACGACTCGGGGTGCTCGGTCGACCACAGCACGTCGGGCTCGGCGAAGTTGCCGCCCTGCAGGTACACGGTGAGGCGCCCCGGGCCGTCGTGGTCGACGAGGGTGAGCGACACCCCGCGGTCGATACGGTCCATGACCTCGGGGTCCTGGGTGTTCCAGCCGAGCCACACGACCTCGGGCAGCTGCACCTGGGGGATCAGGTGGACCGGCTCGCCCGGTGCCGCACCGAGGAACTCGTACGTCGGGTCGTCGGGCACCTCGCTGCGGCCGGCCTCGCCGACCCGGAACACCGTGCGGTCGGGGTGGCGCCAGACCGACCCCGCATCGTCGCTGTCGTCGTGGACGAGCAGTCGCCACTGGCCGTCGACGAACCGCGGGCCGAGGTCGACGTGGCCCGTGTCCAGCACGGCCTCGTCGTCCGCCAGCGGTTGGTCCGCGTCGACCTGCTGCTCCAGCGCAGGGTCGTCCTGGGCCGCGAGGGCGGGGCTGCCACCGGCGGCGGGTGAGCCTGTCAGGGCGAACGCGGCCGCGGACGCGACGATCAGCGCCACGGCGACGAGGCCCCGGGGTCGCCGGCGGACGGTGGTCATGGACGTGCTCCTCGGTCGTGGTCATCGGTGAGGCAGTTGCGCAGCGAACGCGCGTTGTGTCGCATCATCGACACGTAGTCGTCGGCGTCCTCGCCGAGGCTGTCGCCGTGCAGCGGGCAGACTTCGACGCCGAACTCGCCCGCCACCTCGGTGAGGGTCGACGACCGGGCGGCGAGGTTGGGTTCGAGGAACACCGCCGGCAGTTCGAGGTTGCGGATCGTGTCGCTCAGTCGTCGCCGGTCCGCCAGCGAGGGCTCGGCGGCTGGGTGGGGTGCCACGAACCCGGCGACACGCAGGTCGTAGGCATGGGCGAGGTACCCGAACGAGTCATGGGTCGTGACCAGGTGACGACGCGACGGTGGGATCTCGCCGAGCGTGTCACGGACCTCGTCGTCCAGGCGCTCGAGGCGCCCCAGGTAGTCCACGGCCCGAGCCCGGTAGTCCAGGGCGTTCGTCGGGTCGGCGGCGATCAGGGTGTCGCGGATCAGCTCGACGTAGGCCATGGCGTTGCTGACGTCGTGCCACAGGTGCGGATCGATCTCGCCGTGGACGTGGCGCCCCAGGACCGCCTGCGGCAGTTGATGGATGCGTTCACCGGGGCGACCGAGGAACCGGTAGCCGGGTTGGGCGGGCACGTCGTGCAGCGCCAGGTTCGGTACGTCGATGACGGTGGTGGCCGGGTCGTACTCGCGCTGGGTCGAGTCGCCGCCCCCGTGCGGGTCGGCGTAGATCACCAACTGCTCGGCATCGAGGTCGACCGCGAGGTCGGCGTGTCCCGCGTGCAACACCTCTGCGTCCTCGCCGAGCACGTCGTGGGGGTCCACCCCCACGGCGAAGGTGAAGGTGGCAGCTCCCATCTCGACGGGGCGCTCGTCGTGGCGCACCGCGAGGCGTCCCTCGAGGTGGAGCCGGTAGACGCCCGGTTCGGTGAAGGCCCAACTCATGTGGGTGTGGGCGTCGGGTGGGAGCACCGCGGTGTCGTCGCGGTAGCCGTCGGTCGGGTCGAACCCGTCGACGGAACTGAAGGTGATGTCGGGCCCGCCGAAGGCATCGGTGAGGTACGCAACCAGGTCGCCCGGGCCGTCCACTCCGGTGGCGCTCAGCAGCACCTGCGACGACCGGTTCGCCCCGTGGGCCTCGCCGCCGCCGCGCACACGAAGACCCAGCCAGATGGTGTCGAGCGAGGCGTCCTCGACCAGCGGGATGATCTCGGCGGCGTACTTCACCGCGCCCTCGGCCAGCGACACGTTGCGGGCGCCGTCGGGGAAGTTCGCGTCGAGGGCCCTGATCAGCGCCTGGGGCTCGAGCAACAGGTAGTTGCTGAACGCCACATCGGCAGAGGCGATGTCGCGTACGGCGCGGAGGCTCAGCTCGTGCGTGTGGGGGTCGGCACCGTCGGGAACGAGTGAGACGACGTCGGCCAGGTCGCCCGCCACGTTGCGGACCAGGTCGGCGAGGATCCCCGTGGTGGCCACCACCTGCAGCCGGTCACTGTCAGCGGCCAGCCGCTCGGGCGGAGCGCAGGCCACCGCCACGACGGTCACCACCATCGACGAGGCGACGAACGCCAGCAGTGAACGGCGAGCGCGCCTCACGCTCGATCGGTCGCGGCGTGGTGGCTCCGACGTCGGCGACCGATCCCGGCAGAGGTGACGCCCATTGCGAGCAACCCACCACCGACGGCGAGGATCCCAACGGTGTCGCCGCCCGTCCGCGCGAGCGAACCCTGGCTGCTGCTGCGACCGCCGCTGCCGCCACCGGCGGCGCTGGCGCTCCTCACATCGCCACCGGCCGCAGCGCTGTTCCCTGCGGGAGCGTTGCCGGGCGCATCGGCGGGTCCATCGCCGGGACCACCACCTCCGGACCCATCGGGGCCGCCGGCGGCGCCACCGTCGGGACCTCCCCCGCCCGGCCCCGGGTCGGCGATGGAGTCCCACGGAACCGGAGGTGTGTCGTCCCCGACGAGGAGCACGTACTCGGCCTCGGTCGTGGCGACCGGGCCGCCGGCGATCGTGGCGCTGACCTCGAAGGTCAGTCGGTACTGCCCGGGGGCAGAGAAGGCCCAGTTGGCGTGTGCATGGGTGTTGATGGGCACGAGGAGCTCGTCGGACGTTCCGGGACCGAACAGGCGGTTCGGGGAGCCGAACTGATCGGTGGTGAAGAGGTCGACCCGACCGGGCCCGTCGACCGAGCGCAGCCGCATCGTCACGGCGTTGCCCTCGACCTGGCCAGAGCCGAGCCGTTCCGTGCTCCAGCCCGGCCACAACAGCTGGGCATCCTGCACCTGTGGCAGCAGCCAGACGTCGGAGCCGGCGGCGCCGAGGAAGTCGAACGCCCCGCCGGCGGGGATCTGTGTGCGTGCGCCGTCACGCACCCGTGACTGGACGTCGGACGGTCGCCGGAAGACGGCGCCCGAAGCATCGGTGTCGTCCTTGACCGAGATCATCAGGCGTTCCCCGCTGCGCGTCACCTCGATGAGGTCGACGTGGCCGACGTTGAGCACCACGCGGTCGCCCGGTTGTGCCTGGGCGGCCACTGCGGTCCCGGTTTCCGGGAGTGGCACCGCCAGCGGGGCCGGCGCCAGCGGAACGGACACGGTCGAACGCGATGCGGGCTGGTCGGTGTCATCCACCGTCGGGAGCTGCTCCGCCGGCGCGTCCACGGCAGTGCCAGCAGGACCGGGATCGCCGGAATCAGCGTCGCCGGAATCGGGGTGGCCGAGATCGGTGTCGCCGGGGTCGGGCGACTCGTTCTCGTGAACCTCGTCCTCCACTGCGTCCGGCGCGATGTCGTCGTCCTGGGTGTCTGGGTCTTCGACGCCGATCGGGTCGGTGGTGACGTCGGACGCCGGTGCCGCGGGCTCCTCCACTGCCGCGTCGGCCACACCGGTCGATGCGAGGTCGCCGGACACCTCACCGGCCGCGTGCGGCTGCGCCCTGTCGGGCGGACCAATCGACCCGTCGGGCGGCGCGGGGGCACACGCCATGGTGGCGAGCGCAGCGAAGGACGTGAGCACGACGAGCACGATGCGTGTCGAGGG
>SKRR01000200.1 GCA_007118345.1 Microthrixaceae bacterium | reverse complement strand
CCGACGTCGGCGCGCTGGATCGCCGGATTCCGGGTGCCAGGCGCTGACTGACCCAGCGGACGGGTGGCATCGGTCACCAGTATTTCACCAAGCTAATTAGTCGGGTAAAGTAGTTGCGTGACACCGAGCCACGCCCCGATCGGCAGCGATGACCAGCACCCCGTCGACACCGACGGGGTGCTGGCCGTCGCAGCGGCGTTGCGGCTCGGCACGACCCGGCTCGCGCGACGTCTGCGCCGCGAGGCGGACGTCGACCTGACCCCCAGCCTGCTGAGCGCGCTCAGCATGGTGTACCTGCACGGGCCCCTGACGCTCGGCTCCCTCGCCGAGCTGGAGCGGGTCACCCCGCCGACGGTGACGAAGCTCATCGGTCGGCTCGAGGATGCCCAGCTCGTGGAACGGGAGTGCGACCCCGACGACCGGCGCATCCATCGCGTGGCGATCACCGGGGCCGGCGAGGCGCTGCTCGCCGAGTCCCGGGAACGCAAGAACGCGTGGCTCGCCGACCGCCTGGCGACCCTCCACGCGCGTGACCTCGAGTGCCTCCGGCGCGCCGGGGATCTGATCGACCGGGTACTCGCCGATGACGCCGACGGTGCCGACGGTGCGTCGCCGTCCGGGGACGGCGACGGTCGCGGGAGTCCCAGGTGACCCGCCTGCGACTCGCCACGGGCGAGACGTTCGCCTCCCTGCGGATCCGCAACTTCCGGCTCTTCTTCATCGGTCAGGCCGTCAGCCAGACCGGCACGTGGCTGCGGATGGTCGCCCAGACGCTGCTGGTGCTGCACCTCACCGGCAGTGGCATCGCGCTCGGCCTGCTCGCCGCCGCGCAGTTCGGGCCGGTGCTGCTGATCGGGCCATGGGCGGGTCTCGTCGCGGACCGCTCCGACAAGCGCAAGCTGTTGCTGTGGGTGCAGTCGCTGTTCATGGCGAAGAGCTTCGTGCTGGCGGGGTTCGCGTTCATGGAGTCGCCACCGCTGGTGGCGATCTACGTCCTCGCGCTCGCCGGCGGTGTGCTCACCGCGTTCGACAACCCGACCCGGCGGTCCTTCGTGGTCGAGATGGTGCCGACGGACAAGGTCAACAACGCCGTGAGCCTGAACAGCGCGCTCATGACCGGTTCACGCGTGGTCGGCCCGGCCCTGGCAGGTCTGCTGGTCGTCACGGTCGGGTTCGGCTGGACCTTCGTCGTCGACGGAACGTCCTACATCGCCGTCCTCGTCGGCCTCGCCATGATGCGCAGCTCGGAGCTGTCGCCCTCGCCCGTGGTCCAGCGCGCCAAGGGTCAGGTGCGCGCCGGGCTCCGTTACGTGCACAGCGTGCCCAAGCTGTGGCTGCCGATGGTGATGATGGCCGTCGTGGGGACCCTGGCGTTCAACTTCCAGGTGGTCGTCCCGCTGTTCGCCACACGCGACCTGGGGGGCAGCGACACCACGTTCACCGTGTTGTTCTCGGTGCTGAGCTTCGGATCGCTCATCGGCGCACTCGCCGTGGCGCGTCGGACCTCGACGACCGTTCGCCGGGTCGGGATGTCGGCGATCGCCTTCGGGGTGTCCATGGCGATGCTCGCCGTGGCGCCGACCCAGCTCGTCGCCTTAGCGATCGCACCGCTCGTCGGCGTCTCGTCGATCGCGTTCATGACCGCCTCGACCGCGCTGGTGCAGACCGAGGCAGCACCCGAGATGCGGGGACGAGTGCTGGCGTTGCAGGCCATGGTCTTCCTCGGGTCGACCCCCGTCGGCGGCCCGATCCTCGGATGGGTGGCGGAGCATCTCGGCGCCCGCGTCGGCATCGGGGTGGGTGCCGTCGCATGTCTCGGCGCCGGTGCGTGGGGAGTGGTCGTCGCCAAGCGCCGTGGTGTGGACGAACCCGGTCCCGGCCTACCCGCCGGGTCGGTGCCCGAGCCGTTCGCCCGCCCCCCGGTCGCGCCAGCGGTCTGACCCGGGATGCCGGCGGGCCCCGGGGGTGTTCTCCCACGGTGACGCGCGCGACCCCGCGGGCCAGAGCGACGAGAGGGGACCTCCACGATGATGCCGGGACACGGCACACCACGACCGGGGGCGATGGCCGCACGATCGCTGTCCAAGGACCGCGCGGTCACCAAGCACCAGCTCGCCCCCGGCACGCTGTCCAGGATCGTCGGGTTCGCGCGTCCCTACCGGCTGTGGATCACGGTCTTCATCTCGTTGATCCTCGTCGAGGCGGCGCTGGGCGCCGCGGTGCCGCTCATCTATCGCGAGATCATCGACGAAGGCATCGCGAACGAACGGACCGGCCTCATCGTCGGCCTCGCCTTCGTCCTCGTCGGCCTCGCGCTCGCCGGCGGACTCATCTCGCTCACCCAGCGATGGTTCTCGGCCCGCATCGGTGAGGGACTGATCTTCGACCTGCGCGTGCGGGTGTTCGACCACGTCCAGCGGCAACCGATCGCCTTCTTCACCAGGACCCAGACGGGTTCACTCGTCTCGCGACTCAACTCCGACGTGATCGGCGCGCAGCAGGCGTTCACCTCCACCCTGTCCAACGTCGTGGGCAGCGCAGCCACCCTCGTCGCCACCCTCGCCGCCATGCTGGTGCTGAGCTGGCAGATCACCCTGCTCGCGCTCGTGCTGTTGCCGCTCTTCCTGTTGCCGGCCAGGTGGCTCGCACCGAAGCTCTCGGCGATCACCCGTGAGCGCTACCAGGTCGACGCAGCGATGGCCCAGACGATGACCGAGCGGTTCAACATCGCGGGCGCCATGCTCGTGAAGCTGTTCGGCCGACCCGGTCAGGAGTCGGCGACGTTCTCTCGTCGCGCCGGCCGGGTGCGCGACATCGGGGTGACCTCGACGATGTACTCCACGGTGGTGATGGTGTCGCTGACCATGGTCGCGGCGCTCGCCACGGCGCTGGTCTACGGCCTGGGCGGCGTGTTCGTCGTCCAGGGCACCCTCGCCATCGGCACGCTCGTGGCGCTCACCGCCTACCTCAACCGGCTGTACGGCCCGATCACCGCCCTGTCGAACGTCCAGGTCGACGTGATGACCACCCTCGTGTCCTTCGAACGGGTCTTCGAGGTGCTCGACCTGGAACCGAACCTCACCGAGACCGACGACGCGGCACCCCTGCCCGAAGGGCCCACGTCGATCGAGTTCCGCGACGTGTCCTTCCGGTACCCCTCGGCCGCCGAGGTGTCGCTCGCCTCGTTGGAGTCGGTCGAGGCCGACCGGTTGTCGAACGAGCCGGGCGCGCCCTTGCTGCGCGACGTGTCGTTCCGCGTCGAGCCGGGCCAGATGGTGGCGCTGGTCGGCCCGTCGGGTGCTGGCAAGACGACCATCGCCAGCCTCGTGCCGCGCCTCTACGACGTGACCGGCGGGCAGGTGCTCCTGAACGGCACCGACGTACGGACCGCGACCCTCGACTCGGTGCGCGACCGGGTGGGGGTGGTGTCCCAGGACTCGCACCTGTTCCACGACACCCTGCGGGCCAACCTGGCGTACGCGAAACCCGAGGCGAGCGACGAGGAACTCATCGCCGCGTTGCGCTCCGCACAGGTCTGGGACCTCGTCGAACAACTGCCCGAAGGACTCGACACCCTCGTCGGCGACCGTGGGCACCGACTGTCGGGCGGGGAGAAGCAACGGCTGGCCATCGCCCGGCTCCTGTTGAAGGACCCGGCGGTCATGGTGCTCGACGAAGCCACCGCGCACCTCGACTCGGAGTCCGAGGCGGCGGTGCAGGCGGCGCTCGCCACGGCGCTCGAAGGTCGCACGTCGTTGGTGATCGCCCACCGGCTCGCCACGGTCCGCGACGCGGACCAGATCCTCGTGGTCGACGACGGCCGCATCGTCGAGCGCGGACGCCACGACGAGCTGCTCGCCCTCGGTGGCCTCTACGCCGAGCTGAGCCGCACCCAGTTGCTCGGCGGCGACACCGCCTCGCCGGCTGCGATCACCGGCGGCGATTGAGGTGGAAGGGTTACGGTGCCCCGGTGGGTTCCCTGCCGGACCCGGGCCGTTCGGCACCCCCGCTGCCTGCGGCTCAGCAGGCCCGACGACACCAGGAGCGACACCATGGACGACCTCGACGATCGGCTCGCGCAGGCCATCCCCCGGATCGCCAGCGGTGCGGACGCGACGGATCAGGATGCGAAGTATCCCGTCGGCTCGGTCGAGGCGCTCGCCGAAGCGGGACTGCTCGGTCTCGTCCTGCCCACCGAGGTCGGCGGTCTCGGCGGGTCGCCGACCGACCTCGTGGAGGCCGTGACGGCGGTCGCGACGGCTTGTGGGTCGACCTCCATGATCTACCTGATGCACCTCTCGGCTGCTGCGGTGGTCGCGGCGGCGCCTCCCCCTCGCAACGGGGAGCAGTTGCTGACCGACATGGCCAGCGGGGCGCAGCTGGGGACGCTGGCCTTCAGCGAGTCCGGGTCACGGAGCCACTTCTGGGCACCGGTGTCCACGGCCGTGGCGACCGGCGACGGTCATCTTCGCCTCGGAGCGGACAAGAGCTGGGTGACCTCGGCGTCGGCCGCCGACGTGTACGTCGCCAGTACGCTCGCCGTCGACGCCGAGGGACCGAACGACGCCGAGCTCTACGTCGTTCCCCGCACGGCCAAGGGCGTGACGGTCGCGGGTCGCTTCGACGGACTCGGACTGCGGGGCAACGACTCGGCGCCGGTCCGCCTCGACGTCGACCTCGACACGACGGACCGTCTCGGAGCCCCGAGGAGCGGGTTCGAACTGATGATGCAGGTCGTCCTGCCCTGGTTCAGCCTCGGCAACTCGGCGGTGTCGCTCGGGCTCGCGCGATCAGCGCTCGATCGTGCGATCGATCACGCCACCGGCGCCCGGTTCGAACACCTCGACTCGTCACTGACGGACCTCCCGACCATCCGTGCCTACCTCGCCAAGGCCTACACCGACCTGCGGGCGCACACCGCCCTGCTCAACGAGACCGCCGCGAGCGTCGCGGCGCCCGACGACACCACGGTCCTGTCGGTGCTCGCCACCAAGGCGGGCTGCAACGAGACGGCGCTGCGGGTGACCGACACCGCCCTGCGGGTCGCGGGCGGTGCGGGTTTCTCCAAGCAGGTGGGCATCGACCGGCCCTTCCGTGACGCCCGCGCCGGGTT
>SKRR01000252.1 GCA_007118345.1 Microthrixaceae bacterium | reverse complement strand
GGTTGGTGTCGGCCTTGCGACGTACCGTCGCCCAGGCCTCGTCGGCACCCCCGGTGAGGAACCCCGTCAGGTGGGTCGCTGCCCCGGTCGCCCAGTGGTAGAGGGCGTATGCGGCCAACAGCCCCAATGCACCCGCGACGACGATCAGGACGTCTCGCGGACGGAACCGGAGGCCCGCCCAGTTGGCGTAGACGACCGCATAGACCAGCGCCACGGTGATGGTGCCGCCCACGTTCGCCCCCAGCCAGGGATGCGCGACACACCAGAGGGTGACCGCCAGGACCGCGGCCGCGGCCACCAGGCCGTCACGCCGACGGGTCGACCAGGTGACGAGCGCACCCGCGACGACGAGGCTCGTGCAGGCGAAGACAGCGAGCGCCATGTTGCCGAGACCGTAGAAGCGTGCGGCGGTGAGCGGCGAGTAGCCGATCAGACTCGACTCCTGGAGGGTCCGACCGGTCGCGAGGTCCAGGACCATCAGCGCAGAAGTGACCGCGCACACCCACACGAGCGGTCCCAGCGGACGGAACCGGGACTTCGATGCCCACCATCCGATCGCCACCGCCAGCACGAGCAACAGCAGATTCGTCACCACCGGGCCCGTCCAGTCAGCGGGCAGCAGCCGCAGCAGGAACGTCGACAACGGCCATGCAGCGGACGCGACCGCCAGGACCTCGAGGACGCGTGCCGCACGAGGTCGCCGAGCCCCGATGGTCAGGTAGAGCCCGTAGATCAGCGCCTGGCTGACCACGAAGGGCACGATCGCCAACGAGTAGGTCCGTTCCCGCAGGTCAGCGCGTCGGCCGATCTCAGCGAGGCCGGCGAGATCGGCTCGCGGCGCGGAGCGGGTCATCGGCGCGCCGATCATCTCATCCGGCGCCTCGAGACCCAGCAGCCCGAGGACCGTCGGGGCGACGTCGGTGAGCGTCACGAGCCCCGAGCGCTGGGTGGCGGGCGAGCTGAGCTCACCGGTGACGGGACCGTCGACGAGGACCAGCGGCGTGAGCTCCCATCGACCACCCGGCGGGGTCACCCCTGCGACGAGGATCGGGACGCCCTCGGGCAGTTCCTCGATCAGGTCCGAGAGAAACGCATCCGCCAGCCGCAGGTCGGCGAGGCGCTGTTCCTCGACGACCTCCCTGGGAACCGGACGCGGGGCAGGGGCATCCTCCCCGGCATCAGCAGGCGTCGTCAGGTCCGGCCGCGGCCATGCGAACCGCGGACTGTCGATGGCCACCAGGGCGGCCTCGCCCGTCATCGCCGCAGCCCGCTCGGCGGTGTCGGCCAACGTGGCGTCCAGCTGCTCCGTGGTGGCACCCACCTCGACGGTGTGGGCGCGTCGACCGTCCACCACGTCGACCTCTCCGTCCTCGTCGGCGACGAGCAGGGCGGTGGGCACCCCCTCGACGACGGCCTGCTCCACGCCCTCGAACGCACGCGGCCCCACGAAACCGGTGCGCAGGCCGGCAGCTCGCACGGCGTGGGCCAGTGAGCCGAGGGTCCCGTAGGAACGCGAGTCCTCCGCCGCGGTGATCGGTTCGAGGCGCGTCGAGACCAGCCACGGCGTGGCCTCACCCGACGGCGGGTCGCGCAGACGAACCGGCGGCGACGGCCACAATTCCTCGGGCTCCTCGTCGGGTCCGAGCCCAGTGACCTCGTCGATCTCCGAGAGGTCGTCGTCCTCGTTCATCGCCACCGGCGCCCCCGCCGACAACGTCGCGAACGAGGTCGCGAGGTCCGACGGCCGCGACGGGAACCGGACCGTCATCGATGCCGATGCGGCGCGGTCCGAATCGACCAGCGACGCCAGGGTGGGCATCGCACCCCGATCGAGGTCCTCGACCGACACCCGGGGCACGCCCAGCACCACCACCGACGAGGCAGCCGCGTCCGGCAGCGAGCTGCCCACATCACGACCCGCTGCTCCACCCAGCGTGGCCGCGAGACCCACGAGCAACGCCAACCCCACGATCACCGCACCACGAGCCGCCGGTCGGCCCAGCCGTGGCACCGCAGCCCGGAGGATGTCCCAGCCTTGTCGCGCCCGGTGGACGCGGCCCGCCCAGCTGCCACCCGTGTGGTCGTGGTCGAGCGGCAGTTCGATCTCGACGATCCGGGCACCTGCGCGAGCCGCGTCGATGGTCATGGCGACCTCGAGGCCGAAGCGGGGCGCCAAGGACATCGGTCGCAGCAGCTCGGCCCGCACGGCGCGCTGACCCGAGAGCGGTTCGTTCACCTCGACGGCGCCGAGTCGACGGATGACCCTGCGTCCCAGGTCCTTCACCCGTCCGGCACCGCCCCGCCCCTCGGAGGGCGGGAACACCGCGATCGCCAGATCCGCCCGCCCCTCGACGATCTCGTCGACCAGTTTCGTCGCCACCGCCGCATGGCTGCGCAGGTCGGCGTCGACCAGCAGGAACACCGTGGCGTCAGTCGCGTGGTCGACGCCGGAACGGACCGCACCGCCCTTGCCCCGGTTGACCTCGTGGCGCAGGACGGTCGCGCCGGCAGCTGCGGCGACCGTGGCGGTGCGGTCCGACGAGCCGTCGTCGATGACGACGACCTCGTCGGGGACCCTCGAAGCCAGCAGCGCCTCGACCGTGTCGGCGACCGATGTCTCACCGTCCTTGACCGGAACGAGCGCGACGATCCGTTCCGGTCCTGGGTCAGCCATCGGACCATCCTTGCCCAGCTGTCGGCCCAGGGGTGTCCGCCGCCCCCATCGAGCTGAGCGTTGCGCGGACCCCTGCGCCGCCGAGCAGGCGCTGGACGGCGAGGAACACCGCCACCCCGAGCGTTCCGGCCACGGCGAGGCCGCCGGCCGCAGCAGCGCGGCCCGCGGGTGTGTACCGGGTGACGACCCACATCACCAGACCGGCCGCGATCGCTGCGACGCCGCGCCGGAGGATGCCGGCCGGCAGTCCTGCTGCCGGAAACTGGTCCCTGAGGTGGCGGGGCCACAGCAGACCGAACGCGAGCGCCGCTCCGACGATCTGTGCAGCAGCGAAGCACAGCGCCAGCACGAGGAGCCGGAGCTCGTCGTCGACGGTGCCCACGAGCACCATCATGGCCACCGACGCGACCGCGACGACGCCCAGCTGGATGAGCGCAGGGGTCCGCGCGTCGCCGGCGGCGAACCATGCTCGGGCCAGGAACATCAACAACCCGTAGCCCGCCACACCGGCGCCGAACCCGACGATGGCCCAGCCGAGGGCGTCGACACCACCCTCCCCCGCACCGAACGCCACCACCCGCGCCATGAGCGGACCGGTGGCGAGCATCGCCGCGCCGGTCAGCAGGCCGAAGGTCATCACGGACCGGGTCCCGTCGGCGACGTACTGCGCGAACGCGGCATCGTCGCCGCGACGGATGGCCGAGCTCATTGCAGGGAACCGTGCGGTCAGCACGGGAACTGCCAGGAGCGCATACGGCAGCAGGAAGACCTGCCATGAGGTCTGCCACACCAGGGTGTGACCGTCGACGGCGTTCGTCAGGGGCAGGACCACGATGCTCAGCAGCTGGCCCAGAGCGAGGAACGTGATCGTCCAGGAGGAGCTGCGCATGAGCCCGCCGAACTCGGGCGAGGTGGGTGAGAGAGGCCGGCGGAGCCGAAAGCCGGTACGAATCGCCGCGACGACCGGCAACGAGCAGAACAGCAGCACTCCCGCGGTGGTCCCGCCCGCGAGGATCAGCTTCTCGACACCACTGAGGTCCAGCGACGGTGGCCGCCCGGCGCGTTGCAACGAGAACACGACCAGGGTGAGGATGACCACGACGTTGTTCACCAGTGGGGCGAACACCGGCGCGTAGAAGCGACGCTGCGCGTTCAGCACCGCGGTGGCGACCGCTCCTGCCAGGTACAACAGCAGCTGCGGCATGAAGAACCACAACATGAACTCGCCGAGTGCAGCCGCCTCTTCACGCGATGCCACGGGCACGTCCCGCAGGAACCAGTCCATGACCGGCCCCCGCGCCGCGATGCCGATCACCACGAGCGCACCGAGGGCCACCCCACCCACCACCAACGCCGAACTGGCGATGCGACCCGCCCCCTGCCGGTCGCCCCGGTCGAGACGATCCACGAGGTCGGGGATGAGCGCAGCCTGGAGCGCGCCTGCGGCGAACAGCTCGAACAGGAGGGTCGGGACGGTGTTCGCCGTCTGGTAGACGTTGCCCAACTGCGTCGCAGTGCCGAGGACCGCCAACGCGACGGCGAGACGGACGAAGCCGGTCAGACGACTCAGCGCGACGACCAGGGTCATCCCGCGGGTGACGCGCAGCAGGCTGCGCGGATCGTCGGTGCTCAAGGCGTCATTCTGGGACGCGCGGCACGACCGCGGTGGCACCGTCACCTGAGCCGTAGTGGCCGACCCTTCCCGCCTCCTGCTCCTCGATCGCCAGCACGAGCGCCACACGACCGATCACCTCGTCGAGGTGATCGACGCTGCTCAACAGTTCGACCGACGTCTCGTCGTCGCGCAGCTCGGTCAGCAGCGATCCGGTCGACCGGTCACGCTGCGCGTCGTCGCCGACCGGCCCGACGGTCGCAGGCTCGGCCACTGTCAGCACCTGCGGCGCAGCAGTCGCCAGCGCGCGCGACAGGTCGCGGAGCCCGGGCTCGGTGGGAACGCCCCCGGCCCGCGCGGTCGCATCGGAGCCGGTGCCGTCCGGAGCGACCACCATCAGGAATCGGAGGGGAGCGTCGCCGAACAGGGCGCCGCCGGTCAGCTCAGAGGGTTCGAGGCGGACGACCCCGATCCTGACGAGTTCGAGCACGAACTCCTCGGCAGCGAGACGTTGCTGCGCGGTCGGCACCCCGTCGTCGCCGGGCGGTCCGACCTGGCCGTTCGGAGTCTGCGACCGTGGGTCGTCCGTGTCCTCGGGCGACGCGCCGTCACCGGTTACGGCACCACCGTCGCCCGCTCCGTCGCCCGCTCCGTCGCCCGCCGGTCCCTCCGGCGCGGTCGTCGCCGTCGCGCCGTCAGGTGGTGGAGCCGTCGGCGCCTCCTCGGCGCTGCCGTGGGCGAGGACGCCGAGCGCCTCACCCAACGAGGTGAGCGCACGTTCACGCACCCGTACCGGTGCCGCCACGCTCAGGCCGACCAGATCGCGTACCTCGTCG
>SKRR01000270.1 GCA_007118345.1 Microthrixaceae bacterium | reverse complement strand
GTGATCAGCCAGCGCTTCAGCGTTCGCGGGTCGGTCCTGTGACCCCGCCCGAGGTCATCGAGGGCCCCACTCCGACCGGGATCCCCGGCGCCCAACGACTCCTCGAGGTGCGTGACATCCGCACGCAGTTCCCGACGCCCCGCGGGGTGCTCAACGCCGTGGACGGTGTCTCCTTCGACCTCGATCGAGGTCGAACGCTGGGCATCGTGGGCGAGTCGGGTTCGGGCAAGTCGGTCCTCTCCCGGTCGATCATGGGCCTGCTTCCCGGCACCGCCGAGCGCTTCGGCGAGGTGCGCTTCGAGGGGAGGGAGATCACCGGCCTCTCCGGCGCCGACTACCGGGCGCTGTGGGGCAAGGAGATGGCGATGATCTTCCAGGATCCGATGACGGCGCTGAACCCCGTCATGCGGATCGGCAAGCAGATCACCGAATCGCTGCGTTTCCACCTCGAGATGAACAAGGACGAGGCGCGCGAGACCGCCGTCGCGCTCCTGCGTGCGGTCAAGATCCCCGAGGCGGACAAGCGCTTCAAGGCCTACCCGCACGAGATGTCGGGCGGGATGCGCCAGCGGGTCGTGATCGCGGTCGCGCTGGCGTGCGGGCCGAAGCTGCTCTTCGCCGACGAGCCCACCACCGCGCTCGACGTGACCGTTCAGGCCCAGATCCTCGACCTCCTCGCCGAACAGCAGCGAGAGCGGTACATGGCGATGATCCTCGTCACCCACGACCTCGGCGTCGTGGCCGGCCGTGCTGACGAGATCGCCGTGATGTACGCGGGGCGGATCGTCGAGCAGGCACCCACCGACGTGCTCTTCCGCGAGATGCGGATGCCCTACACCGAGGCACTGCTCGCTGCGATCCCGAAGCTCGAGGACCCGTCGCACACCCGCCTGACCGCGATCGGCGGGCGGCCACCCGACCTGGCCAACCCTCCGAAGGGCTGTCCCTTTGCACCCCGCTGCCCCTATGCCCGTGAACGCTGCCATGAGGAGCGCCCCGAGTTGGTCCAGAGTCCGACGAACCCGGCCCACCGCTACGCGTGCTTCTACCCCGTGGGCTCGCCCGAGACCGAGGAGATCCGAGTGCAGATCGAGGCTCGCCGGCTCATGGCGACCGCCCCGCCCGCCGTGACGGAGGACGCCGCCGCGACGGGGGACGACGTCTGATGGCCGGCAGCGGCACTGCGCATCTGAGAGACCCCGACCAGACGCTGCTCCGGGTGGAGAACCTGGTCGTCGACTTCAAGCTGAGTCGTCGCCGCACGGTGTCGGCCGTGTCGAACATCTCCTTCGACATCGCCGAACGCGAGACCCTCGGGCTCGTGGGCGAGTCGGGTTGCGGCAAGTCCACGACGGGCAAGGCGATCATGCAGCTCCCCCGCCCGACCCGTGGGTCGGTCGTGCTCGACGGGACCGACCTCGTCGCGCTCAAGGGAGAGAAGCTCCGCGCGACCCGACCGAAGCTGCAGATGATCTTCCAGGACCCCATCTCGTCGCTCAATCCCCGACGCACGGTCGCGCAGATCGTCGAGGAGCCCCTCGCCATCTGGGGCCGAGGGACCGCCGACGAGCGCAGGGCCAAGGTCGAAGAGGTCCTGACCTCGGTCGGCATCGATCCCGAGGCTGCAGCGGAGCGCAAGCCGCACGAGTTCTCGGGCGGACAGTGCCAGCGCATCTCGATCGCGCGAGCCGTCATCACGGATCCGGCCGTGATCATCTGCGACGAACCGGTGTCGGCGCTCGACGTGTCGGTCCAGGCGCAGATCCTCAACCTTCTCGAGGAGATGAAGGAGCGCTACGGGCTCACCCTCGTGTTCGTGGCGCACGATCTGGCGGTCGTGAAGAACGTCTCCGACCGGGTCGCGGTGATGTACCTGGGCAAGATGTGCGAGATCGGCCCTCCCGACGAGCTCTACGCCGCTCCGGCCCACCCGTACACCGCTGCGCTCCTCGCTGCGATCCCGCTGCCCGATCCGGCTGCGACCCTCGACGTCGCGGAGCACCTCGGCGGCGAGCTGCCGTCCCCGATCGACCCACCCAGCGGCTGTCGGTTCCGGACCCGCTGCGACCGGGCTCAGGAGATCTGTGCGAAGGTCGAACCGCAGATGCAGCAGGTGCAGGGCGAGCAGTACGTGGCCTGCCACTTCCCGCTCGTGCCGGTCGCGGAAGCTTCGGAGGTCCCCGTTGGGCGCCCCGCGTCCAGCAGCAGCTGATCACCGATGGAGCTCGATGTCGCCTCGGTCTCCGAGGCCATCGCCGCAGCACACCCTGATCGTCAGTGCGTCGTCCAGGGCGGACGGTCGTTCAGCTGGGACCAGACCCGGCGTCGCACGCGCCGCTTCGCCTCGGTGCTGCGCACCAGCGGTCTCGGCGATGTGGCACCGAGTCACTCGCTGTGTCGATGGCAGTCCGGCCAGGACCACGTCGCGCTCTACCTGCGGAACTGTCCCGAGTACCTCGAGGGCATGCTCGGGTCGTGGAAGGCGCGCTGCGCGTCCTTCAACGTCAACTACCGGTACGTGGCCGACGAACTGGTTCATCTCCTCGACGACGCAGACGCTCGTGCAGTGGTCGTCCACGACTCGTTCGTCCCCACCCTCGCAGCGGTCCTCCCTGCACTCCGGCGACCGCCCGATCTGATCCTCCAGGTTCGGGACGGCTCTCCGCACGAACTCCTGCCCGGTGCCGTCGAGTACGAGGACGCACTCGGACGGGCTGATGAACAGCTGGCCGACGACCTCGTCCGCTCCTGGTCCGGCGACGACCTGTACCTCTGTTACACGGGCGGCACCACCGGACTGCCGAAGGGCACGATGTGGCGCCAGGCCGACTTCATCGTCGCTGCGCTCGGCGTGCGCACGGAGGACGGGAGCGAGTACCCGTCCCTGGATGCGGTCGTGGAGCGGGCGAACAGCAGACTGCGCGCCCTCCCGGCGCCGCCGCTCATGCACGGCGCCGCTCACTGGAACGCACTGTCGTGCTGGATCGCCGGCGGCACCGTCGTGCTCCAGTCGGTGGTCGACCGGTTCGACCCCGGCGACGTGCTGGACACCATCGAAACACACCGGGCGACGTCGTTGCTCGTGGTCGGTGATCCGATGGCCCGTCCGCTCATCGACACTCTGCGCGCCGAACGCGACGCCGGTCGACACCGGGACCTGTCGTCGTTGCGCCATCTGCTGTCCGGTGGCGCCGTGCTGTCGCCCACCTCCGCCGCGTCGCTGGTCGAGCTGATCGACGGGCTCACCGTCGTCGACGTCCTGGGATCCACCGAATCAGGACGGCAGGGCGTCGCGCGACGTCGGGCCGGGGGCGGCGACCGGGGGTTCGTCCCCAGCGCCACCACGACGGTGCTCTCGGAAGGGCGCGACCGTACGCTGCGGCCCGGCGAGGACGAGCTGGGGTGGTTGGCCCAGTCGGGCCGTGTGCCGCTGGGGTACCTCGGCGACGAGGAGAAGACCGCAGCCACCTTCCCGCAGGTGGGTGACATCCGGTACGCCGTGGCGGGAGATCGAGCCCGCATCGCCGAGGACGGAACGATCGAACTGCACGGCCGCGACTCGGTGTGCATCAACACCGGCGGCGAGAAGGTCTTCGCCGAGGAGGTCGAGACGGCGATCAAGCGACATCCCGCCGTGTACGACGCCGTGGTGTGCGGACGTCCCTCGGAACGCTGGGGCGAGGAGGTCGTCGCTGTCGTCGCGCTGCGCGACGATGCTGCGGTGGACGACACCGAGCTCATCGCCACCGCTGGACGTCACCTCGCCCGCTACAAGCTGCCCCGTTCCGTGGTCCGTGTCGACGAGGTCGTGCGCGCCCCGTCGGGCAAGGCCGACTACCGCTGGGCCCGCTCGGTGGCCGCTCGATGATGGCTCCGGGGCGATGAGCTCCGACGTCGCGCTCCAGCGGACCGTGCCCCTCGACGGCCCGATCGACCTGGTCCGTACCTGTCGGCCACTCACCGACGGTGGCCGTGATCCGAGTTGGGCCCTGCACCCTCGGCGGGTCGAGCGGGCGATGTGGACTCCCGCCGGCCCGGCGACACTTCGGATCGACCATCTGGGCGACCACCTGGCCGTCGACGCGTGGGGTGACGGCGCCGAGTGGGCGGCCGACCGCACGCCGACGATGCTCGGCATCGGCCGACACGACGTGGACTTCGACCCGAGCACGCACCCTGCGGTTCGCGATGCGTACCGCTCCAGGCCGGGACTTCGTCACGGCGCCGGGCTGTCGCTGGCCGATGCGGTCGCTCCGGTCGTCCTCGCCCAACGGGTGACCTCTCGCGAGGCCCGCACCAGCTGGTACCAGCTCGTGCGACGCTACGGCGAGGAGTCGCCCGGCACGTGCCCGGGTGTCCGGCTGCCGCCGCACCCCCGCACACTGGTCCGCCTCAGCGATGCGCAGTGGCACGTGCTGGGGGTGGAACGACAGCGCGCCGACACCGTCCGCCGGACGCTCGGAGTGCTGCCCGCCCTCGAACGGGCACGATCGACGGGCTCCGATCGTTTCCAGGAGGTCGTCCGTTCGGTGCCCGGCTGTGGGTCCTGGACCGCGACCGGACTGGCCGGGCAGGTGCTCGGCGACCCCGATGCGGTCCTGCTCGGCGATCTCCACCTGCCGCACGCGGTGTGCCATGCGCTCGCCGGAGTGGCACGGGGTTCCGACGCGCGGATGCTCGAGCTGCTCGAACCGTGGCAGGGGCGGCGGGCCGTCGTGGTGCGCCTGCTGCGCAGCTGTGGCGCCGTTGCACCCCGGCGAGGACCGCGGTACTCACCGCTGCCCATCGCCCGGATGTGAACGGGAGCGACGGAGGTGGCCCGGGACGGCGCAGCAGGCGGTGCCGGCTCAGTCCTTGAGGGCGACCGCGTTCGGTGTCACGTTCATCTTGGGCTCGTAGGCGGCGGCGTCGACCTCGCGGGCCTCGGCGGTGATCAGGGTCCGGAGCGTCGAGCGGCACGATCCGCACGGGCCGTACAGCTCCTCGACCACCTCGAGCCGACAACGCGGGCAGGTGAACTCGAGCGGCCCGTCGGGAACGGCGTCAGTGTCGTTCATGGGCCGAGTCTCGCGCGACGGTGCCCGGCGGGTGTGGAGGACCTCGCTCCCATCCCCCGTCGATCCCCTGCCAATCCACACGGTTGTGGCCCTTCCGATCCACAGGCACACCGTCGTACGGTTCGCTCATGAGCACCGTCGACACCCACCAGACCTTCGCCGACACGCCCGCCGACCCGATCGGTGACACCACCTTCGAGATCGTGCTGAGCGACGGGACGCACGAGCTCGTCAGGGGCGCCGACGCGTACCAGCAGGAAAAGTCGATGACGACCTTCTTCCGGACCGACGGGCGTCGCCAACGGGTCGACTGTTGGTCCGTACGGGTGGCGAGCTTCCGGACCGATCAGCTGACCGCGGTCCGGCGTCTCGAGACCTCCGAGGACCACGCACGGCATCTCCGCAGCGTGTGAGTCGTCACACGCCGCGAGGCACGAACAGTGAACCACGAGGCACTAACGTCGCCCCGCGGGCGAGCGTCGCCCATCCCTCCAGGACTGCACATGGCTGACGAGACCACCCCCGACGACACGACCCGAAGCGGCGACCCGACCGTGGAACCGGACCCTCGGGTGGTGATCATCGGCGCCGGGCCCGCCGGGCTGACTGCTGCCTTCGAGTTGATGAAGGCCGGACACACCTCGACGGTGATCGAGGCGGACGAGATCGTGGGAGGCATCTCGCGCACCGTCGAACGGGATGGTTGGCGGTTCGACATCGGCGGCCACCGGTTCTTCACCAAGGTGCCCGAGGTCGAGGCGCTCTGGCACGAGATCCTGCCCGACGAGGACTTCCTCCAGCGTCCGCGGATGAGCCGCATCTACTACCAGGGCAAGTACTACGACTACCCCATCAAGCCGGTCAACGCGCTGCGCAACCTGGGCCCGGTCGAAGCGGCACGGTGCGTCGTGTCGGCGCTGTGGGTGCGCATCCGACCGCCGAAGAAGCAGGTGACGCTCGAGGACTACATCGTCGCCAACTACGGCCGCCGACTCTACGAGCACTTCTTCAAGACCTACAACGAGAAGGTCTGGGGGGTGCCGGCCTCGGAGCTATCCGCTGACTGGGGCGCGCAGCGCATCAAGGGGATGTCGCTCTTCTCCGCGGTCTGGGAACCGATCCGCACCAGGATCGCCGGAGCCCGCAAGGGATCCGCGCAGGTCACGAGCCTGATCGAGGAGTTCCAGTACCCCAAGTACGGACCCGGCATGATGTGGGAGGTCTGTCGCGACAAGGTCGAGGCCGCGGGCACCGAGGTCCAGATGCGTACCAGGGTCGACAAGGTCACCCGCGCCGACGGTCGTGCCACGACCGTGCACACGGTGACCGAGGACGGTCAGCGACGTGAGTTGCCCGCCGACGCCGTGGTGTCGTCGATGCCCTTCCCGCTGCTCATCAAGGCGATGGAACCACCAGCGCCCGATCACGTGCTGCGAGCCGCGAACGACCTGGGCTTCAGGGACTTCCTGACCGTCGCCCTGGTCGTGCCCGAGGCGTACTCGTTCCCCGACAACTGGATCTACATCCACTCACCCGACGTGAAGGTCGGGCGCATCCAAAACTTCGGCTCCTGGTCGCCCTACCTGGTCAAGGACGGGCGTACCTGTCTCGGCCTGGAGTACTTCGTCTTCGAGGGCGACGAGCTGTGGAACGCCCCCGATGAGGTGCTCATCGAGCGGGGCAAGCGAGAACTCGGCATCCTGGGCCTGGTCAACCCCACGAAGGTCGAAACGGGCTACGTGGTCCGCCAGCCCAAGGCCTATCCCGTGTACGACGACGTGTACGCGGAGAACGTCAAGGTGCTCGACGACTGGCTCCAGGAGGCCGCCCCCAACGTGTACCCGGTCGGTCGGAACGGCATGCACAAGTACAACAACCAGGACCACTCGATGCTCACTGCGATGCTGACGGTGGAGAACATCCTCGGCAAGGGCCCGCACGACATCTGGAACGTCAACGTCGACGCCGACTACCACGAGCAGACCTCCAGTCGACCGAGCAGCAGCGGTCGGGACGCACCGATCATCCCTCGCGACGCGGCTCGTTCCGGCTCACGGCTCGGTTGAGCGCCGCTCAGCTCGGGTGGATGCGTGACATCACGTAGCGTCCCGGCGCGGTCCGCCGCACCCGCTCGCTCAGCGCGGGGGCCCGCAGCGACAGACCCCACCAGGTGACGCGCAGCTCGGTCTCGACCATCGTGCGCACGACCGCCATCTTCGATGCACCGGCCACGCGGTCGACGAACGTGATCGGGTGCTCCTCGACTCGTGCGCCGTCGACGGACACGCGGAACGCGGTCTCGATCTGGAACAGATAGCCGTTCGCACGAGTGCCGTCGATGTCGATCCGCTCGAGCACGTCCGCGCGATAGGCCCGGAACGCCGTGGTCGCGTCCCGCATCGACAGCCGCAGCATCCTCCGGGCGTAGGAGTTGCCCCAACGTGACAGCTGCCGGCGGAGCCACGTCCAGCTCGGCACCGAGCCACCCGGCACGTAGCGCGACCCGACCGCCACCTCGGCCCCCTGCTCGATCGCCGCCAGCAGGTGGGGCAGTACCGCTGGGTCGTGTGAGAAGTCGGCGTCCATCTGCAGCACGGGATCATGGCCACCGTCCAACGCATGGCGGAACCCGTGACGGTACGCCGCACCGAGACCTTCCTTGCTGGCACGGTGGATGACCTCGACGCCCCCCAGCTCCCTCGCGACCTCCTCGGCGAGCTGCCCGGTGCCGTCGGGGCTGTTGTCGTCAACGACCATCACCGTCAGCTCAGGCGCGTGCCGGCGGACGGCGCGCAGCAGCTCGACGATGTTGTCGGCCTCCTGGTAGGTGGGAATGACGACTGCGCCGGCCACCCGGCGAGTGTAGTGGTGGCGTCGCGAGTCACCCGCAGCGCCGTAGCAGGGTGAAACCCCCTTCGGCGACCACCTCGCAGTACTGCTCCGCCACCACCTCGTTCGGTCGCTGCGACCGGCTGAAGCGGCTCTCGTTCGGCTCCTCCCACAGATCGGCCGAGTCCGACAGGATCAGCCAGTCGCTCGTCTCGAGCTCCTCTGCGAGCCCCGAGTCCTCGGTGTCCGCGATCCCCGGGTCCATCTCGATGTAGCGGGTACCGGGCTCGAGGTCGGGAAACAGATGGTAGAAGAACGCGTCGTTGTAGTTCGTCCGCGACAGGTCGGTGGGTCCGACGATCAGGCGCTCGCCGGGAGTCGACTCCGCTGCCAGCCGATCGACCACCGCCTGGGCCTGAGCGGCTCCCTCCTCGGACCCGTAGTAGAAGCGCCGGTCCCCGTTGGTGATGGCCAACCCGAAGCGGTTCTGACCGAAACTCTGGCCCACCAGATCCACGTAGGTGCGCGCCGGGTAGAACGGGATCACCACGACGAACACCAACGCCAGGCCGCCGATGGCCCACCATGCACGGCGACCGACGCTCCATTCCGGCCACCGCTCACCCATCAACGACACGACAGCAGGGAGGCACAGGGCGAAGCTGATGCCCGTCACCCATGCGAGATGGGTGGTGTCGGGCCGCTGCATCGCCTGGGGAACCAGCGCGGTGGCGAACAGTGCAGCGGGCCACAGGACGTCGGCCTGGTGCCGCAGGTGGCCCGTCGGACCGGCGCGTCGCCGCAACCTCCAGGCACCGACCAGGACGACCAGCAACGAGATCGGGACCAACCAGAACCACAGGTGGATCTGCTGGGAGAGCCCCGGCATCGGGAGGGGCCACCCGTCGGTGCGGAGCGCTCCCGCTCGCTGGAGGAATCCGTCGATGCGATCCCACGACGGCGGGACCGGAAGGGTCCGACCACTGCGCAGCTCGAAGACCGGCTCGAGGAACATCCCCTGGATCGCGTTGCCGATCCCTGCGAGCAGGACGTGTGGGACGTACAACGAGAGCGTCGCGAGGAACCCGATCAGCAGGGGGCGCCGCCGGGCGCCGTCCGATGCCCACCACAGCGCTCCGAGGCCGAAGCCGATCGCCAGCACCATGTCCGGCCGGTAGAGGAGGGCCGCGCCGCCGAGCACACCGGCGCCCGCCGACATCCAGCCCGTGAGCCGTCCGGGGTCACGGCGCTGGGCAGCGGTGCCCAGGGCGAGGGCTCCGACGCCGAGCGCGAGCGCACCGTTCCATGCCATCGCCGAGAGACCACCGGGGCCGATCAGCACCAGGATCGACACGATTCCTGCCGACAGGGCGACCCGCCGACCGAACGGCCGCAGCAGGAAGAACATCCCGAACGCCACGCCGGCGTGCTGCACGAGGCCGACGGCTCGCTCCACGAACAGGTCGACACCGAGCACGCCGTAGACACCGGCCAGCACCCACAGGGAGCCCGGGCCGTAGAGATGCAGGAAATCCCGGTGCGGGTAGTCCCCTGCCAACAACCGCTCGGGGAAGACGAGCATGAAGCCCTCCTCCATCGGGGGGCCTTGGTACCGCAGCAGCCCCGGCACCGGCAGCAGCAGCACGAGCGCCAGCACGGCGACGGCGACGGCATCGAGCCGTCGGTCACGTTCGGTCCACCAGCGACGCACGCCACGGCCGCTGGTCGCCGCCGGAGAAGGGGTCGACGTCGACATCGGCGCCTGACCCTAGGGCGCCGCCCGGCTGCCGGTGTGCACCCGGCCCACATGCGAGAATGTGGCGGACCGACCCCGGAGGCCCGTCATCCGAGTCCTCGTGATCATCCCGGCGCTCAACGAAGCCGAGACCCTGCCTGCGGTGCTGCGCGGGTTGCGCGACGCCACGCCCGAGCTCGATGTGCTGGTGGTGGACGACGGGTCGACCGACGCAACTGCCGACACCGCCCGCGCCGGTGGCGCCGACGTCGCCGTGCTGCCCTTCAACCTCGGGATCGGGGGTGCGCTGCGCACCGGGTTCCGCTACGCCGTGCGCCACGAGTACGACGCTGCGGTGCAACTCGACGCCGACGGCCAGCACGACCCCACGCAGATTCCGCACCTGCTCGCGGCCCTCGACCAGGCCGACTTCGTGATCGGCAGTCGGTTCGGCGGCGACACCAGCTACGAGGTGGGCCGGACCCGCCGCGGCGCGATGCGCCTGCTGGAGTTCTCGGTGCGGATGCTCTCCGGTCGGACCTTCAGCGACACCAGCTCCGGTTTCCGGGCCTTCAACCGGCCGGTGCTCGAGTACTTCGCACGCTCCTACCCGTCGGAGTACATGGAGTCCGTCGAGGCGCTGATGGCGGCCACCTACGAGGGGTTCCGGATCGCCGAGGTGCCGGTCGAGATGCACCAACGAGCAGGTGGCACGCCATCGACGATGCACCTGAAGCTCGCCTACCACTACGTGCGGCTGCTCGTGACCCTCACCGCACGGGCGAGCCGGCGACGCTCGTCCTCGACACGGGCCGACGCCCCGAAGCCCGAGCCCGTTGGGAGTCAGCCGTGATGACACTGCTCGCACAGACCGTGGGCCTGGACGAGTTCGGTTCCATGAGCGCCCGGGCCCACGTGTTCGTCGCGGTGGTCACCCTGGCGGTCCTGGTGTTCATCCTCCGGCTCGTGCGCCGGCACAGCCTGCGGAGCAAGTACTCACTGCTGTGGCTCACCGTGGGACTCGCGCTCGCTGTGGTGGCTGCATTCCCCGGCCTGCTCGACAGCGCCAGCCGCGCCGTGGGCATCTACTACCCGCCGGCGACCTTCCTGCTGATGGCGGTCGGGTTCCTCTTCCTGATCGTCGTGCACTTCTCCTGGGAGTTGTCCCGCTCCGAGGAACGAGTCCGGACCCTCGCGGAAGAGCTCGCGTTGCTCCGCAGCGCCCAGGAGGACCTCGCCGCACGGTTCGACGAGCGTGAGGGCGCCGAGCAGGACCGCTGAGCAGGACCGTCGGGCTCCCCGTCGATGGAGCTGCTGGGAGCGGGCTGCGGCCCGCAGCGCTCAGCGGGTCGATCTCGCTCCGACGATGAGGCCGTCAGCTGCGTACGGCCGCCCCATCCGGCCCAGGAGTCGTTCGGTGCCCAGCACGACCCTCGCCCCTGCGCCCAGCACCTTCATACGGCCGCGCAGCGCGTCGAACTCCTTGAGCACGGGCACGTAGGTCGCCACCTCGTCGACCTCCCACCCGTGTCGCGCCATGAGGTTGGTCAAGGTGAAACAGGAGTAGAGCGTGACATGATCAGGGTGGTTCACCTCGTAGCCGGCCAGCGCCGCTGCACCGGCGTTGAGCAGTCCGGATGCGTTCGGCGTGGTCACCACCAGACGACCCCCGGGTGCCACCAGCGAGTGCAGGCCCTCGAGGAACGATCCGCTGTCGTCGAGGTGCTCGATGACCTCACCGGCGACGACGACGTCGACGGGGTCCAGACCGAGCGCTGCGATCGCGTCGGGATCACGGGCGTCGACCGCATGCGCGGCGAAGCCCAGTTCGAGCGCCCGCTGGACGCCGGCCGCGTCGAGGTCCAGCCCGACCATCGAGGACGCCGCGGCATCGAGGTGCGCGTGCAACCAGCTGTCGAAACGGTCGTGGTAGGCCCAGCAGCCACTGTCGACGAAGCCGACGTGTGCCGCGCGACGACCCCGGACCATCTCGATGAGGTACGCCGCGCGGTCGACCAGCTGCGCCGGCGGGAGGCGGTGGACCATGTCCTGCTGGGTGATCTCATCGGACATCTGCATGGTCCTTCCGGCCGGCGGGTGCCGACAGATGCGCCACGATCGCGCCGATCGCGACCGCTGCGGCGACCACGATCGTGACCTCGGCACCTGCGCGGTAGCGAGTGATGCCGAAGGTGGCCGCCGCGGTGAACGTCACGAGCAGTGGTTGGGCGAGCAGTGGGTAGATCGCGACCCTGCGACGACGGAGCAGGACCAGACCGGCAATGGCGAAGGGGACCAGGACGTAGTACGCCCACAGCGCCTCTCTGACGAGCCGGAAGTCGCCACCCGGCTCGCCGCCCGCGCGCCCTTCCACGAACCCGTCGAGCCCGATGCTCTGCTCGACCCGGTACAGGTGCCACACACGCCCGACCCTGGCCGCCATCACCTTCGGCAGCTCGCCTCGGTGCTCGGACATGTAGCCGAGCGCGATCTCGCGGTACTCACCGTCACGCAGCGACCGGTCGGGCTCGGTCGGTTCCACGATCTGCGGCTCCCGGAGGCAGTTGGTGTCGTAGAACCCGAGGAAGGTGCCCGAGTACGTGAGGTCGCAGTTCCCGGCTGCGAGGGTCTGGCCGGCGCCCGTGCTCAACAGCACCGGTGCTTCGAAACGGGTCATGTTGTAGAGCGCCCAGGGAGCGAACGATGCGATCGGGATGATCGCGGCGACCGCGAGATGCACGATCCGGGTCCGCCAGTCCAGGGCGCGGCGACCGAGCACCATCGGCAGCACCAGGATGCCGAAGACCGCGAGGGCCTCCGGTCGGTGCATCGCTCCGACCGTCAGGGCGGCCGCGACGCCAGCGAGCCAGGCCAGCGAGGGGGTCTCGAGGTACCGGTAGCAGCACAGCAGCGCCAGTGCGGTCGAGAGGATGAAGACGGTCTCGACCATCAACATGCCGTCGTTGATCCAGATGTTCGGGTACACCGCGGCGACGCCTGCGGCGGCGAGGCCGGCGATCGGCCCGGCGAGCCGTCGGGCGAGGAGCGCCATGACCACCACCGACGCCGTGCCCACGATGCACATCACCAACCGCTGCCCCTGAGGGGTGTCGATCCCGATCACGTCGAGCGCAGCGAGGATGAGCACGAAGCCGGGCGGGTGGTCAGCGCCCGGGGCCACGATGCCGTCCTTGTAGAAGTCGAACGGGTGCAGGAAGCCGCGGCCCTCGGCGACGAGCTTGGCCTGGAAGTGGTACCAGTAGGCGTCACCGGTGACGAGCTCGACGGCGGACTGCCGGATCAGGACGAACGCGACGCGGATCGCCAGCGCCACGGCAGAGATGCCGACGAGTGCCGGCACGAACCAGCGAGCCGCCCATGACTGATCGGCGTCCTGATGGTCCGGGGGGACACCCTCGGCAGTTCCCTCAGGCGCGTGGAGGTTGCCGGCAGCGGTGGCCACGGCTCAGCTGCGTCCCGGCCGGAGCTCGTAGAGGAACTGGTAGCCGAACAGCTGTGGCCGCAGGCCGACCAACAGTCGGTCGATCGCTGACACCATGCGGGCGCCCGTGCCGCTCGCCGGCGCGAGACCGGCGTCGCCAGCACCCCGGTCGGCCACCTCGAGGGGGAGGCCGGTGGCGTCGCGCCGGGCGATGGACCACCCGGTGTCGGTGACCAGTCGCTCGAAGCTGCGTCGCGTGAAGAAGCGGAGGTGGCCGGCGTCGAGGATGCCCCGACGGTCGTAGTCGAACCTGCCGATCGCCACGCGCACACGCGGGTACCAGTGGCCGAAGTTGGGCACGCTCACCAGGGCCGTTGCTCCCGGCGCGAGCAGGTTGCCGTCGAGGAGCGCCCTGAGCAGCTCACCGGGCTCACGCAGGTGCTCGAGCACATCCGCCAACACCACCAGGTCGAACGGCCCCTCCAGCCCGGCGGGCAGACCCCGGTCCAGATCTGCCGACACGAAGGCGTCGACCCGCTGCTCGACCTCCGGTGACGCTGCGACGTCCACCCCGGTCACATGGTGGCCCTGTGAACGCAACGTCGCGGACAGGTGCCCGTCCGAGCACCCGAGATCGAGCACGCGCGCTCCGGGGCGGTGCGACGCCCAGGCAGCGAGGACCCGATGGGAGGACTCCTCGGCGTGCTTCTCCTCGTAGCCCTGCTCGGCGAACGCCAGCTCCCCGGTTCCGAACCCCATCTTGTGCGCACGGTAGCGAAGGACCTCGGTGGTGATGTCCTTCGCGTACTTGAGACCGTTCACGTGCGAGATCTCGTCGCCGTAGTAGGTGGGGATCGGGATCTCCGCGATCCGTCGGCCGGACTCGATGAGCTGGATGATGATCTGGGTGTCGAAGTCGAACCCGTCGCTGTTGCGCTCGAAGGGCAACCTCCGCAACGCGTCCACCGAGTAGGCCCGGTACCCGGAATGCCATTCCGACAGCTCGACGCCCATGACGGCGTTCTCGACCGTGGTGAGGATCCGGTTGCCGACGTACTTGTAGATGGGCATGCCACCGCGCCGTGCACCGCCCCGCTGGAGCATCCGGGAGCCGAACACGGCATCGGCCTCGCCCGAGAGCAGCGGGGCGACCATCTCCGGAAGCAGCTCGGGGGCGTACTGGCCGTCACCGTGCAACAGCACGATCACATCGAGGTCCTCCTCGATGGCGGTGCGGTAACCCCACTTCTGGTTGCCGCCGTAGCCGAGGTTGCGGTCGTGGCGGTGCACCCGGAGCGGCAGATCCGACGACAGCTGCTGGTAGCCGACGGCGACGAGGTGGGTGTGATCCTGGGAATGGTCGTCGCCCACGAGCACCATTGCGATGGACCGACGGAAGTCCTCGGGAATGCGATCGAGCACGGTGGCGAGGGTTGTCGCCGCGTTGTACGCGACGACCAGGATCCCGATCCGCTGTGCTGCCACCTGACCTCCGAGTTCGACCGGAGCGAGGCTAGCCCGCGCCTACGATCACCCGCATGGACGCACCGCCCCAGCACGAGGCCGGGAGCGGGGTCGCTGCCGGACCGCGCCCGATGTCGCCCGGCCGTGAGCGGTACCCGGCACTCGACGGCGCACGTGCCGTGGCCGCGATCGGGGTACTGGTCACCCATGTCGGGCTGCTGAGCGGCTACATCAGCCGAACTCCATCGGTGGGCCCCTACCTCGCACGGCTCGACGTCGGGGTCTCGGTGTTCTTCGTCCTGTCGGGCTTCCTGCTGTACCGGCCCTTCGTCGCGGCCCGGCTCCGCGGCCTGCCGCCGGGGGACCTCGCCACCTACGCCCGACGCCGGATCCTGCGGATCCTGCCCGCCTACTGGGTCGCGCTCACGATCATCGCGTTCGTACTGCGAGCGCCGGCCTTCGAGGATCCCCACAGCATCGTCGCCCACTACCTGCTGCTGCACGTCTACGACCTGGACCAGCTCGTGGGTGGCCCCATCCAGCAGGCGTGGACCCTCTCGACCGAGGTCGCGTTCTACGTGTTCGTCCCGCTGTGGGCCTGGTTGATGTCCCGACCCGGGCGCACCGGCCGCGCCCAGCTCCGACTCGAGGTCGGCGGCCTGCTCGTGCTCCTCGTCGGATCGACGCTCGCCAACCTGGCGCTCGTCGGGATTGGCGTGTCGGACTCACGCTTCGCCCAGCTCGGGACGTGGCTGCCGTTCCGGATCGGCGACTTCGTGCCCGGGATGCTGCTGGCCGTGCTCACCGCGTGGGTCGCGCAGCGCGATCTCCGCCTCCCGCGGTGGGTCACCGGCGCCGGGTTCGCCGTGGCGTGCTGGGTCGGCGCACTCGTGGCCTTCTGGGTGGTCGCCACCCGGCTCGACCTGCCGATGTTCCCGACCTTCACGCCCTCACAGGCGTTCGCCGTGCGGATCCTGTACCTGATCGTCGCAGCGCTGTTGGTCGCTCCCGCAGTGTTGAGCGCTCGTCGTGGCGGACTGGTCGGCCGGGTGCTCGCCAACCCCGTGGCCGTGTGGCTCGGCCTCATCTCCTACGGCATCTACATCTGGCACGAGGCGTTCCAGGACGTCTACCTGCGATGGACGGGACAGCCGGCGCTCGCCGCCAGTTTCGTGGGGATGATGGTCGTGACCGTGCTCGCCAGCCTTGCCGCGGGCGCGGCGAGCTGGTACGTCATCGAGCGCCCGGCGATGCGGGTCGGTGCCAGGCCCCCCCGCCGGATCAACGGTCGAGGTCGTCGCAGCGAGGCGTCGGAAGCGAACTGACCTCCACGTCGAGTCCAGCGTCGGTCACCGGCTCGGGCTCGTCGACCGGCAGTGCGATCTGCACGCGCAGCAGCTCGTCGCCGCCCGATGCGTCTCGCACCACCGTCTCGCCCGCCCGGTGGTCCATCTGCACCTCGAGCGAGGTCTGCCGACCGCTGCTCAGGTCGAACGACGGCCCGACGAAGGACCGGGTCAGCGCGCCCTCGACCTCGACCTCGACCTCGACCACCAGGCGCACCGACGAGCCCCCTCGCAGCTCGGATTCCTCCGCCGGCTCGACGACGAGCTCGGCGGTGCGGTTCCCCGAGCGTGACCGCATGATCGCGACGGGTGCATCGATCGGTCCCGCCGCGTCGAGATCGAGGCGCACGCCACCAGCACCCTCGGCGTTCTCGAGGAGGTACCAGCGCGAGCCGCTGCTGCGGAGCAGCGCCTCGCACTCACCGACCACGAGCAGCTGACCGACCGGACCCGCCACCGGAGCCGGTTCGTCCGTGTCGATCCTCACCACCTCGAAGCTCCCGCCGACGCGCTGCTGCAGTGCCAGCCAACCGGCGCGCTCGGCCTCGCTGCGCTGCGGCGCGACTTCGCGTTGGTACTGGAGCGCGAGCGATGCGTTGACCCACGCACCGAACAGCGCCGCGGCGACCACGACGCCTGCCACGCCACGGCGTGCCCACCTGTGCCATCGCGACGAACGTGCGGCGACCGATTGCAGCCCGAGGGCGCCGGCGAGCACCAGCAGCGGCACCAGGTCGACCAGGTACCGCTGGGCGATGTAGCCGAACACGACGATGGGTGCGACACCGAACGCGCCACCGACCACCGGGATGCGCCAGGAACGGACCGACCCGCGACCGGCGAGCAGCACCCCGACCCCGATCAGCGCCGCCACGAAGACCAACGGGTGACTGCTCGGGACGCTCGCCGACCAGTCGAGCTCGGCGAACAGGGCGTCGCCGACGACGATCGGCCGTTGCCCGGGGAACCCGACGAACGGCAGGTG
>SKRR01000048.1 GCA_007118345.1 Microthrixaceae bacterium | reverse complement strand
GTGGCGGAGCTGCTGCGCAAGAGCTGAGTGGCGGAGCTGCTGCGCAAGAGCTGAGTGGCGGAGCTGCTGCGCAAGAGCTGAGTGGCGGAGCTGCTGGCTGACCGCCGGACGCGCAATACCTGAGTGGACTGGTCGGATTTCGCTGCTATTGTCGACCGAATCAGTCAGCTTTCAAGTGACCGGCCGGAGCACACATGAGCACGATCGAGATCGATACCGACGGTGAGGTGTCCACCGACGACGCCGGAACGGCCGTCGACCCGGAGATGATCGCCGACATCCGCAAGTTCGAGCGTTGCCTCGCCGAGTACCTTGCGGGCGACCTCGACGAGGACGTCTTCAAGGTGTTCCGGCTGGCCAACGGTGTCTACGGGCAACGTCAGGGTGGCCACGACCAGATGATCCGGATCAAGGCCCCGTACGGCGCGATCTCACCGACGCAGCTGGACCGCCTGGCGGACATCTCCGAGCGGTACAGCCGTGGCTGGGGCCACCTCACGACCCGGCAGAACGTGCAGTTCCACTTCGTGCAGCTCGAGCGGGTGCCCGACCTGCTGTGGGAGCTCGCCCAGGTGGGTCTGACCACCCGCGAGGCCTGCTCGGACACCGTGCGCAACGTCATGGGATGCCACTTGGCGGGGGCCTGCCCCCACGAGGTGCTCGACATCCAGCCCTGGGCCGACGCGACCTTCTGGCACTTCCTTCGCAACCCGATCTCGGCCCGCCTCCCCCGCAAGTTCAAGATCAACTTCTCGGGGTGCGCGACCGACTGCGGCCAGGCGATGTTCAACGACGTCGGGGTGATCGCGGTGAACCGGACCCTCGACGACGGATCGGTCGAGCCCGGGTTCCGGGTCTTCGTCGCCGGCGGTCTCGGCGCCAACCCGCACCCGGCCCTCGCGCTGGAGGACTTCACGACCCGGGACGAACTGCTGCCGACGCTCGAGGCGTGCGTGCGGGTGTTCGAGCAGGCCGGCAATCGTGACAACAAGCTGCGTGCCCGTATGAAGTGGCTCGTCGACGAGCTCGGTTTCGAGGAGCTCCAGCGTCGCATCATCGCGTCCCGCAAGTTCCTGCTCGCCAGCGCCACCTGGCCCGGTGGGATCCCCACCGAGGTCGTCGAACGTGGCGATGCGCCGGCAGGTCGCGGCGAGGGGCCGGTCACCGCGATGGGCCAAGGTCAGCCGGTCAGCCTGCGCGGCACCTCTCCCTTCGTGCGTTGGAGCGAGGCGAACGTGGTTCGCGGCGTCGCCAACGGCACCGTCTCGGCGCTCGCATGGTCACGGCTGGGCGACGTCACCGCCGAACAGTTCCGCGGAGTCGCCGCCATCAGCCGTGACTTCGATGCCGAGGTGCGGATCACCAACCGCCAGAACTTCGTGTTGCGGGGCTTGTCCGAGGACCAGCTCGAACCGCTCTACCACCGCCTCGCGGCCATCGGCATGGCCGAGCCGGGTGCAGAACTGAGTCGCGACGTCGTGGCGTGCCCCGGAGCGGACACCTGCAACTTGGCGGTCACCCAGTCCCGGGGTCTGGCGAGCGCTATCGGTGAAGCGCTCGAATCGGCCGGTCTCGGTGAGGTCGAGGGCGTCCGCACGAACATCTCCGGTTGCACGAACTCCTGTGGCCAGCACCACATCGCCGACATCGGTTTCTTCGGCGCCGAGCGACGGGCCCATGGGCGCTCCGCACCCGGGTACCAGATGCTGCTGGGCGGGTACGTGGGCGAGGAGCAGATCGAGTTCGGGGCCAAGGCGCTGCGCCTCCCAGCGAAGGCAGCGCCACAGGCGGTCGTCCGGGTCGTCGGGCGGTACGCCGCTGAACGCGAGTTCGGCGAGTCGTTCCAGGGCTGGTTGGCCCGGGTCGGTGGCGCCAAGGAAGTCGCCGCGGGCCTCAAGGACCTCGACGAGTTCCCGGACCCTGAGGAGAACCCCGACTTCTACGTCGACTTCGGCGAGACTGGCCCGTACGAGAAGGCCATCGGCGAGTCGGAGTGTGCAGTCTGATGCCCCAGGCGCTGTCCGCAATCCACGTCCCCACCGAACCACCTCCCGGACCGTTCAGGTCCACTGAGTTCGACGACGCCGATCTGGCTCGACTGAACGAACGGTTCGAGTCCCAGCCGGCGTCGAAGATCGTCCGCTGGGCCGTTGACAACTTCGGCCCCCACATGATGCTCGCTGCGTCCATGACCGACGCGGTGCTGATCGACCTCGCGGTGACGGTCGCTCCGGCGATCGAGGTGGTGTTCATCGACACCGGGTACCACTTCCCCGAGACGCTCGAGACCGTCGAGCGGGTCCGGCGGCACTACGGCCTGAACCTGCGGATCATGACCGTCCCGCCCCATGACGAGGAACTCTGGAAGGTCGACCCCTCCAACTGCTGTTCGGCGGTCAAGGTCGGTCAGCTCGACCGTGCGCTCGCCGGCAAGGCGGCGTGGATGTCGGGGCTACGTCGGGACGAGGCACCGAGTCGGGCGGACGCGCCGATCGTCGGTCGCGACCTACGTGGTCTGGTCAAGATCAGTCCACTCGCGAACTGGACCGCCGCCGACGTCGATGCGTACATCAGCGAGCGCGACGTGCCCGTGAACCCGCTGACGCTGCAGGGGTATCCCTCGATCGGGTGCATGCCGTGCACCCAGCCGGTGGCAGCGGGCGATGATCCCCGTTCGGGTCGCTGGGCGGGTTCCGACAAGACCGAATGCGGTCTCCACATCGGCTGACCGCCGAGGTCAGAGGTCGATCTCGCGCGGTAGCGTCTCTGGCAGTGCCGGTCGACCGTCCGCGTCCTCGGGGTGATCGTTGTCGAACCACTCCGGCCCGGGCCACATCCACCCATCGGAGATCGCCATGTGCGCGGAGCGGCGGGCGAACCCCTCCTTGTGGTGGTAGGCGCGGTACCCCTCGCCCGACCGCGGCCTGCCCGGCATCTGGAAGCCGTCGCCGGAATGGCGGCCGCGTTTGGAGAACGGGCCGAACTTCGGTGAGTCCGAGCCCGGCACGACGCCCACGCGGTAGTCGCCCAGTTGGTACTCCTTGACCTTCTGCACGGTCCACATCCCGTAGACCAGCCACATCAGGTTCATCGACGCCTCGTTGTCGGTGTGCGCATAGCCGTACACCCAGCGCTTCTCGGGCAGGTACTCGTCGGCCATCGCACCCATCTCGTAGGCCATCGTGATCCCCACGGCGTGGCGCCGGAAGTCCTCGTGCACCCACAGGTCGAACAGGAAGCACTCGTCCTTGGCGAGTCGGATCGGCAGCAGCCCGGCCGCCTGGTCCTCAGGGAGCGGCGACTGGGTCATCAGCCACATCTTGCCGATGGCCCGGTCGGTCGGTTTGTGGATGGCGAGGATCACGACCGCGCCCCGGGTGAAGGGACCCTTCATGAGCTCGAGACGACGCGCCGGCTCGAGGGCGACGAGGTGGCGGTCGGTCGGGTCGAAGACGACCTTGAACTCGAAGTCGTCGCCGGCGGAGATCACCTCGTCGGCGATCAGCGGCAGCGGCCGCACCACGATGGCGCACTCACTGACCTTGGGCGCGACCCCTTCGATGCGTCCCTTGACCTTGTCGAGGATCGACACACGTGCCCCCTGCGCTCGGGCGGACCGCGGTCGGTCCGCGCAGCGACGGTAACGAGCCGCCGCGACGGAGTCCAGCGACCGGCGCGCCGTCCGTGTTTGACACCCGGTCGCGAGCACCTGCACGCTGTCGGTCGTGACGGGAACGACCGACAGCGCTGCGACCGCCGAGGCGATCCCGACCCGCCTGCTGGTCTTCGGGCTCGCCCACCACGACGGGTCGGTGCACGGGTCCGATCTGCACACCGTGGCGGCCGCCTGTGGGGTGACCGACGAGTCGGTGCGGTCGTGCATGCGGCGCCTCGTCGCCGAAGGGCTGTTCGCACGCGAGGGCGAGGGCCGCGCTGCGGTGTACCGCGCGGGTCCTGCGGCCCGCTCGTTGCTGGACGTCACCCACCAGCGTCACCTGTTGGCCTACGCGCAGGATGCAGCGGGGCGCGGGTGGGACCGCCGGTGGCGCCTCGTCACCTTCGCGATCCCCGAGTCGCGCCGGAGCGCCCGCGACGCCTTCCGCGATCACGTGCTCGCCCTCGGGGGTGCCGCGCTGCAACCCGGCGTCTACCTCTCCCCCCACCCCTGGGAGCCCGAGATCGTCGCAGGAGCCGAACGGCTCGACCTCTCACAGCACGTGGGCACCCACAGCACCGACGACCTCGTCGTCGGCGGCGAGCGCGACCCCCGACGGCTCGCTGCCTCGCTGTGGCCCCTCGACGAGCTGGCTGCACGCTACGAGTCCTTCATCGCCACCTACGGAGAGGTGCCGGCCGAACTGGAGCAGATGCGCCGGGACGGGCGTCGTCTCAGCGAGACCGACTTCCTTCCCGGTGTGCTCCACCTCGCCGTGCGGTTCAACGACTGCTTCTCCAGCGACCCGCTGCTCCCCCCGGAGCTGCTCCCCCGTCCCTGGCCGGGGCGAGCCGCGCGTGACCTGCTGGCGCGATGCCGACGCCTGGGTGTGCTCGCTCGGGAGAACTCATCGGGTCCGGCGCTGTTCCGGGTGTTCGACGAGGCGATCTCCCACCTGCCCTGAGCGGCTCATCCGAGCTGTTCGCGCGGCGCTCCCAGCGCCTTGTCGCGGTACATCGCCTCGTCGGCGAGCCGGATCAGGTCGTCGGAGCTCAGACCGTCGGCAGCGAGGACGGCCCCCACGCTGAGCCGTACCGGGCGACCATCGACCTCGATCGTGGCGACACGCCGCCGGACCCGCGCGACGACCTCCTCGAGCGCGGCGACGGACTCCAGCTCCGGACAGACGATCACGAACTCGTCGCCACCCACCCGCGACACGAGGTCGACGTCACGTACCGATCGCTGCAGCTCGCGGGAGAGCTCCATGAGCACCACATCGCCTGCGGCATGGCCGTGGCAGTCGTTGACCTGTTTGAAACGGTCGAGATCGCAGTAGAGCACCCCGAGCTCGCCGACCCAACCGTCGCGGTGCCGCCGACCCGCGGAGCGCTCCCGGCGCTCCTCGACCAGACCATCGAGGCGGCGGTACAGCTCGCTGCGGTTGAGCAGTCCGGTCAACCCGTCGGTGCGTGCCTGGCGGGACAGTTCCGCCTGAGCCTC
>SKRR01000178.1 GCA_007118345.1 Microthrixaceae bacterium | reverse complement strand
TCACCTCCTGCGCTCACCGGAGACATCGGCCCCTGCCGTCAGCGCTTGACCAGGGATCTCGGTTACGTCCCCGGTCAACCACCGCCTGCCGTTCCACGCCGCTGCAGCTTGCTACGCTCGTTGCCATCGACGCCGAGGGAGCCCCCAGGAACCGGGGCTGAGAGCGCACCGGACGGTGCGGTACCTCGGAACCTGATCCGGGTCATGCCGGCGGAGGGAGCGCGTCACGTTGGGGTCGACCGTGAGCATCGTCCTCCTCGTCGGGGTGTTGCTCGCCTTCGTGGCCATCGGGCTGCGACGCGGTGAGGGCACCGACACCGACCTCGACGGGTACCTGTTGGCCCGCGGCAGCCAGGGACCGGTGGCGCTGGGCCTGTCGTTCCTCGCCTCGGGGCTCGGCGCCTGGATCCTGTTCGCCCCGCCGGAGCTGGGTGCGATCCTCGGGATCGGTCCGGTCATCGGATACGCGGTCGCGGCCGCCGCTCCGTTCCTGGTGTTCGCCTTCGTTGGCCCCCGTGTACGCCGAATCGCGCCATCCGGGCAAGGCCTCGGCGAGTTCCTCCGGGTGCGGTTCGGGCGCGGAGTCGGTGTCGCCGTGACCCTGGTGTCGCTGCTGTACATGGGAGTGTTCCTCGCGGCCGAGCTCGTCGCCATCGCCGGGCTGGTCGAACTCCTCGGCGACGTGCCGCAGACGGTCACCGTGTCCGCCGTGGTCACCGCCACCCTGGCCTACACCGCCTACGGCGGCCTCCGCGCCTCGCTACGCACCGACCGCTGGCAGGCCGTCACGGTCATCGCTCTGCTGACCGTCGGCGGGGTGCTGGCCATGACGCGCATCGACGCGCCCGGCGAGGCCGTCCGGGCGAGCGGCCTGCTGGGCATCGACCGCGTCGGTGTCGAGAGCGCCGCGACCCTGATCCTGGCGGTCACCGCTGCCAACCTGTTCCACCACGGCTACTGGCAACGGGTCTGGTCGGCGCGTGACGACCGGGCGCTGCGTCACGGAGCGTTGATCGGCGCGGCCGTCACGATCCCCCTGATGCTGATCGCCGGTGGGTTGGGGGTCCTGGCCGCATCGCTGGGCGTGGTCGAGGTGCCGGCGTTGTCGATCTTCGCCCTGGCGGCCGAGCTCCCGACGCTCGCCATCGTCGCGGTGCTGCTGCTCGGCATCGCGTTGGTCACCTCGTCGGTCGACACGTTGGAGAACGCGCTGGCCGCACTGCTGGTCGCCGAACGCCCGAGCCTGCAGTTACGTCACGCCCGCCTGTTGACGGTCGTCATCGTCGTACCGGCCGCTGTGGTGGGGGTCGTCGCCACCTCAGTGCTGCAGCTGTTCCTGATCGCCGACCTGCTGGCGGCCGCCCTGCTGTTCCCCGCGCTGCTCGGGTTGTGGCGACGCGCCACCTCGACGGCGGTGTGGAGCGGGATCGTCGCCGGCGTCCTCGGTGCCGTCGGCCTGAGCTGGGCGGTTACCGGCACGCTGGCCGGCGCGATCGACGCGGTCACCTTCCCGGACGCGGTCCCGACGTTGGCGCCGTTCGCCGGTGCGCTGGCGGCCAGCGCGATCGTGACGGTGACGGTGTCATGGGCGGGGCCGGGTCGCAGCGACCTCGACGGGCTGGACGAGCGCATCCGGGCACGAGTCGCGGCGGGGCGCCGCAGGCAGGTCCGGTCATGACCAATCGCCGGCACCGCCGCGTCGACCGCCCGCGCACGTTCCCGCGCCTGCACGTGCTCACCGACGCCGACCAGCAGCTGGACGACCTGCGTGTGGTCGACGCCGCGCTCGCCGGTGGTGCGCCGGCGATCCAGGTCCGCATCAAGGGGCGCACCGACCACGAGCACCTGGCGATCGCCCGCGCGATCGTGGCGCGCTGCCGCGCCGCCGGGGCGATGTGCGTGGTCAACGACCGTGTCGATCTGGCGCTCGCCGCCGGCGCCGACGCGGTGCACCTGGGGCTGACGGACCTGCCGATCGCGGATGCGCGCACGCTGGCCGGGGACCGGCTGCTGATCGGCGGCACGGCACGCGATCCGCGCACCGCGGCCCGGCTGGTGGCGGATGGTGCGGACTACCTGGGAGTCGGCCCGACCTTCACCACCCACACCAAGGACGGTCTGCCCGCTCCGCTCGGACCGGGGGGCGTCGCCGCGGTGGTCGCCGCCGTCGACGTACCGGTGATCGCGATCGCCGGCATCGACGCGACCCGGCTCCCGGCCGTGCTCGCCACCGGCGCGCACGGCATCGCGGTGGTCGGCGCCGTGACCGCCACCGACGACCCCGCCGCGGCCGTCCGCGAACTGTTGGCAGGGCTCGACGACACGCGGCTCGCGGACCCCGAGCTGGGCGACCGGGCATCGGACGGAACCGGAGCCGAGCGATGAACAGCGACGTGGTCGTCGTCGGCGGCGGGATGATCGGGCTCGCCTGTGCCTGGCGGGCGGCCCGGGCCGGGCTCTCGGTCCGGCTGGTCGACCCGGAGCCAGGTCGCGGTGCGTCCAACGTGGCCGCCGGGATGCTCGCCCCGGTCACGGAGGTGACCTACGGCGAACAGGAGCATCTCGGCCTGACTATCGCCGGCGCACGCGCGTGGCCGACCTTCGCCAGCGAGCTCGAGGACGCGACGGGCTACGACCTCGGGTACCGCCCCACCGGCACGCTGCTGGTCGGCTTCGACCGCGACGATGCGGAAGCGCTGGCGGAGTTGCGTGCGTTCCAGTCGGAGCTCGGGCTCCGGGTCACGGCGTTGCGGAGCCGGGAACTCCGGGAACGTGAGCCGATGCTCAGTCCCCGGGTCCGTACCGGACTGCTCGCTGGCGAGGACCACCGGGTGGAACCCCGTGCGGTCGTCGCCGCCCTGCTCGTCGCCGGGGAGGAGGCCGGGGTCGCGCTCAAGCGGGCGTCGGTCGCCCGCCTGGACCACGTCGACGACCGCGTCCGGGGGGTGACCTTGACCGACGGGCGCCGCTTGCGCGCCGACGAGGTCGTGCTCGCCGCAGGTGCCTGGTCGGCGACGATCGACGGGCTGCCCGACTCGGCGAAGCCGGCCGTTCGGCCGCTGAAGGGCCAGCTGCTACACCTGCGCGCACTCGACGGACGACCGGTGCTGCACACCACCGTCCGGGCCCTCGTGCGTCACCGAAGCGTCTACCTCGTCCCCCGCGACGACGGCCGGCTGGTGGTGGGCGCCTCGCAGGAGGAGCGGGGCTTCGACACGACCGTGACCGCCGGTGCGACCCGCGAACTCCTCGACGACGCCGCCTCGGTCGTTCCCGGCATCGATGAGCTGGAACTCACCGAGAGCATCGCCGGGCTTCGGCCGACGACCCCCGACAACGCCCCGGTGGTCGGTCGGACCTCATCACTCAGCGGGCTCGTCCTGGCGACCGGGCACCATCGCAACGGCGTACTGCTGGCCCCGATCACCGCTGCCGCGGTAGCCGACCTGTTGACGGGCGCCGAGCCAACCGCGGCGCTCACGGCGGCCGACCCCGATCGGGATGCACTGCGTGCGGCTCCGAGACCGCGGAGCCGGCCAGCGCCCGGGCTGCAGGCGCCGCGCGCGGCGAACACCGGCCGCCACGCGCCGACGGCCACCGGCACCGTCACCGATCACCACCCGCACCAGGATCCAGAGGTGAACACATGACGATCCACGTCAACGGTGATGCCATCGAGCTCGCGGGGCCGACCACACTCGGCGAGGTCGTGGACGCCCGCGTCACCGACCGGAGCGGCGTGGCGGCCGCGGTCGACGGCGTGGTCGTCCCCCGGAGCGCCTGGGACGGCACCACGCTGGACGAGGGCGCCCGGGTCGAGATCGTCGGTGCCGTCCAGGGAGGCTGACGCGGCCCGCCCTCGTGACCGATCCACCACACGAGCAGGAGGAGGCATGGACCCGCTGCTGACGATCGACGGCACGACGCTCACTTCCCGACTGGTGCTCGGCACCGGCGGCGCGACCAGTCTGGACGTGCTCGAACGTGCGATCGTGGCCTCAGGCACCGAGGTGGTGACCGTCGCCCTGCGCCGGGTGACCGACACGGGTCCGGGCTCCCTACTCGAGGTGATCGACCGCACCGGGGTACGCGTGCTGCCCAACACCGCCGGGTGCTACACCGCCCGGGAGGCGGTCAAGGTCGCCGAGCTCGGTCGTGACGCCTTCGAGACCGATTGGGTCAAGCTCGAGGTGATCGGTGACGAGCGCACGCTGCTGCCCGACCCGGTCGAGCTGCTCGACGCCGCCGAGCAGCTCATCGACGCAGGGTTCACCGTCTGGCCCTACACCAACGACGACCCCGTCACCGCTCGCCGGCTCGCCGACCTCGGCTGTGCGGTGGTGATGCCGCTCGGCTCCCCCATCGGCTCCGGGATGGGGATCCGCAACCCCTACAACCTCGCCATCATCCGCGAGGAGCTCGCGGTGCCCGTGATCCTCGACGCCGGGATCGGCACCGCCTCCGACGCGACGCTGGCGATGGAGCTCGGCTGCGACGGGGTGCTGCTGGCCTCTGCGGTGACGCGGGCCCGCGACCCGGAGGCCATGGCCACCGCGATGCGGTACGCCGTGGAGGCCGGTCGCCTCGCCCGCCTCGCCGGGCGGATCCCACGCCGTCGCTACGCCCAGGCATCCACCACCGACGAGGGCCGGGCCGAGCTGTTCGGCGCCGACGACGATGCGGGCACAGGCGCCGACGGGTGAACGCCCCTGCGCCACGGCCCTCGCCGCCACGGCTCGTGGTGGTGACCGACCGCGTTGCGGCTGCGGCGGCCGGCAACACCGTGCGTGAGGTCGTTCGTGCGGCGTTGGAGGGTGGCGCACCGGCGATCCTGCTTCGCGACAAGTCCCGCCCTGACGGGGATCGGCGGGAGCTCGGCGAAGCGATCGCGCCACTCGTGCGGGCTGCCGGCGCACAGCTGTGGGTGACGGCCGACCACTGGCTCGCGGACGAACTCGATGCCGACGGGCTGCACCTGCCTGGCGACGTCGATCGCCCCTCGGCGTGGACCGGACCGATCAGTCGTTCCGTGCACCGCCCCGCGGAGCTGCATCGGGCACGGCGCGAGGGGGCGGCGCACGCCTACGTCTCACCCGTCGCCTCGACCACCTCGAAGCCCGGCTACGGCCCGGCGCTGGGTGCCAGCGGTGTCCGACGCCTCGTCGACGATGCGGCCG
>SKRR01000112.1 GCA_007118345.1 Microthrixaceae bacterium | reverse complement strand
CGCCGCCGGGCGGTTCGCCCGCGACCATCTCGCGCAGCTGGTCCACGCCGCACAGGTCGCTCGCGATCAGCGGGATCCGTGACTGCAGCAACCCCGCCAACGACTCCGGGAGCTGCTCGATCGCGTCGAGTTGTGCGGCGCGGTAGGCCACGGCGACCGCATCGGCACCGGTCGGGGCCGCCAGCACGCCGTTCAGCACCAGTCGTTGGTTCGCGATCCCCAGATCCCGCAACTCCGACCCGGCGCGTGCCGCCTCGCGCAGCGACGCACGGTCGGGGCGGGCGACCAGCACGACCGCCGTCGAGTCGGCGTCGCCCAGCGCAGCGACGGTCGCCTCGTACAGCTGTCGTTTCTCGTCGAGTGCCGCCAGCGGGCCGAGACAACTCGCGCCGCCGGGGCTCTGGGCGATGTAGCCGGACCACGCGGCCGGCAAGCTCAGCAGACGCAACGTGTGCCCCGTCGGGGCGGTGTCGAACACGACATGGTCGAACCGTGATGTCGCGCCGGCCGAGCCGACCAGGAGGCTGAACTCGTCGAACGCAGCGATCTCCACCGTGCACTGACCCGACAGCTGCTCGACGACCGCCGCCAGCTCCTCATCGGGCACCGACCCGCGCAACGGCTCGAGGACCCCCTCGCGGTAGGCATCGGCCGCCGCCTCGGGATCGAGGTTCAGGGCGAACAGGTCCCGAGCACCGGGAACCGCCGTCGGCTCCTGGCCGAGCCGCACCCCGAGCACCTCGTCGAGGTTCGACGCCGGATCGGTGCTGACGACGAGGACCCGACGCCCCAGGTCGGCCAACGCCACCGCGGTCGCTGCCGCAGCCGTGGTCTTGCCGACCCCACCCTTTCCGGTGAACAGGACGAACTGCGAGGTCCAGCCGGTCCAGTCCGGCGCAGCGATCGCAGTGTGCGGGCGGACCTCGGGCTCCTGGATCGACATCGAAGGCTCGCTCCTCGTGGCAATGGAACGCTCAGCGAAAACGGACGGGCTGGTCTCGCCCGAACCTACGCGAACCTCCTCCCGACCACATGACAGACTCCGCAACCATGAACGAGATGACCACGGTCCGCCTGCTCGCCGCGGGACGGGTGGCGGTGGGCACCGCACTCACACTGCTGCCCGGCGCAACGGGCTCGTTGTGGTTCGGTGACCACGCACACGAACCCGGGGTGAAGGTCGCGATCCGCGCGCTGGGCGTGCGCGACGCCGTGCTCGGACTCGGCACCCTCTGGGCGCTCGCCAACGACGAGCCGACCCGCGGCTGGTACGCCGCAGGGGCGGCGTCCGACCTGGTCGACGCCGTCGCCACCATGACGGCCACGCGGCACATCGGGCTCCGCAGGGCGGTGCCTGCGACGTGTGTGGCGACCTCGTCGGCGGTGCTGCACGCCGGGTGGGCGATCTCGAGCGACGGTGCACCCGGATGAAGCGAGGTGCTTCGCCGGCTGCCGGACGCTGACAGGACCTGATCGGCCTTCAGGCAGGAGGATCCCAGCGCAGGCCCGCCGGCATCGGCGTGTCCGGTTCGTCCGGGGCCTGACCACCCCACACGATCAGCATCGCGCCGGTCCATGTGGCTGCGTGGTTCTGCCGCGGCCCGCCCGGTGGCTCAGGCCGCTCGAGCCAGCTGTCCTCGTCGGCGACGTACGCCATGAACGTGGGGAGCTCCTCGGCCGGTTCGTCAGCGTCAAGGCTTGGAGCGGGAGGGCCACCGCCGAGGACGTAGAGGACGTCACCGGTCCACGCACCCACGAGCGACGTGTGGGCGAACGGGATGTCGGTCAGCGTGCTCCATTCGTCGCCCACAGGGTCATAGGCCGCGACGGCGGTCGACGGCTCCTGCTCAGCAGCGTCGGGACCCTGGCCGCCGAGGACCACCAGCTCGTCGTCGACCGAGATGCCCTCGAGACCGCTCAGCGGTGGGAGCGGCGACTCGGCCATCTCGCGCCACTCGTCGGTTGCGGGGTCGTACACCGCACCGTCGTCGAAATAGTCGAAGCCGGCCGCATCGTCGGAGTCGGTGTGGCCGCCGTAGATCACGACGTGGCCGTCCACCCATCCGCCGACCGCACCGGCCCGGGCCGGGCCCGGCGCCGAGGGGAGCTGTCGCCACTGATCCGTCGTCGGGTCGTAGGCGATGCCGTCGTCGAGACGGTCGCCGGGGGACGGCGGACCTGCCGAGGCGTGTCCGCCGACGACGATCAGCTCGTCACCGGTCCACAGGACGGTCGCGGCGCAACGCATCGGTCCCGGCGCCTCGGGGATCTCCGCCCAGGTGACAGCAGCAGCGTCGTAGCGCGCTCCGTCCATGAAGCACTCGGCGAGGTGGTCCGGCCCGGCGGAGCCACCCCAGACGAGGAGTTCCGAGCCGGTCCACACGGCGTCGTGCGCCCAGCGACCCTCGATCGGCGCCTCGGGCACGTCCTGCCACTCACCGGTCGCTGGTTCCCACGCGGCGCCGTCGTTGGTGATCTGCAGGGTCTCGCTGTCCCCACCGCCCCAGACGACCACCCGGTCACCCGCCCAGGTCACGCTGTGGTTGATCCGGCTCGGGATCGGCGCGTCAGACAGCTCCTGCCAGGCGCCCTCTTCGACGTCGGTGGGGCACTGCTCGGCGATCTCCATCGTGGTGGTGGCCAGGACCTCGTCCTCGCCGGTGGGGCTGACGGACCAGGTGTGGTCGCCGAAGTCGGGCTCCGCGGTGTCGGGAATGGTGCCCGGCAGCTCGGCCACGCCCTCCTCATCGGCCTCGGCCACCGACCCCGCCTTCATGGGTTCCGGCACGGGATCGATGACGATGTCGTACTGCGCACCTGGCTCGAGACCGGTGGCAGTGACGGTCAGACTGTCACTGATCTCGACGCACTCCGGCTCCACCGACAGCTCGACGCCCGGATCATCCGTCGGATCTCCTGTGTCCTCGTCTTCCGCGTCCTCGGCGCAGGATGCCAGTACGGACAGGGCGATCGCTGCGATGAACACCGCGCGCCGCAGATGGCTTCGTGGGGGTGCCATACGGCGGTACCTAACCGGCACGTCCATCGTTGAGCACCTACGCGTCGCCGGCGACCTCATGTGGCTGGTCAGATTCAGCAGGACCTGACCCGGACAGGTCCTCCTCGGGCACGCGCTCGTGTCCCGGTTCGACCAGCACGACGCGCTCGAGTGGCCGGTTGCGTGCATCGGCGTAGAGCGCTCGCACGAGCCCGAAGGCCATCAGGAAGATGATCACCGAGAACGGGAGCGCCGTGGTGATCGCCGCGGTCTGCAACGCGAGCAGTCCGCCGCCGCCGGCCAACAGCAGGGCGATGGCGACGCCACCCTCGAGCAGGGCCCAGAAGGCCCGCTGCGCGCGCGGCGAGTCGGTGTTGCCGCCCGAGGACAGCATGTCGATCACCAGCGACGCCGAGTCGGACGACGTCACGAAGTAGGTCGCGACCACGACGACGGCGAGCACGGTCGTGATCGTGCTGAACGGGAGCTGTTCGAGCAGCGCGAACAGCGACGTGCCGACGTCGTCGGCGACCGCGTCGGCGACCTCACCCACGCCCCGTCGGTCGAGGTCGATGGCGGTGTTGCCGAAGGTGGCCAGCCATCCGAAGGTGAGCAGCGTCGGCACCGACAGCACGCCGACGACGAACTCGCGGATGGTGCGACCGCGCGAGATGCGGGCGATGAACATCCCGACGAACGGCGACCACGAGATCCACCAGCCCCAGTAGAAGATCGTCCACGACGAGTGCCATTCGCCGTCACCGAGTGCGCCGGTCGAGAAGGTCGTCGCGGGGAGCCGCTGCAGGTAGCTCCCGAACTGCTCGACGGTCGAGTCGAGGATGTACAGCGTGGGTCCGGCGATCGCGACGAACACCAGCAGCACGGTGGCGACCGAGAGGTTCGCGACGCTGAGACGGAGGATGCCCTTGTCGAGCCCCACCATGAGCGAGCCGCACGCGGCGAGGGTGATGAGGATCACCAACACCACTTGTGTGCCGGTCGACTGGTCCAGGATGCCGAGGTAGGAGAGCCCTGCGTTGACCTGGATGATCCCGAACCCGAGCGACGTGGCGACGCCGAACATCGTGCCGAGGACGGCGAAGATGTCGACCGCATCGCCCAGCGGCCCGTTGATGCGGTCCCCCAGCAGCGGGTAGAGCGCGGACCGAACGGTGAGCGGCAGGTCGTGGCGGTAGGCGAAGTACGCCAGGCAGAGCCCGACGACCACGTAGATCCCCCAGGCGTGGAGCCCCCAGTGGAAGAAGGTCAGGTTCATCGCGTCGACCGCGGCGGCGTCCGACCCGGGCGCAGCGTCGGGTGGGTCGACGAAGTGCGTGAGCGGCTCGGCGACGGACCAGAAGACGAGCCCGATCCCCATCCCGGCGGTGAACAACATCGCGAACCAGGTGAGGTACCGGTAGCGGGGACGTTCCTCGTCGCCGCCGAGTCGGAGGCGTCCGAACCGGCTCGACGCCAACCAGATGCAGAACACGAGCACGCAACCGACCGCGGCGACGTAGTACCAGCCGAGCGTCGAGGTGATGAACGACTGGAGGCCCTCGGCGGCGCCGCCGACCGCGTCGGGCACCACGATCCCGGCGATCACGAACCCCACGATGGCGACGACGGACACGCCGAACACCGTCGGGTTGACCTGGAGACGACGAGCCATGTCACGCTCTGCACGGTCGGGGGTTGGACGCGCGTGGAGGGTAGTGGTCGTCGCCCCGTGCGGGTGCCGGCGGTGGGTCAGGCGTGGGGGCCGGGCGTGCCGAGGTCGACGCGGTCGACCAGCGACAGGATGTCGGCGGCCAGGGTGCGCCAGAGGGTGCGCGGCAGGTCGTGGCCCATGCCGGAGTGACCGATGAAGGTGGCACCCGGGATCGCCTTCGCGATGGCCAGTCCACCGGTCGGCGCGACGAGTGGATCGTCGAGTCCGTGCACGACCAGCGTGGGCACCGCGATGCGCCGCAGGTCACGGGTGCGGTTCGGCTGGGCGAGGATCGCCGCGAGCTGTCGCTGCGTTCCGGCGGGGTCATAGGCGCGGTCGTAGGCACGACCGGCGAGGTCGCGCACCAGGTCCTCGTCGAGGTGCGCCGGCGACCCGATCAGGCGGTAGGTCTGCACCGACTCTTCGGCGGCGGCCTCCCGTGTCGGCGCCGGGGTGCGGGTGGCCATGCGGTGCAGCACCTTCGGCGAGGCCTGCCCGACCCGTCGCGACCCCGTCGAGGTCATCACCAGGCTGAGGCTGAGGATCCGTTCGGGCTGCGCGAGGGCGAGCGTCTGGCTGATGAACCCGCCCATCGAGGCGCCGACCACGTGCGCGTTGCGCACCTCGAGGTGGTCGAGCAGGCCGAGTGCGTCGTGGGCCATGTCGTGGACCGTGTAGGGCGGGTCGCGGCGCAGGAGCATGTCGCGCAGGCTCGGCGCGGGGACGTCGAAGTGCGTGGAGAGCCCGACGTCGCGGTTGTCGAAACGGATCACGTGGTGACCGGCGTCGGCGAGCAGCGCGCACATGTCGTCGGGCCAGGCGATCATCTGGGTGCCCAGGCCCATCACCAGCAGGATCGCCGGGCGGGTCGGATCACCGAAGGTCTCGTACGCGACGTCGATGCCGTTGACCGGCGCGTACCGGATGCGGGAACGGTCGTCGCTGTTGTCGGCCTGGGAACTGGCCGGTTCGGTGGTGGTCATCGTGGCCCCCTGCGGGTCGGTCGTGCACCGTCACCGCGGATCGTACGGCGCATGCGTCTGTTGCGCGGCACGGTCGTCCCGCCTCGCTGCCGCAACCGTCGGGCAGCAGCACGAGGAGACGATCTTCAGTCGTCCAGGAACCGCCGAAGTTCCTCCGCAACGGCCTCGGGATGGGTGGCGTGGGCGAGGTGGCCGGTGCCCTCGATCTCACGCACCTCGGCCTGGGTCACGTGTCGGGCGACGTAGTCGACGCTGTCGGGCACGTCGGGCAGCGCGGTGCGGTCGCCATGGGTGACGAGGACCGGGACGCGGATCTGCTCGAGCACCGACGGGGAGGTGGGGCCCGCGCCCTCGGCCGTGCGTATTCCGCGGAAGTCCGCGAGGTCGACCGGGACGTAGCGGGCGGCCGCGGCGAGCACCTCGCCGTCCCCCAGCGCATCGAGCTCCTCGTCGTTCGCCGCGTACTCGAAGAACGTCTGCGCGGCCTCGGGGTCCTTGCCCTGGGCTGACAGGTGGTCCATCTCGTCGACGATCTCCCAGAAGCGGGCACTGACGTCGTCGCTCATGGTCTCGAACACCGCCGGCTCATGCACTGCGAGCCGGTCGACGTCGCCCGGTCCGCGGGCCACTGCACCCAACGCGTGCCGCCCACCGCCCGAGACCCCGACCATCCGGACCGTTTCCCCGATGCTGTCCGCGAACATCGCGACGTCCGCGACGATGCGGTCCGGCGAGTGGTCGGGATGGTCGCTGCTGTCGCCCCGACCACGGGTGCTCATGACGTAGCAGCGATGGCGGTCGGCCAGATGGGGGATCAGTGCCTCCCACTCCGATTCACCGTCGGCGAGGGCGCCGTGGACGAGCACCACGGGCGGCCCCGCGCCGTACACGCGGCCGGCGATCTCGGTGCCGTCGACCGATGTCGTCCGATGCACCTGCTTCGTTCCCATGGGGTTCCTCCTCTGCGTCGACCTCCGTCCGGCGCTGACGCAACCGAGCCGGACAGATGGGACCTACCCGCACGATGCCCCGTCACGACACGGCCCGGGTCTTCGATGGGCCGCGATGGTTGCACCACCGGTGCGCCGGGTAACCCGAGTCAGATCGCGAGGGGTCCCCCGGGAAGGAGCGGCGGATGAAGCAGACCGACAACGACGTCCAGGAGTCCGAGGACGCCGAGCAGTGGCAGACCGCGCCGGCGGACCGCGCGATCGAGGCCTTCGGATCGGATCCCGAGGACGGGCTCACCCGCGAGGAGGCGGAACGTCGCCTGGGGGAGCACGGACCGAACACCATCAGCGAACAGAAGACCCCGGGTGCCCTGCAGCGCCTCGCCTCACAGTTCCACCAGCCGCTGATCTACATCCTGCTCGTGGCCGCCGGGGTGACCGCGCTGCTCCAGGAGTGGATCGACACGATCGTCATCCTGGCAGTGGTTCTGGTGAATGCAGCGGTCGGGTTCTTCCAGGAGTCCCGGGCGGTCAAGGCGCTCGACGCCCTCGCACGCTCCATGACTCCCAGCGCGACGGTGCTGCGTGACGGCGAGGAGCAGGAGATCGACGCCCCCGACCTCGTCCCGGGCGACGTGGTGCTGGTCCACTCGGGCGAGAAGGTCCCTGCGGACCTGCGACTGATCGACTCCCGAGAGCTCCGGGTGGACGAATCGGTCCTGACCGGTGAAGCCGTACCGGTCGACAAGGGGGTCGACCCGGTCGAGGAGGGCACCGTCATCGCCGAGCAGTCCTCCATGGCGTTCGCCTCGACCGTCGTCACCTACGGACAGGCCCGAGGGGTGGTGGTCGCAACCGCCGACGACACCGAGATCGGCAAGGTCTCGGAGATGCTGGCCGGTGTCGAGGAGCTCCAGACACCGCTGACCCGCAAGATCGAGCACTTCAGCAAGATCCTGCTGGTGGCGATCGTCGCCCTGGGCGCGCTGACCTTCGGCATCGGGACGTTGCGCGGCCTGGAGCTGGCCGACGCGTTCCTCGCCTCGGTGGCCCTCATCGTGGCGTCGATCCCAGAGGGCCTGCCCGCGGCCATGACGATCGTGCTCGCGACCGGCGTCAATCGTATGGCCGCCCGACGAGCCATCATCCGCAAACTCCCGGCCGTCGAGACGCTCGGATCCACCACGATCATCTCCTCGGACAAGACCGGCACGCTCACGGCGAACCAGATGACGGTCACCGCCGTGTACGCGGGTGGGCACAGCTACGAGGTGACCGGGTCGGGCTACGACCCCGAAGGGGAGGTCCTCGACGACGCGGGCGAGCCGGCTGGCGAGCCTGCGGCATTGATGGCGACCCTGCGGTGCGGACTCCTCTGCAACGACGCCCGCCTGGTCGAACAAGAGGACGGGGAGGAGAACGAGGAGGGCGAGAGTGGAGGGTGGGGCATTCAGGGTGATCCGACCGAAGGCGCCTTGGTCGTCGCCGCCCACAAGTCGGGCATGCAGGCCGAACCGGAGCTCGAGGAGTGTCCCCGGCTGGACGACGTGCCCTTCGAATCGGAGCACCAGTACATGGCCACACTCCACGACACGGGTGAGGGGAAGCGGATCGCCTACGTGAAGGGCTCCGTGGAGCGGGTGCTCGAGCGGTGCGACGACGCGATGGAGGAGGACGGGTCCACCGGGTCCCTCGACAGCTCGGCCGTGTCGGAGGTCGCCGACCAGTTCGCCAACGAGGGACGGCGTGTGCTGGCGTTCGCTCGCCGCTGCGTCGACGGGGACGCTGAGGAGATCGACCACGACGACCTCGAGGAGGGACTCACCTTCCTCGGTCTCCAGGGCATGATCGACCCGCCGCGGCCGGAGGCGGTGGACGCGGTGGACGCATGTCACGGTGCCGGCATCTCCGTGCAGATGATCACCGGCGACCATCCGACCACCGCTCGAGCAATCGCGGAACAGCTCAGGATCGTCGGCGAGGACGACGAGAGCGGGGCGGTGTCGGGGTCGGAGCTGCACGACATGAGCGACGAGGATCTCGACGAGATCGTGCGCGACACCAAGGTGTTCGCCCGGGTCGACCCGGGGCAGAAGCTCCGCCTCGTGGAGGCCCTGCAGGAACAGCAGGCTGTCGTCGCGGTGACCGGTGACGGTGTGAACGATGCGCCGGCACTGAAGCAGGCCGACATCGGTGTGGCGATGGGACAGAAGGGCTCCGACGCGGCCAGGGACGCGTCGGACATGGTGCTCACCGACGACAACTTCGCGTCGATCCGTGCGGCGGTGGAAGAGGGACGCGGCGTCTTCGACAACATGGTGAAGTTCATCGCGTGGACGCTCCCGGTGAACCTCGGTCAGGCCCTGATCGTGATCGTGGCGGTGGCACTCGGTCGTGAGCTCGCGGCGACCCCGGTGCAGGTGCTCTGGATCAACATGTCCGCTGCGCTCCTGCTCGGCCTGACGCTGGCGTGGGAGCCGAAGGAGCCCGGGATCATGGAGCGACCGCCGCGTGAGCCGGGGGTTCCGATCCTCACTCCCCAGATCTACACCCGCATCCTCCTCGTGGGGGGCTTGCTGCTCGCCGGAGCGCTCGGGCTGTTCCTGTTCGAGCGCGAGATGGGCGCGTCGCTCGAGGAGGCGAGAATGGTCACGATCAACACTTTCGTGGTGGTCGAGATCGCCTACCTGCTCAGCGCCCGTTCGCTCAGTCGGCCGATCTCCCAGATCGGCTGGTTCTCGAACCCGTGGATCTGGGTCGGGTCCGCTGCGATCCTGGCAGCACAGCTCGCCATGACGTACGTCCCGGCCGTCCAGACGGTGTTCGGTACGGCGTCGATCGGTGTGGACTCATGGCTACGGATGGTGGGGGTCGGCGTCGTGGCCTTCTTCGCAGTGTCCCTGGAGCGCAGACTGCGGCATCGCAGCTGAGCCTCGCTGGATCTCGTTCCTGTGGCGCCCGAGGAGGTCGGCACGACAGCATGTAGCCGTGCCGCTCCTCAACGCCACGGGCATCTCGAAGCGCTTTGGCGGGACGAGGATCCTGGACGGCGTCGACCTGACCGTCGAGGGCGGAGAGGTCGTTGCCCTCACCGGGGAGAACGGAGCTGGCAAGACCACCCTCCTGCGGATCTGCGCCGGTCTGGTGCGCGCCGACGCCGGGCGGATCACCGTCGGGGGCCGGATCGGCTACTGCCCGCAGGTACCAGGGCTGTTCGATCTGCTCACCGCTGATGACCATCTGGTGATGTTCGGACGCGGCGCAGGTCTCGGGCGCGCCGAGTCACTCGAACGAGGTCGCGCCCTCCTCTCCGAATTCGACTACCCGGTGCACGAGCGGTCGGTGACCCGCGACCTGTCCGGTGGGACACGCCAGAAGCTGAACCTGATCCTCGGCCTGCTGTCCGACCCCGCCCTGCTGCTCCTCGACGAGCCGTACCAGGGCTTCGACCGCGGGACCTACGTCAACTTCTGGGATCACTGCGACAGATGGCGTGAAGAAGGTCGCGCCGTGGTGGTCGTCACCCACATGCTCGCCGAACTGGAACGCGCCGACCGGGTCATCGAACTTCCTGCACACGACGCAACGACGGACGCGGGGAAGGGTCGATGAGTGCGCTGCGGCGGGTGATGATCATGGCCGAGATGCACGGCCGGGACCTGATCAGGCGACGCGTCGCGCTCGCGCTGCTCGTCGCCCTGCCGCTCAGCTTCTATCTGGTGTCGGTGGGCACCGGTGACCGCGCGATCCTGGCGGGCGGCGTCGGAATGGCGTTCGCCGTGTCGGGGGCGACGTTGTTCTCCGTGCTCTCCTCGGCCGAGGTGGATCAACGCCTGGTGTTGAGCGGCTACCGGCCACTCGATCTCCTCCTCGGACGTGTCCTGTTCCTCGGACCGCTGGGCCTGGCGATCTCGGTGCTGTTCAGCAGCGTGATGGTCCTGGGGTCGGACCCGGCTCGCCCATGGTTGACCTTCATCGGGGTGGGCGCCGTGGCGCTCGTGTCGATTCCCTTCGGGCTGGCCGTGGGGTCGGCGGTTCCCCGGGAACTCGAGGGCACGCTGGTGCTGATCGGCGTCGTGGGCGTCCAGATGGCCGTGGAGGCCGGCTCGACGGTGTCGCGGGTCCTGCCGTTCCACGGTCCCCAGGAGATCATCGCGTCGAGCATGACGGCGGACGGCCAGATCGCCTGGCCGCTGGCAGCGACGCTGCTCTACGGCGCGGCGCTGATGGTGCTGGCGCGCTCCTTCTCCACCGGTCGAGTGGGTGTCACGCTCCACGGGAGCACCCCGGTCTGACGACATCGGTGCATCGCGCCGAAGAAGACACCGAGCGCTCAGTCCTCCCCTTCGTCGTCCACGACCCGGCCATCGCGCAGGTGGATGACCCTGTCGGCTGCGTCGAGAACCCGCTCGTCATGGCTGACGACCACCAGGGTCACGCCCTCCTCCACGCGCAGTCGCTCCAGCAGTTGCAGTACCAGTCGACGTGAACCCGTGTCGAGGCTTCCTGTGGGCTCGTCGGCGATCAGCACCGACGGCCGGTTGGCGAGCGCCCGCGCCAGTGCCACTCGTTGACGTTCACCTCCTGAGAGCTCAGGTGGGCGTCGGTGACCGAGCCCGTCCAGGCCCACCAGGTCGAGCAGCTCCTGTGCCCGCTCCGTCCGTTCCCGACGACCCATCGATGTACCGAACATGGCGATGCCCACATTGCCGAGTGCGTCGAGATGCGGCAGCAGGTTGTGCATCTGGAACACGAGGCCGACGCGCTCACGTCGGAACTCGTTCGGGCGCTCGAGCCGGGCCACGTCCTCACCGGCGACACGCAGCGTGCCCGAGTCCGGAACGTCGAGCGCCGCGAGCAGGTGCAACAACGTCGACTTGCCACACCCGGAGGGCCCGGTGATCGCCACGTGCTCCTGTGGGGCGACCTCGAAGGTGACGCCATCGAGGGCGACCACCGCGCCGTGGTTGAAGGTCTTGCGCACCTCCACCGCCTCGATCACCGGCTCGGCGCCGTCATCGGCCAGCTGGTCACTCACGCCGCATCGCCTCCTGGGGGGACAGGCGCGCAGCGCGCAGCGCCGGGTACATGACGCCGAGGACGGTCACCGCGATCGCGGTGATCAGCGCTCGGCCGAAGATCCACGGCTCGTAGATCGGCTCGAGCACCCCCAGGAGGTCGGGCAGGTTGCTGAGTATCCACACGGTCAGGAAGCCCAGGCCGACACCGACCCCGGCCCCCACGGAAGCGATGACCATCGCCTCGCCCAGCACCAACCCCACCAGTCTGCGCCTGGACCAACCGAGGGCCCGGATCACACCGAACTCGCGGTACCGCTCGACCAGCGACAGCAACATCGTGTTCATCACCACGAGCGCACCGATACCGATCGCGATGATCATGGCGGCCTGATCGATCGCCGTGATCAGCTCGAAGCCGGGATCGGACTGGCCGAACTCGACCAGGTCTCTGATCGCGGTGAGGAGGGGACTCGACTCCTCGACGGTCTGCTGGACCTCGGACACCGCCACTCCCCCACTGGTCTGCACGAAGAAGAGGGAGAGACCTGCGGGCACCATCTGCTCGGCCTGGAACGAGACGAGGGGGAACATGACCGCGCCGTCACCGAACTCGCTGCCGGTGTTGAACACGCCCACCACGGTTCGCTGCTCGCCGTCGATCTCGAGGCTGTCGCCCGGCGTGAGCTCCAGGTCCTGGGCGAGGCGGATGCCGACCATGACCTCGTCCTCGGCGTCGGCATCGAACTCCTGTCCCGCCGAGATGCGCACCCCCATCGGCCGGACGTCCTCGGGCCGGACACCGATCTGGATCAGCAGCGGATAGTCGTCGCCCAGCTCGCTCGTGTTGAGCAGCACCCCGACGGCGTTGTCGACACCGGGCAGTTCCCTCACCATGTCGAGCTGAGTCTCGGTGAGCGCGCTGTCGAGCACACCGATGCCCTCCTGGGCGACGACGAACTCGGCCTCGGCGAGCTCCAGCACCCCGGACGCGGTGGTGCGGATGCTGTCGGTCACGACACCGAGCGACACGACCGTCAGCACGCCGACGGCTACGGCCAGGGCGGTCAGCATCGACCGCACCTTCTTCGCCCAGACATTGTGGAGGACCAGCCAGGCGAACGACACGACACCGACCTACCCCAAGGGGTGACCGGGCATGCACCGTGTGGAGATTCCTGCGTGTATGGGGACGGGCGGAGGCCCGTGCAACGGGCGGATGCGCATGGAAGCAAGCCGGGATGGGTACGCCGATCTCAGCTCGAAAAGGGGATGACGACACCATGGACGACCCTCGCGCGACGATCGAAAAAGGAATCCGCCTCGCACGCGGCGAACAGGCCGGTCGGCGATGAACGACGTGCCGTCGGACGAGGGAGGAGCACGCTTCGTCGTCCATCACCACCTCGCCTCGTCGGAGCACTACGACCTCCGGCTCGAGATCGACGGTGTGCTCGTGTCCTGGGCGGTGCCGAAGGGCCCGTCGACCGACCCACGGGAGAAGCGGCTGGCGGTCCGCACCGACGACCATCCGATCGACTACCTCGAGTTCGAGGGCACGATTCCCGACGACGAGTACGGCGGTGGCTCGGTGATCGTCTGGGACATCGGCACGTGGCAGAACCACACGACCGCCGATGACCGCGAGGGGGTCGTCTTCGCGGACGAAGCCGTCCGGTCCGGCCACCTCAGCTTCTGGGTCGAGGGCGACAAGCTGGCCGGGGGCTACACGCTGCAGCGGTTCCACGAGGAGGACGACGACTGGCTGCTCACCAAACGAGACGACGACCACGCCGACTCGAGACGTCGGCCGACCTCCACCGAACCGGAATCGGTCCTCAGCGGCCGCACCGTCGACGAGGTGACCGCGGCCGCCGAGGGGAGCGAGCTGCGGGAGGCAGAGGACGGGCGGTGAGCAGCCCGCCGGCGGGACATCGGTGTGGCGGGCCACACGTGCGGGTACGTCGTGGAGGTGAACGTCCGCATCCGGATGGCAGCAGCTGTCTCACTCACGCTCGCGCTGACGATGGTGGCGGGCTGTGGCGATGACGACACAGCCACACCCGACGACACAGCCACACCCGACGACACAGCCACACCCGACGAGGTGAGCGCCGAGTTGTCGGTGAAGGTGACCCATCCGGACCATCCGACGATCGAGTACCAGCTGACGTGCGACGGCGGCGACGCCTCCATCAGCGATGACGGTGCCGGTGTCACCGCGTCCGACGCGTGTGGACGGCTCGCCGATCCGGCTGTCGTCGATCGACTGGTGACCGGCGAACCGACCGATCGTCTGTGCGCACAGGTCTTCGGCGGACCGGACACGGCCACCATCAGCGGCGTGATCGACGAAATGGCGGTGGAGACATCCGTCGACCGCACCGATACGTGCATGATCCACGACTGGGACGAGCTGCTCGGTGAACTGCTACCACCGGCACGAGGGTCCGATGACGACGAAGCCTCGACGTCCCCCACCTCCACCGAACACCGCCGCATGACCGCACACGGCATGGACTCGGCGCCTCAGGTCACGAACCACCAGGCGAGCGCCCCGCCGGCAGCTACGTAGCCGATCGCCACGGGGAGCGTTCGCCGCAGGACCGCACCCTCGTCGCCCACGAGTCGGACGGTCGCCGCCGCCGCCACGATGTTGTGGGGGCAGACGATGTTGCCGACCGCCGCCCCGAAGCCCTGGGCGCCCAGCAGGGGCACGACCGGCTGATCGAGGGTTTCGGCGGTCGCGACCTGGAGGTCGGTGAACAGAATGTTCGATGCGGTGGCCGAGCCGGTGATGAAGGTGCCGAGGCCGCCGACCACGGGGGCGAACACGGGCCACCAGGCCCCGGTGTCGGCCGCGGCCGCGGCCAACTCCTCGGTCATTCCCGACACCGTCATCAACGTCGCGATCCCCACCATGGCGACCAGCGCGACCGCCACACCCCGGAGCTGGCCGGTCGTCTCCCCCACGGCATCGCGGACGTCCCCGCCGGACGCCCGCTGGATCAGCGCGCCGGCACCGAACGCGACGGCCAGCAGCACGCCGGGGTTGTTGAGCGGCTCCATCTCGCCGCTGAAGGCGCCCGCGAACTGCCACGACACCACGACGTCGCTGAAGGCGTCGTCGATGAACGGCACGAGGCGGGTGACCAGCACCAGGCCGACCAGCACCAGGTACGGCGCCCCGGCGCGCAGCTGTCGCCGGGGATCGACGCGATCGGTCGTCTCTTCGCTTGTTTCATCAGTCAGGGGTGTGCCGGCGAGGACTTCGCGACGCTGCATCAAGGCCCTCAAGGCGAGGAACGAGAGCACACCCACCACAGCGGCACCGATGGTCGGCAACTCGGGTCCGATGAACTCGGCGATCAGCCAGAGCGGGACCAGGAACGTCACCGCAGCGACGATGCCAGCCCTCCAGGGCACGGGCCCGGGCATGGCGCGGGTCACGATCGCGACCAGTGCGGCGACGAGCAACCCGCCCAGCACGAGGTGATACCGGGCGGTTGCGGCACCGAGGTCGGTTGCGTCCAGACCGGACCTGGTCGCCATGGCCAGCACAGGTGTGCCGACGGCGCCGAACGACACCCCGACGGCGTGCCCCACCAGGGCTGCGGTCACCGCCGCCACCGGTTTGAAGCCGAGCGACGCCAAGAACGGGGCCGCGAGGGCAACGGGGGTCCCGAAGCCCGCGGCACCTTCGAGGAACAGGCCGAAGAACCAGGCCACCAGCAGCGCGGCCACCCGTGGGTCCGGCGTGATCCGACCGAGACCGTCCTGGAGGTCAGCGCTGGCTCCGGTTCGCTGGTTGAGGTGGTGCACCCCGAGGGCGGGACCGATGATGACCAGGATCGTCGCTGCGATGAAGGTCGCTTCGAACGCCACGCCGACGAGCCCAGCCGGGATCCCGAACGGATCTTCGGCACCTCCGAAGTCGAACGCTGTGATGGCCACCGCGACGGCGACGACGAAACCGACCAGCCCCGAACGCGCAGCGGACCAACGCGCCCCCACCATCAGCACGAGCACGCAGGCCACGGGCAAGACCGCCAACAGTGGCTCGGTCACCGGAGACGGACCAACATCACCTCTTCCACCTGCGGTCTCCTACCCCTCCCACGAGGCCTGTAACACCCATGGAGCGGGGACCGCCACGAACAGCGACCACCACACGGCGTCTGGACGCAGGCCGTAGTTCCGCCGATGGACAGCCACTCCTCGAGCAGAACCCTCAGGCGATGACGTTCTGGCGCTCCCCTTCAAGGTGCGCAGCGATGTTCTCGCACGTGATCTCCAGGATCCGCTCGACCGCCTCGGTGGTGTTGAAGGCGGTGTGCGGCGTGATGATCACGTTGCGCATGCGCAACAGGATGTGATCGGCCAGGAGCGTCTCGAGATCATGCCGGCGGTTGAACAAGGAATGCAACAACTCCGCTTCCTCGCGGACCACCGGCTCCTCCTCGATCACGTCGATGCCGGCAGCTGCGACCGTGCCGTCGGACAGCGCCCGCAGGAGCGCCCCGGTGTCGATGACACTGCCGCGCGACGTGTTGATCAGCACGACGCCACGCTTCATACGGTCGAACTCGTCCGGACCGATCATGTGACGGGTCGCCTCGCCGCCCGGGACGTGCAGGCTCACCACGTCGGACTCCGCCAGCAGCTCCTCGAGGTCGACGTAGCGGAAGCCGAGCTGCTCCGCCGCATCGTCGTCCTGCTCGACATCGGCGGCGATGACGTCCATGCCGAACCCGTTGGCGATCCGGATCACGTGTCGACCGATCTCGCCCGTACCGATGACACCGATCGTCTTTCCTCTCAGGTCGAAGCCCCGGAGTCCCTCGTGGGAGAAGTCCCCACGCCGGGTGCGGTCGACCGCTTCGACGACCTGGTGGCCCAGCGCGAGCAGCAGCGCGAAGACGTGTTCGGCGACGGTGGCGCTGCCGTAGGTCGGCACGTTGCAGACCGTGACCCCGTGGTCCGCGCACCATTCGGCGTCGATGTGGTCGACGCCGGTCGACCGGGTCGCGACGAGTTGCAGCGACTCGAAGGTCTCCAGCACGCGGACACCGAGATCGGAGTAGATGAACGTCGACACCACATCGGCGTCGCGGTGCTGCTCGGCGAGTTCCTGGTCCAGGGGCGCCTCCTCGAAACGCACCTCATGGTCCTGTGCGAGTGCCTCGAACGCACTGCGTTCCCAGTGCTCGAGCTCGAAGACCGAGATCTTCATGCGACGGCCGCTCGGTCGCCGACGACGCGGGCGGCGTAGCGCACCATCTGG
>SKRR01000312.1 GCA_007118345.1 Microthrixaceae bacterium | reverse complement strand
TCCTGCCGCTCTGCGCCCACCACCACCACGCACTGCACCGCCACCGCTGGACCATCACCGGCCACCCCCGCCACCAGGTCCAGATCCACCGACCCGGTCGACCACCCCTCACCGCCACCAGCCGCTGGCGACCCACCGCACCACCGCGCGCCGGGCCGACTCCCGGTTGACGCATTCCTCGCCGCGATCGGCGACGGGTGAGCCCATCTCAGAGCGACGCGAACAGCCGGCCCGCCACGCCGAGCGTCGCGAGCACGTTCGCGCCCACGATCGGTGCCCACCACCGCACCGGTGCCCGCAACGCAGCGATCAATAGCACCACCGACAAGTCGCCGAGCTGACGGAAGTGCGCCGGGTCGACGAAGACGTTGTCGTTGAGGATCGCCACGAACACGATCGCTGCGGCAGCGACGACCCGCTCCCACCCCGTCGAGCTGCGAGCGGCGAGCACCACGAGCCCGAGCGCCCCGAACGCGACCAGTTCGACCAGCCAGAGCACCTCGGACACCCCCGAGGGCACGAGCCAGCTGATCACCGCGGGCACCAGGTCGACACCGGGGACCACGGCGTGCGTGCCGCCGGCCTCGAGTGCGGGGATCGAGCCGGTCCGCGCCCACAGCAGCGCCTGCCAGGCCACGAACACGACGCCCGGCACCACCCACGCCAGCTCTGCTGCACCCGCACGGGCAGCCCCCGCCGTGGCGTCCCCACGGGCGCGCCACAGCTCCCACAGCCGCCACAGTCCGAACGCCGCCGGCACGATCACGGCTTGTTCCTTGGTGAGCACCGCCACCGAGAACAGCAGCGCCGCCCACCGCCAGCGCCGCGACATCAGGGCGAGCGCCCCCGCACCGACGAGTGCCGCGACGAACGGGTCGGCGAGCAGCCGCCCGGCCGCGAACCAGAGCCCCGGTACGGCCGTCGCCGCAAGCCCCCACCAGGGGGATCGGTCCGCCCGACGCGCCGCGACGGTCAGCACCCAACCGATCGCCGCGAGCGACAGCACCTCGAGTGCCGCCATGGCCCAGGGCACCGCGGCGCGCTGCCCGCCGGCGGAGAGCACCCACGCCGCGGCGGGGTAGCCGACGCGGCCCGACCGCACCTCGTTGTCGAAAGTGACCCCGTGCACGGGGCCGTCGTCGACGTTGAGGGGTGAACGGGCCTGGCGCCAGAGGAACTGTCCGTCGTAGCCGTCGCCGGGCTCTGCCGGGAGGCCCGACACCACCGGGTCGGTGAACCGGTCGCCGGCGAGCACCATGCACTCGATCTCACCGTCGCACACCGTGCCGAGCCGAACGCCGAGCACCGCGCAGGCTGCGAGCGCGACCAGCACCGCGACATGGACGGGCCGGAGGTGGCTCACTCGGGTGGACCGAACACCCACAGGCCCATCGTCTCACCGGCGTCGCCGCGTTCGACGACCTCCTGCAGCGGGCGGCGCCCGCTGAGGTGGCTGATCACGCCTTCGCACAGGCCCTCGTAGGTGCGGTAACCGGGCATGGCGGCCACGTAGACGGTGCCGTCGTCGGGGATGCGGTCGTCGACCCGCTCGAAGAACTCCGAGACGTCGGCGGCCTCGTTCCGCTCGCCGTAGTCGACCCAGTCGATGAAGCGTGGGTCCTCGGCCAAGGGGAAGGCGATGATCTCGAGGTTGATCCGGCGGCCATCGAGCGCACGCTGCAACGCCACGCCGATCTGGTCGGGACACGCCACGACCGCCGCGGCGCCGGCTGCCTCGGTGCCGTCGATGCCCGCTGCGGCCAGGTCGGCACCGATGAACTCGGCGAGCTCGCCGGCCTGGGTCCGGTCGGTCCGGGCGTTGGACACGCCGACGTACACCGACATCAGCAGGAACAGCGAGAGGACTGCGACGGTGGCCCGTCGTTCACGGACGACGGCGACGCCGGCGGCGATGCAGAGCACGAACAGCGGGTAGACCACCGCTGCGTAACGGGTGACGTAGGTGTTGGAGGTCGCGGTCGAGGCGGCCCAGCCGATGCCGAGGGTCGCGACGAACAGTCCGGCCTCGACGGGGATGCGTCGCTGGATCGATGCACCGATGACCACGTGCTGGTCATCGAACGGAACGGGATCGCCGCCCCGCTCCGCGCCTGCTCGCCGGGCGACGAGGAGGGCGAGGAGCGCGACGGACACGGCGAGTGCCGCGAGGTACGAGGTGAGCGAGTCGCCGCTCAGATCCGTGAGGGTGATCGTGAGCATTTCGACCGGGCCGACGCTCGCACCCCACGGCGTCCCGGTGCGCTCGGACTGGTAGAGCAGCGTCGGCACCCACGGCAGGTACAGCACGCCGCCGAGCACCATCGCCCCTGCGAGCAGCCGCCCGCCGGTGCGACGTGCGGCGTCGCTCGAGCGGAACCCGACCCACAGCGCCAACAGGCCGATCGCGGCGAGCAGCCACATCGACCAGTAGTGGCTCCACAGCAGTCCGGCAGTGACGAGCGCCGCCCCGCCGGCAACGGCGGCACGTCGCCGGCCTGCGGACCGAGCGGTGAGCAGGTCCTCGGCGAGCAGGTAGCCGCCGAGTGCGAGCAGCGAGACGAGGGCGTACATGCGGGTCTCGGAGCCGTATCGGACGCCGTAGGGCAGCATCGCCATGAGCGCGAGTGCGATGAGCGCGGTCCGGTGCTCTCCCAGGGGCCCGGCCCCGGCGCGCTGTGCGATCCTCCGGCCGGCGATGAACGCGAGCGGGAGCGCTCCCAGCGACAGGACGCCCGACAGCGCGCGGACCCACCAGTCCGAGGTGCCGCCGATCGACGTCCACGCGTTCAGCAGCACGTAGTGCAGTGGCGGGTGGCCGTCGCGGCGCAACGCGTCGGGGATGTCGCCGAGCGGGAGCGTCGAGATGTTGACGGTCAGCGCTTCGTCGAGCCACAGGCCGCTGCGGGGGAGGAACCGCAGGATCACCCCGACGACCACGGCGACCGCGACAACGATCCTCAGGGCACGATCGACGGGAGGTGAGGAGAGGCGTTCGGAGGACATCGTCGGGTGCCGGTCGGCGGTCGAACACTACTCCGACCCGCGGGGCCGCCAGCGGAGCCAGGTGACGTGTCTCAGCCGGAGGTACCGAGTGCACGCAGCGCGTCGCCGACCACGCGTGCCGTGTCGTCCCACGTCGCGGGGACGTACCCCGCAGTTGCGTCGACCTGTCGGCGGTGGTGGTCGGGCTCGTCCAGGTGGCGCCGCAGGAGGGAGCAGAGCGCCGCCAGGTCGCCGGGCTCGAAGACCTCGGCCCGATCGCCCGCTGCCTCGACCTGCGCGCCGCCGGTCGACGCGATGGTGGCCGCACCGTTGGCGAGCGCCTCGACCACCGGCATGCCGTACCCCTCGTACCTCGACGGGGCGACCACCACGAACGCGTTGCGGTACAGCCAGGTGAGCTCGTCGTCGTCGACGCCTCCGAGCCAGAGCAGCCGGGAGCCGAGCAGCGGATGGGACCGCAGGCGCCGTACCAGGGGATCGACCATCCAGCCCTCCTTGCCGACCAGCACCAGGCAGAGATCCGGGTGGTCGCTGCGGAGCCGGTCGAACGCGTCGAGCACGAGCGCCTGGTCCTTTCGCGGTTCGAGGGTGCCCACCACGAGCACGAAGCGCTGGGGTAGCTCCGGCGCTCCAGGTGGTCGTCGAGGCAGGGACGAGGGCAGCTCGGCGCCGAGGGGGACCACGGTGGTGGGGACCACGTGGCCCGGTCGAGCGGCGTCGACCGCGTCGGCGAGGTCGGCGGCCGTGCGGTGCGAGATGGCGAGGGCGGCGTCGGCATGGTGCGCGTGCGCGTCCGCCCACGACTCGAACAGTGCGACCTGCTGGGGTGGGAACCACTCCGGGTGGCGCAGCGGCATGAGGTCGTAGACGAACGGGACGATCCGCACGCCCCGTGCGGCGAGGTCCGGCAGCAGGCGGCTGCGGGGGGTCGGGTCGTACCACGAGCCGTCGAGGTCGAAGAAGATGGTGCCGGGCTCGAACGCGTCGAACTCCAGCTCGCGGCGCGTCGGGTGCAGCTCCCGGCGCCGACGCCGCCAGGCGCCGAGCGCCGCACGCAGCTTCAGGGTGACCGGCAGGTCGCCCACCCGACGCGCCACGGGCGCCAGCGGGCCCAGGTCGTCGGCCCGTCGCCCGGCCCTGCCGCCCGCGGGGTGGGCCGCCAACCGGGCCGTCTCCTCGTCGGTGAGGCGCCGGAACGGCGAGTCCGGAGACGGCTGCAGCACCGGGATCACCTCGAGGCCCTCGCCGGCCGGGCCCGACAGTCCCTTCACCACCTGCCGCAACACGCGCTGGATGCCGGTGGTGAAGTCGACCGACAGCGTGTTGGTCACCTCGATGACGACCGGGCGGGCCGAAGGGCCGGTCACCTCGCCGCAGCGGCGCGCACGAGCGCGACCAGCTCGGTGCGGCTGGTGGCGTCGAGGCCCTCGAGCGCCGTCGCGACCTGCTCGTCGGTGGAGCGCTCCGCCGCTTCCCACCCGGCGCGAGCGCCATCGGGGTCCGGGTGCGGGGCGGACCAGCCGAAGAACTCTGCGGTGCCCTGTCCACCCTTGACCATCACCGCCGCGTGCGGATCGATCCCCACCTCGCGCACCGCGGCCACGTGCGCGCCGCCCCGGAGCTCTCGCAACAGGTGGGTCGCGTGCAGGGCGGCTGCACGGGCATCCTCGGGCCACGGCTGCTCCCGCCACCGCTGGAACAGCATCAACCGTCCGTCGCTGGTCGCCACGTCGGACGCTGCGACGACACGGTGCGTGAGCTCGACGAGACGTTCGGCATCGAGATCCTGGGGCAGGTGCTGGCGGCCCCACTCGTGCCCCTGGGACATGAAGTGGGTCGCGGCCTCCTCGAGGGGCAGCACGTTGCGCCCGGCGGTCCAGTTCGCCTCGACGACATCAGGAGCGAAGAACCCGAACTCGGCGGTGACGACGTCGGCGTCGACCGGGCCCAGCACTCCACCCCTGCCGCAGAAGTAGAAGTCCATACCGGCGAAGCCGAGCTCGGCGCCGGCCGCGTAGGTGGCGCCGTCGAGCATGAAGCGCCCCCCGACGTCGCCGACCGGGTCACACAACGCCTGCGCGGCCTCGATCGGGCTCAGGTCCTCACTCATCGGTCCTCCTGGGTGGCCACGCGGCGGGCCGGTTCGTCAGCGGTCAGTATCTCGCGGACCGGGCGACGATCGC
>SKRR01000173.1 GCA_007118345.1 Microthrixaceae bacterium | reverse complement strand
TCGGGGTGAGACGGGCCGCAGCGGCGTCACCCATGGCATCGGCGGGAGGCTCGGACAGCACGAGGATCGGGGCCTGGATGCCGTGATCGCGCAGTGCCACCCCTTCTTCGACCAGGGCGACGGCGAGTTGTTCGGCACCACCCTGGAGCGCACCTTCGGCTGCAGTGATCGCGCCGTGGCCGTAACCGTCGGCCTTCACGACCGCGCACACGGTCGGGCCCCCGCAGTGGGCACGAATGGTGGCCGTGTTGCGTGCGATGGCGGCTCGGTCGACGTCGACCGCGGCGTGACGGGGCATCGCTGCCGAGCCTACGCCGGTGCGGCGGGGGTTCGATCGACCGCACTGCCCCACCACCGGGTGACCAGCGACGGCAGATCGGAGGCGACGAGTCCGTCGCCGGGGCCGAGCTCGGCGGCGCGCCCGTGCACGTGGGCGGCGGCTGCCGCGGCGCGCAGCGGGTCGGCGCCCAACGCGAGGTGGGCGAGCACGATGCCGCTGAGCACATCACCGGTACCCGCGGTGGCGAGTCGCTGATCGCCGGTGCGGGTCAGCAGCACGTCGCCGGCCGGATCCGCGACCACGGTGGTGGGCCCTTTGAGCAGCACCACCGCGCCGGTCGACGTCGCCAGCGACCGCGCGGCCTCGAGGCGGTCCTCCGGTGGGGCGGCACCGGTCAGGCGATCGAACTCACCGTCGTGGGGTGTCAGGACCGTGGGAGCGGAACGATCGGCGACCACCTCGACGACGTCGGCGCCGAGCAGGGTCAGTGCGTCGCCGTCGAGCACGACGGGAGCGTCGAGACGCGCGAGGACCGCTCGGAGCTGCGTCGCCGTGTCGTCGCTGCGACCGAGACCGGGGCCGAGCAACAACGCGGCGAAACGACCGGCGCCGTCGGCGACCGTGTCGGCCCAGTCGGTGGGCAGTTCGGTGGTGACCGCCTCGAGCGGTGCCGAGGGGTCCGGGTCGCCGGGCACCGAGAGGCGCACGTAGCCGGCTCCGGCACGCAGCGCGGCGTCCGCCGCCAGGTGTGCCGCTCCCGACATGCCCCGTGACCCGGCGACGATCCACACGGCGTGCCGCCACTTGTGCGCGTCGACGGCCCGCCTCGGCACCCAGCCGACCACGTCGGCATCCTCGACCAGCCCCGCCCGCGCCGAGCTGACGTCCAGTCCGATGTCGACGACGGTGACCCGTCCGGTGTGGCCGGGCCCGTCGGCGAGCAGCAGCCCCGGTTTGAGCGCGGCGAAGCACACCGTGGCGGCCGCACGGGGTGGAACGCCGTCAGCCACTCCGGTGAGGCCGGACACCCCCGAGGGGATGTCGACCGACAGCACCGGCGCGTCGACGTCGGGGAACTCGTAGCTGCCACGGAACCCGGTGCCGAAGGCAGCGTCGATCACCAGGTCGACGCCGTCGACCCGTTCGGGCGGCTCGAGCGCGTCCAGCACGTCGACCCGCACGCCACGCGCGCGCAGCTGGGCTGCGGCGACGCGACCGTCCTCGCCGTTGTTGCCCGGTCCGGCGAGCACGGCGACGCGCCGGCCGTAGGTGCCGCCGAGCAGCTCGACCGCCGCGCGCCGCACTGCCGCGGCGGCACGTCCGACGAGCACCTCGAAGCCCTCGGGTGCCGCCCGGTCGATCTCGCCCATGTGCTCGGGGGTGACGACGGGGATCATCTGCTCAGTCTGGCGCGCGAACGGCCACCGCGAACGCCTGCGCGAGCGAACGGGTGTGGGTCAGGCTGAGGTGCCACGCGTCGACCTCCTGGGCGTTCGCCTCGTCGAGCGCCCGACCGTGCAGCACCACGACCGGGCGGCCGCCGACGTCGTGGGCGACCTCGATCTCGGTGAAGCCGATGTCCGAGATCCCCCGTCCGAGCGCCTTCATCACCGCCTCCTTCGCCGCGGCGCGGGCTGCGAGATGGATGACGGGATCGCGGTGCCGGCTCGAGTACTCCACCTCGCCGGCGGTGAAGAGACGATCCTGCAGACCGGGTGTGCGGTCGAGCGCCGCGCGCAGCTCCTCGACGTCGACGAGGTCGGTGCCGACCCCGACGAGGGCGTCCGGGCCGGCGGACACGGTTCAGCTGCGCCAGCGGTCGGCGAGATCGAGGATCGGCACGGTGAGCAGCTCGCTGACCGGATGCTCGGCGAGCAGGTCCTCGCGGAACACCTCCTCGGTCTCGGTCACCGCGTCCTTGAGGGCCTGGTGGCGCCGTCGGTACCCACGCAGCACCGAGCGCGCCGTCATCGGCGGCAGGCGATCCACGAGCGACAGGTGCAACAGCAACAGCCCGGTGGTCACACCGTCCTTGGCCTCGGGGACGATCAGCACGATCCGGCCGTCGCTGCGCCCGATCGCCACCATCAGCTCCTGCTCGCGGGCGACGAGTGCCTTGGTGCCACGCAGCCGCGGGTCGCGTTCGACCCTGGAGGCCAGTCCGGTTGCGATACCGCCGCGGTCGATGACCGTGAGCGTCGCCCGTTCGAGGTCCGCGCCGTGCTCCACCCGGTAACGGGTGTGGCCGATGACCCGCTCGACCGCCGGGTCGAGCTGGGCCAGCGACCGCAGCGTCGAGTACGTGAGCCGATCGCGCGGCGAGCCCGCGTCGAGCACGGCCGCGACGAGCGGTACCGAGAGCAGCCCTTCGTCGCTGCGGCTGATCCCGACCGTCACGGTCTTGGCCTGGTGCTTGATGGCGTCGATGGGCCGGGTGAGCTCTTCGATCGCGGCGGTCAGTCCGGCGTTGAGGTCCTCGAGCACCACCCCGGGGGTGCCGACCTTGCCGTACTCGACCTGGTACGCGTCGAGCGGGCTGATGCCGACCGCGTAGCGCAGGTGGCCGGACAACCGAAGGGCGGTGTTCGCCTCGAGGTGACCGTTGTAGTCCCCCGCCCGGAGGCCGTCGAGGAACTCCGCCGCCCGGGTGGTGAGCTCGGGGCGGAGCTTTTCGAGCAACCGCTCCCCGTCGACGCCGGCGCGGTGGAGGTCGCCGCCGGTGGCGTCCACCGCGGCGTCGATCGCAGCACGCGCCTCACGCAACGGGCGGGCCTGTTCGTCGATGGCCAGCGCTGCCTCGTAACCGAACAGGTGCCCCGCGACGGTTGCGAGCACGAATGCCAGCCGGGGGTGGGTGCGTGGCACCGCCAGCACGGCGAGTGCGGCGTCGAAGGACCGGTCGCCCTCCGAGGCGATCACGATCGGTGCCGCCTTGTGCGCCCGGAAGATCGCCACCTCCTTCGACACGTCGTCCGCGGTCGACCCCGACAACCCGGCGGCGCACACCACGATCAGCGGCTCGCTGGAGAGGTCGATGTGCTTCTTGTCCTCGGTGCCGTCACACGCGATCGACTTGTAACAGAGCTCGGAGAGCTTCACCCGGATCTCACGTGCAGCGATCTGGTTCACCCCGTTGCCGACGATCGCCCAGTAACGACGAGATGTGGCGAACGAGCGGGCCGCGGCGGCCGCATCGGCGCGCACCCCGAGGGCCTCCTGCATGCGGGACGGCAGGTCACGCAGCTCGCGCAGCAGCTCCTGGGACTCGGCGTCGTCGACCGACCGGCCGCCGGGGACCTCATCGGCGATGACCTGTGCGAGCAGGAGGCCGGCCGCGACCTGGGAGTAGAACGCCTTGGTCGACGCGACGCTCATCTCCACGTCGCGGCCGTCGGAGGTGTACAACACGCCGTCGGCCTTGTCGGTCAGGTCGCTACCCCGCCGGTTGACGATCGCGACGACCCCCGCACCCCGTGCACGGGTCAGGTCGACGGTGCGGTTGGTGTCGGTGGTGGTGCCCGACTGGCTGATGGCCACCACGAGCGTGTCGGACATGTCGGCGCGCAGGGCGAAGCCGGACAACTCGGTCGCGAGCACCGCTTCGACACGGACGTCGGCCTCGCTGAGCAGGTCGGTCAGCTGGTGGGCGAGGCTCTGGCCGGCGATGGCCGCGGTGCCCTGGCCGATGACGAGCACACGGTCGATGTCGCTCGATGCGAGCCGCGCACGCAGGTCGGTGGGGAGGACGTCCCCGCCGAGACGGACCCGCATGACGCCGTCCTCCTCGACCAGTTTGCCGCGCAAGGTGGTGCGGAACGACGCCGGCGACGCGGTGATCTCCTTGAGGAGGAAGTGCGGGAACGTGCCACGGTCGATGTCGCGGGTGGTGACCGCGGCACGTGCCACGTCGTCCTCGCTGACGGGCAGGTCGGTGCCGTCGTAGGACCACCGCCGCATCCCCGAGAGCTCGCCGGCGCCCTCGGCCCGCAGTTCGATCACCTGCCCGCGGCTCGCTGCGGCGTTGTCCGGGTCGGCGGGCGTCTCACCGTCCATGCGGACGTACCGGTCGGTCTCCTCGACCACGCCGTAGGGCTCCGATGCGACGATGTAGGCGTCCTCGGCCAACCCGACGTAGATCGCCTGGCCGCTGCCGCGCAGCGCCAGGTGCAAGGTGCCGGGCTCGTCGGCGACCGCCGCCGCGATCGCGACCGAGCCCTCGAGCGAGGCGACCGTGTCGCGGAAGGCATCCTCGGGCGCGCTTCCCTCTGCCAGACGACGACCGACCAGGGCGGGGATGACCTTGGCGTCGGTGGTCACCTCGGGGGCGATCCGAAGCCCGTCGGCGGCGATCAGGTCGGCATAGTTGTCGACATCGCCGTTGAGCACGCCGGTGACGAGCGGGCTGGCCGGACCGTCCAGCTCGTCGGAGCACTGCGGGTGGGCGTTCGCCTCGGAGATGATCCCGATCGAGGCCCAGCGGGTGTGGCCCAGCACCAGGCCGTCGACCGTCGGCGAGGCGAGCGCGAGGGCGAACAGCTCGTCGTCACGGAGCGCGGCACGCAACGCAGCGGTGTTGTCACCGAGCTCGCCGATCTCCGCAGCTGCCTTGTGCACCAGCACGAGGGTCCCGCCGACCAACCGCGCGGCACCACCACGGAAGGCCCGGTCAGAGCGAGCGGCGAGCAGTCCGGCGACGGTCGGGTCGTCCGGGTCGAGGCCATGACCGGTGAGCTGCAGCTGGACCCCGGCGGAGTCGCGTCCGCGCACCTCGAGGCGGTCGAGCGCCGAGAGGGCCTGGTGAAGACTCAGCAGCATTGCGGTACCGGCATCGCCCACCTCACCAGGGGCCAGCGCGTCGACCTGCTCGTGCGCACGCAGACGGTCACGGCGGATCGCCCACAGGGCGTCCTTGC
>SKRR01000115.1 GCA_007118345.1 Microthrixaceae bacterium | reverse complement strand
CTGGGCCCGCTCGAACCGCTCTGGCGCGACCGTGGGTTGCGACGCGGCAGTGTGACGGTCGTGCGGGGCGGTCCGGGGTGCACCTCACTGGCCCTGGCCGTGGCGGCAGGGCCCACCCGGGCCGGCTCGTGGGTGGCCTGCGTGGGCAGTGAGGAACTGGGGTGGGCGGCGGCGGGGGAACTGGGGGTCGACCTGGGTCGACTCGTGGTCGTGCAGCCACCGGAGCAGGCTGCGGCGGAGGTGCTCGCTGCGTTGGTCGACGCCGTCGACGTCGTGGTCTGGGGGGCGCGGCCCTCGCTGTCGCGCTCCGCTGCTCGTCGGTTGCACGCTCGGGCCCGAGAACGTGGCGTCGCGTTGGTGGTGGTCGACCCGCGACGCTCGAGCCGGGCGGGGTGGCCGGGGGTTCCCGACGTCGAACTGGTCGTCAAGGACCTGGGATGGTCGGGGATCGGCGCCGGATGGGGACACCTGCGGTCGCGGCGCGTCCTCGTCGAGGCCGGTGGACGCCGGTCACCCGGTCCACCCCGTCGGGTCGAGCTGTTGCTGCCGGGCCCTGACGGTCCCCCCGTCGCGCTGGAGCCGGCCGCTGCGGATGTGCCTGCCCCCGGGACGGGGCCGGCGGTGGCCGGGGTGCCGACCGGACGGACGGCGTGAGGCCCGCTCGTGCCCGCCCTGCGCACCCTCGCGGTGCACTGCGAGGACTGGGCGACCACGGTTCTGGCCCGCCCCACCCACGTCCCGGTGGCGGTGGTCGCGGCGAACCGCGTGGTCGCTGCGACCGCCACGGCCCGTGCCGAGGGGGTGACCGTGGGGTTGCGTCGACGCGAGGCCCAGGCACGGTGCCCGTCGGTCGAGCTGCACGAGCGCGACGAAGCGGCTGAGGCCCGCGGGTTCGAACTGGTGCTCGCCGCGCTGGCAGAACTGACCCCACGGCTCGAGGTCCGTGATCACGGCCGGTGCTCCCTGCCCACGCGCGGGCCCTCGCGCTACCACGGTGGCGACCGGGCACTCGGGGCGCTCGTGCGTGAGCGGGTGCGTGCCGCCCTCGTCGAGGCGTTCGGTGACCAGGGCACGACGTGCGGACTCGGTGTGGCCGTCGCCGACGGTCCGCGTGCGGCGGCGATGCTCGCACGGGGACGCGCCCGCCACCCGGAGGTCAGCGGCGTGGTGGTGGGGGCCGGGTCGACCGCTGCGGCGCTCTGCTCGTTCCCGGTCGAGGCGCTCGCCGAGGAGGTACCCGCTGCGTCCGAACTGGTGGCGGTGCTGCGGCGGCTCGGGTTGCGGACGGTGGGGCGCTTCGCCGCGCTGGCGGCCGCTGACGTGGTGGCCCGGTTCGGCTCGGTGGGTCTCGATCTCCACCGACTGGCCAACGGCGCCGAGGAGGAGCCGTCGGTGTTGCGGGCCCCGCCGATGGAACTGAAGGTCACTGCGGTGGTCGACCCTCCGGCCGAGCGGGTCGACCGTGTCGCGTTCCTCGCCAAGTCGCTGGCCGACAGTTTCCATGCCGAACTGTCGGGTCGGGGGTTGGCCTGCACACGGATCCTGATCGTGGCGGGCACCGAGGCCGGTGACCGGATCGAGCGGCTCTGGCGACATGAGGGGGCGTTGTCGGCTCCGGCGATCGCCCAACGGATGCGGTGGCAGCTCGAAGGGTGGCTGGGAAGTGGGCGGACGGTGGCGCGCTGCACCGGTGGCGTCGACCTGCTCGAGCTCGTCCCCGACCAGGTGGTCCCCGACGACGGGTTGCAGCTGGGGTTCTGGGGTGGTTCCAGCGAAGCGGGTGAGCGGGCGGTGCGCGCCCTGGCCCGTGTGCAGGCACTGGTCGGCAGCGACGGGGTGCTGGTGCCCGAACCCCGGGGTGGTCGTTCACCGGGGGAGCAGTACGGACTCGTGCCCCTCGACGCGGTCGACCCCGTCTCGCGTGCTCCGCGCGACGGTGCGCCGTGGCCGGGTCGACTGCCGACACCGTCGCCCGCGGTGGTGCTCGCCCGACCCGAGTCGGTCGAGGTGCTCGACGCCGCCGGTCGGCGTGTCTCGGTGGGTGGACGGGGCACCATCAGCGCCCCGCCGGTCAGTGTCCGACTCCCGGGGAACGGACCTGCAGCGGTGCGGGCATGGGCCGGCCCATGGTGCGTCGACGAACGGTGGTGGGACGCCACCGCACACCGCCGTCGGGCACGGCTCCAGGTGGTGCTGGCACCTGAGGCCGGTGACGACGTCGAGGACCGGGTGTCGCGGTCACATCCCAGCCGGGGGTCGGCCCACCTGTTGACCCTCGAGGACGGGCGGTGGTGGCTCGAGGCGACCTACGACTGAGCACCGACGTCGATCTATCCTCGACCGGGACCACCGGGGGGACACGTGGAGCTGACCGACGAGGACCGTGCCGCGCTCCGTGAGCGATACCGGGCGGAGCGCGACAAACGTCTCCGCCCCGACGGCAACGAGCAGTACGTCGAGCCCACCGGGCGGTTCGCCCACCTGCTCGAGGACCCCCACACCGAACGGGTCGAGCGGCCACCGGTGCACGACGAGGTGACCGTCGCGGTGATCGGTGGGGGGTTCGCCGGGTTGGTCACCGGGGCTCGCCTCAAGGAGGTGGGCGTCACCGACGTCCGCATCGTGGAGGGTGGCGGTGACGTCGGCGGGGTCTGGTACTGGAACCGGTACCCGGGTGCCATGTGCGACACCGCCGCCATGGTCTACCTGCCGTTGCTCGAGGAGACCGGCTACCTGCCGACCCAGAAGTACGTCGCGGCGCCGGAGATCCTCGATCACGCCCGCCGGATCGCCCGTCACTACGACCTGTACGACGGCGCGCTGTTGTCGACCAAGGTCACCGAGCTGCGCTGGGACCCGGCCATCTCGCGTTGGCGGCTACGGACCGACCGAGGCGACGAGCTGCGAGCCAGGTTCGTCACGATGGGCACCGGGCCGCTGCACCGCCCCAAGCTGCCCGGCATCCCCGGACTGGAGGAGTTCGCGGGACCGTGCTTCCACACGAGCCGGTGGGACTACTCGGTCACCGGCGGCGGCCCGTCCGGCGCACCGATGACCGGGCTCGCCGGCCAGCGGGTCGGGATCATCGGCACCGGGGCGACCGCCGTGCAGTGCGTGCCGCACCTGGCGCGCGATGCCGGTGAGCTCTTCGTGTTCCAGCGGACCCCCTCGTCGATCGACGTGCGTGCCAACCGGCCCCTCGACCCCGCCGCGCTCGACCTCTACCAGGGGTGGCAGCAGGAGTGGCTGCGCAACTTCGCCACGCTGCAGACCGGCGGGTTCACCGACGTCGACCTCGTCCAGGACGGCTGGACCGACATCGCCCAGCGAATCCGCGATCGGGTGGTCGCCGCGATCGACGCGGGAGAGGAGTTCACCCCGGCGACGGTGCAGCGGGCATTCGAGGACAGCGACGACGAGAAGATGACCGAGATCCGGGCACGGGTCGATGACGTGGTGGCCGACCCGGCGACGGCCGACGCCCTGAAGCCGTGGTATCGCCAGCTGTGCAAACGGCCGTGCTTCCACGACGAGTACCTCCAGGCCTTCAACCGCCCGACCTGCCATCTGGTCGACACCGACGGCCGCGGCGTGGAACGCATCGCCGCCGACGGTGTGTGGGCCGCCGGTCGGCACCACCGCATCGACGTGCTCGTCATCGCCTCGGGGTTCGAGGTCGGAACGGAGTACTCCCGCCGCAGCGGGTACGAGACCGTCGGCCTCGACGGGGTGACCCTCGGTGCCCGCTGGGCCGACGGCATGTGCACGCTGCACGGCATGCACGTGCACGGGTTCCCCAACCTCTTCGTCATCGGCATGGCGCAGGCCGGCAACCTGATCTCGAACTTCACCCACAACCTGACCGAGGCCGCTGCGACCGCTGCGGCGGTCATCGCCCACGCCGAGGTGACCGGTGCGACCGAGGTCGAGGCCACTGCGGAGGCCGAGCAGCGGTGGGTCGAACTGGTCAGCGAGAACGCCTCCGCGTTCCTCGGCAACGCCGAGTGCACGCCGGGGTACTACAACAACGAGGGCCGGCCGCTCGGCCCACGCGAGCGCCGCAACCTCAGCGGCTTCCCCGGCGGCGCGGTCGCCTACTTCGACCACATCGAGCGGTGGCGGAGCTCCGGGGACTTCGTGGGGCTCGACTTCCGTTGAGCCGTCGCCGTGTTCGGACGACCGCGCGCTCAGATGACCGCGATCGCGGCGCCGGTCATCGCACGCGGGTCGGTCGCTCCGTGGCGCATGCCGTGCGAGTCGACCTCGATCACGTGCGCGTGGCCGAACCCTGCGGGGTCGAAGCCCGCCACCTCGACCCGGTGCCCCCGCGCGGCCAGCCCGTCGACCCAGCCCGGGGGCGCGTGGCCCTCGACGCGCAGCACCTGATCGTCGGGGTCGGTCCACGTGTCGAAGCCGGACCCACCGCGCGCAGGGTCGGCGGCGAGCACGAGTCGGGGTGCCACGACCGCCTCACCCGGGGTGCAGGAACCGGCGAGGAGCCGGGCGGCGAGCTGGAGGACGATCTGTGGCTGCGAGTCGCCCCCCATCGTCCCGACCAGCGCCCGCAGCGTGCCATCGGGGCGTGTGAAGAGTGCGGGCGCAAGTGTGTGCGGGGGACGGCGACGCGGGCCGTACTCGGCGGGGTGCCCGGGCCGGAGGTTGAAGCCCAGGCCGCGGTTGTGCAACAGGACGCCCGTCCCCGGCACTGCGAGCAGGCAACCGAAGTCCTTCGCGTTCGACTGGATGAGGCTCACCCCCGTGCCGTCGGTGTCGATCGCGCACAGGTGCATCGTGCCGCCGTCGGCAGTGGGCGCGCGGAGCGGGGTCACGTGGTCGGGATCGAAGCGTCGACTGCGCTCGGCGACCTCGTCGCGTTCCAGCAGGCGCTCCACCGGGGCGGCGTCGTGGAGCACCGAGGGGCGGTCGTGGGCGGCCAGGTGCGCTGCTTCGACCATGAGGTGAGCCCACTCGGGTGAGCCGGGCTCGGGTCCGGAACCCCGGGCGAGCCCGCACTGCTCGGCGATGGTCGCAGCGAGCAGGGTCAGGTAGCCCTGCGAGGTGGGTGGCGGGGTCCAGACGTGATGGCCCCACACCTCGACGCCGAGGGGTTCGATCCAGCGTGCGTGGAGGACCTCGAGGTCCTCCGCGACGTACTCCCCGTGGCCCAGCTCGACCAGCCCCCGGCCGAAATCGCCGCCGTAGAACGCGGCGCGGCCGCCCTGCGCGATGGCCGACAGGGTCGCCGCGACCGCAGGGCGCCGCATCCGTTCACCGACGTCGGGGCGCGGGAGCGCCAGCTCGTCGCACCCGTCGAGGCCGTCGAGGGTGTGGAGCATGAAGGCCAGCAGCGGGGACACGGGAAACCCGTCGACTCCCAGGCGGATCGCCGGGGCGAGGACCTCCTGGAGCGGACGTCGTCCGTACTGCTCGTGCAGCGCCAGCCACCCGTCCACACAGCCCGGCACGGGGGCCGCCGCGACGTCACCCCGGAGCGGGACCGAGGTGTGCCCTTCACGGCGCAGGCGGTCCGGATCGGCGCCCGATCCCGCTCGTCCTGCTGCATCCAGCACCCGGGGCGCCCCGGCGCGGTCGTGCACCAGCGCGAACAGGTCACCGCCGATCCCGCACATGTGCGGGGCCGTCACGGCGAGCACCGCGTTGGCGGCGATGGCGGCGTCGGCGGCCGATCCGCCGGCGGCGAGCAGTTGCGCGCCCGCGGACGACGCCAGGTGGTCGATCGATGCCACCAGGCCCCCTGGCGACGAGGTGGTGGCGAGCGGGGTGATGCTCGGGCGCGAGGTCATGCCCACCAGCGTGCACCGAGACCGGTCGACCGGGCCGCGATGGCGCGGTGCTCAGTCGTCACCCAACAGCACCCGCGTGGTCGGCACGAGCTCCACGTCGATGCGCACGCCGCCGACGTCGCTGTCGGCGAAGCGCGAGCGCAGCTCGTCGGTGTCGGGTGATGGTTCGGGGCCCGACACCCGCACGACCACCTCGTCGGGTGGCTTCCAGGTGGTCTCGAGCACCTCCCAGTCCGACGCTGCCGCCCAGTCGGTCACGAGGCCGTTGACCGTCGACTCGATCCGTTCGATGGTGCCGATCCGCTGTGAGGTGAGCCCGAGGGGTACGGCGATGACCACGAGGCTCAGCACCACGACGATGACGGCCCGGCGCCGATGGAACGGCTGTCCGCGCTGAGGCCCCGTTCCGGCGAAACGGCTCAACCGGAAGACCGACATGACCACCAGACCGGCCGCGAGGATCGCGCTGACGTTCGTGAGGAACAACAGCGCGGCGCCGAGTGCCTCGGAATAGGCGCCTGACTCGGCGGTGAGGCCGATGACCGCCAGCGGTGGGACGAGTGAGATCGCGATCGCGACCCCCGGCAGCGTGTCCGCGATGTCGTCCCGAGCCATCGCGACCGCACCCACCACACCGGTGGCCAGCGCGGCGACGAGGTCGACGAGCCGGGGCGAAACCCGGGCGGCCACCTGGTCGTTGGTCGCCGCGACGATCGGTGTGTCGATCAGGAGCGCCAGGCCGAAGGCGATCGCCACGACCGACATCGCCCCGGTGGCGACGAGGGTGATGCTGCGCGTCGCGTGCCGACGGTCCGCCAGGACGATCGCGACGACGGTGCCCAGGATCGGGACCATCAACGGTGCGACGATCATGGCGCCGATCACGGTCGCGATCGAGTCCGCGATGACGCCGGTGGTGGCGATGACGCCCGAGAGCACGAGCAGCAGCCAGAAGCGGCTGGTCTTGCGCCCCCCGTCGGGACCGTCGAAGAACAGCTGGTCGCGCATGCGCACGACGTCGTGGCTGGTCAGAGAGGGCATCTCAGGATGGTGGTCGAGATGGGTCCACCGGTCGCGGACCCCAGCGGTCAACGTTCGAACGGCGCCGGGTCGTCGGGGACGTCGACCGCGTGCTCGCGGAGCACCTCGAGGGGCACGATGTCGAGCGCACGCTCATGGGTCGAGGCCAGCACCACGTGCGCCGCCGATCCGTCATGGTGCGCGCGCAGCCAGTTCGCCGCGGTCACGCACCACCGGTCACCTGGCTCGAGGCCGGGGAACCGGTACTGGGGCACGGCGGTCGACAGGTCGTTGCCGATGCTGCGCTGGTGGGCGAGGAACTCCGCGGTGACGACGGCGCAGATCGTGTGACTCCCGAGGTCCTCGGGGCCGGTGCTGCAGCACCCGTCGCGGTAGAACCCGGTGACCGGGTCGGTGCCGCACTCCTGCAGCGGGCCTCCCAGCACGTTGCGCTCGGCTCGTTGTTCACCCGGGGTGTCGGCCATCGCCCCAGTATCGCCCGAGCACCGCTCGGCCCGGGTCGCGCCCGTCACCAGGTGTCGACGAAGTTGCGGCGCGGCGACGCGACGGGCACGTGGTCATCGAGCAGCGCGATCCACCGTCGGGTGGTCGCCGGGTCGATGACGTCGTCGATCTCGCCGATCGTGGCCGTGTTGAGCGCAGCACCGTTGTCGTACGCGGCCGCGACGAGCCGCTCGAACAACCGCTCGCGAGCTACCTCGTCGGGCTCGGCTGCGAGCTCGTCGCGGAACCCGAGACGCACGGCGCCCTCGAGTCCCATGCCGCCCAGTTCGCCGGTCGGCCACGCCACGACGAATCGGGGCACCCGGAAGCTGCCACCGGCCATCGCCATTGCACCGAGCCCGTAGGCCTTGCGCAGGATGATCGTGCCGATCGGCACCCGGAGGTTCGCGCCGACGACGAACATCCTGCTGACGTGGCGGACCGTCGCGGCCCGCTCGGCTTCGGGCCCCACCATGAACCCGGGGGTGTCGCACAGGAACAGCACCGGAAGACGGTGGGCATCGCAGAGTTGGAGGAACCGGGCGGCCTTGTCGGCGCCGTCGGCGTCGATCGCCCCGCCGAGGTGCATCGGGTTGTTCGCGACGATCGCGATCGATCGACCGTCGCACCGGGCCAACCCGGTGACCATGCCCGGGGCCCAGCCGGCCCGGAGCTCCAGCAGCGAGCCCTCGTCCACGATCGAGCCGATCGCGTCGTGGACGTCATAGGCGAGGCGGCGCGACACGGGCACGACGTCCCGCATCGACTCGACCGGCGGCGCGGTCGTCGGGCGAGCCGAAGCGGTGTCCGCAGCGGTGCCGACGAGGTCCAGGTAACGACGCGCCGCCGCGACCGCCGCTGCCTCGTCGGCGACCGCGACGTCGACGACACCATTGGCGACCTGCTCGTCGAGCGGCCCGATCTGCTCGGGGGTGAAGCTCCCCAGCCCACCGCCCTCGACCATCGCCGGGCCTCCCATGCCGATGTTCGTGCCCTCGGTGGCGATCACGACGTCGCAGCACCCCAGCAGCGCGGCGTTGCCGGCGAAGCACCGACCCGACGCGATGCCCACCATGGGCACCTGACCGCTGAGTCGCGCGAACAGGTGGAAGGCCATGACGTCGAGTCCCGAGACGATCGGCACGTCGGTGTCGCCGGGGCGCCCGCCGCCGCCCTCGGTGAAGAACACCACCGGGAGCCCGCGGTGCTCGACGATCTCGAACATCCGGTCCTTCTTGCGGTGGTTGAAGTGGCCCTGGGTGCCGGCGAGCACGGTGGCGTCGTAGGCCAGCACGGCGGTCGGGCGCCCGTCCACGGTGCCGATGCCGGCGACGAGTCCGTCGGCGGGAGTGCGATCGACGAGTTCCTCGATGCTGCGTCGCGACCGTTGCGCTGCCAGCAGGAGCGGCCCGTACTCGACGAAGCTGCCGGCGTCGACGAGGTCCTCGATGTTCTCGCGTGCGGTCCGTTGCCCCCGCTCCCGGCGCCGGGCGACCGCTGCGGGTCGCGCCGCGTCGGTGGTGCGCCGGTGCCGTTCGAGCACTGCTGTCAGGTCGGCCCGTACGTCATCCGACGGCGCGTCACCCGAGTGCGCAGGATCCGCCTCGTCGGTCGACGTCCCGTCGGGTGTGTCGACCGGGGAGGGAGCGACACGGACCAGCACGTCGCCGGCGGCGACCTGGGCGCCCACCTCGGCGGTCACGAGCTCGACGGTGCCGTCCACCGCCGCGACGACGGGGTACTCCATCTTCATCGACTCGACCACCACCAGCGCTCGGCCCGCGAGGACCGTGTCGCCGGGTGACACGTTGACGATGGCGACGGTCCCGGGAACAGGGGAGCGGACGCTGCCGTGGGGTGCCTCGTGGGTCGACATCCCCGCAGTTCAGCACACGGTCGAACCTGTCAGACCCGACAGTTTTCGTGCCACGACCACCTGAGCGCCGCCGCAACCTGAGAGAATGTGGGCTCGCGCCGTGGTGGCACGGCGCGTCAGGAAGGACCTCACGTGAGCACCACCACCGACCCGTCCGCACCCACCGGGACCATCCTGTTGGTCGAAGACGAAGCCGCCCTGGCCGACGGCGTGGCCCGGGGGTTGCGTGCCGAGGGGTTCGAGGTCGAGGTCGCCTACGACGGACTGACGGGGCTCGAGCGTGCCCGCGGCGACGACGTCGACGTCGTGGTGCTCGACATCATGCTGCCCGGCATGAACGGCTACCGGGTGTGCCGCGCGCTGCGCGAAGAGGGCGTCGGTACGCCGATCCTCATGCTCACCGCGAAATCCGGCGAGTACGACGAGGCCGAGGCCCTCGACACCGGCGCCGACGACTTCCTCTCGAAGCCGTTCTCGTTCGTGGTCCTCGTCGCGCGCATCCGTGCGCTGCTGCGGCGCTCCGCCGACGGCCGGGCGCAGCCGCTGGTGTTGGGTGATCTGGTGCTCGACCCGCTCGCGCGCACCTGCCGCCGCGCCGAGACCGACATCCCGCTCACGACCCGCGAGTACGAGCTGCTCGAGGCGCTCATGCGCAAGCCCGGCCAGGTGGTCGCCAAGCAGGAGTTGCTCGAACACGTCTGGGGCCACGGTTTCGAGGGCGACCCCAACGTGGTGGAGGTCTACGTGGGATACCTCCGCCGCAAGATCGACCGGCCGTTCGACCGCTCCGACATCGAGACCGTCCGCGGTGTCGGCTACCGGATCGTGGACAGTGCCGACGGTTGAGGTGACCTATGGCTGACGCTCCCGCTGCAGCCTCTCCGCAGCCCGTGCGCGCGCCCATGCGGGCGCGCGTCGCCAGCTCGGTCCGGTTCCGTCTGACCATCACGGTGGTGTTGGTCGTCGGGCTGTCGTTGCTCGGCGGCGGGACCCTGCTGGTCCGCTGGGTCGAGGCCACCCTCACCAACGACCTCAAGGTGCGCAACGAGCGGATCCTCGAGTCGATGGCGGGGTCGATCACACGTGGCCGGGTGCCGACGGAGCTCTTCGGCGCGGTGGCCGACCTCACGGGCGAGATGGATGCGCAACGAACCGAGGAGATCTTCGGCGACAACGTGGATGCCGAGCAGGTCATCTCGACGACTTACTTCTACATGGACGGCGACATCCCCCAGTTCCTGCGGGGGGTCGACGCCGAGGGCCGGGTGGTGCTGTTCCGCCGACGGGACCCACCACAGCTGCCCGAACGGTCCATCATCGAGGTCACCCACGACATCCCCACCGCCAACGGGGCGATCACCCTGCACGCGATCTCCTCCGCTGAGGACATCCAGCGGTCGGTCGGCGCCTTGAGCGCCGCGCTGTGGCTGGGTCTGCCCGTGCTCGTGGTCGGTGCCGGGGTCATGACCTGGCTCATCAGCGGGCGCACCCTGGCCCCGGTGGGGATGATGACGCGGCGGGTGCGCGAACTGTCGGCCACGACGTTGGACGCACGGGTGCCGGTGCCGCCCACCGATGACGAGATCGCCGAGTTGGCGCGCACCATGAACGAGATGCTGGATCGCCTGCAGCAGTCCTCGGTCAGCCAGCGTCAGTTCGTCTCAGATGCGAGTCACGAGCTGCGGTCGCCGGTCGCCTCGATCCGCGCCCAGCTCGAGACGGCGTTGCGGTACCCCGACGACGTCGACTGGCCGTCGGTGGCGCGCATCGTGCTCGCCGAGGACGAACGTCTGGAGCATCTGGTCGGCAACCTGCTGGCCATGGCCCGCCTGGAGGAGGGTCGGCTCGGTCCACGGGGCGAGGTCGACCTCGAGGACCTGGTGATGGCCCAGACCCAGCGGTTGACCGGCGTACGGGTCGATCGTTCCGGGGTGTCGGCGGGACGGGTGTGGGCGAACGCCGACGAGCTCACCAGCGTGGTCCGCAACCTCGTCGACAACGCCGCACGGTACGCCGAGTCGACGGTGTCGGTGTCGGTGCGCGAGGCAGGTCCGTGGGTGGTGCTCTCGGTGAGTGACGACGGGCCCGGTGTGCCCCCCGACGAGCGTCAACGGGTGTTCGAACGTTTCGCCCGCCTCCAGGAGGGTCGGTCGAGGGACCAGGGCGGCACCGGTCTGGGCCTGGCGCTCACCCGCCGGATCGTCGAGCACCACGGTGGCCGCATCCACGTCGAGGAGGCGCCCGGCGGGGGTGCGAGCTTCGTGGTGTCGCTACCCTCTGCCGGTTGGATCGGCCATGACGACGGCGCCGCCGAAGCGCCCACCGCCGACCCGGTCGCGAGTGGTCCGACGGATCAACCGGCCTGATCGGCCAGGAAGACCTCGAACGCCTGCCGGGGGAGTGCCGGGGCGTAGTAGAAGCCCTGGACGAGGTCGCAGCCCGCGTCGATGAGGAAGCGTCGCTGCTCCTCGGTCTCGACGCCCTCACCGACGGCCACGATGCCGAGCCCGTGGGCCAGTGAGAGGATGGCCCGGGTGATGGTCTCGGAGCGGCCGTCGTGGAGGTCGCCGACGAAGCATCGGTCGACCTTCAGCGTGTGCAGCGGCAGCGAGTGCAGGTAGGACAACGACGAGTATCCGGTCCCGAAGTCGTCGAGTGCGACGAGCACTCCCAGCTCGTCGAGGGCCTCGAGCCGATCGACGGTGGTCTCGACGTCGCGCATCAGCAAGGTCTCGGTGATCTCGAGCTCGAGCTGATCCGGCCGCACCCCCGCGTGGTCGAGGATCCCGGCGAGGTGCTCGACGAACGCACGCTGGGTGAACTCGGTGGCCGAGACGTTCACCGCCACGCGCGCGTCGGGCGGGAAGGCGCCCGAGCGGTTCCAGTCGGCCAGGTCCTCGGCGACCGTGGTCAGCACGAGCTCGCTGATGGCGGTGATGGCCCCCGTGGCCTCGGCGGTGGGGATGAACACCGACGGGGGGATCGGACCGTGCTCGGGGTGGTGCCATCGCACGAGCGCCTCTGCCGCGGCCACCCGCCCCGTGCGCAGGTCGATGATCGGCTGGTAGTGCACCTCGAGCTCGCGCTGGGCCGCCGCACGTCGCAGGTCACGATCGAGTGCCAGACCCGTGCGGGTGTGTTCGTCGATCGAGCGTTCGTAGAAGCGCAGCTGGTGGCGTCCGTCTCGACGTGCCGCGGTCAACGCCCGGTCGGCCGCCCGCTGCAGCGACGCCGCGTCGTGGCCGTCGCCCGGCCAACGGGCCACCCCGACCGAGGCGGTCACCCGCAGCTCGAAGCTCTCGAGCTGGAACCGATGCTCCACCCGTCGCTGGAGCTCCTCGGCGAGTCGGCGGAGTCGGGCGTCGAACGCAGCGCTCGGCCCGTCGCCGCGGACGACCACCAGGAACTCGTCGACGCCGATCCGGCCGATGCGCACGTGTCGGTCCGGCAGGTCGTGCAGGCGTTCACCGATGATCGACAGGACGCGATCACCGATCGTGGCGCCGAAGGTGTCGTTGATCCCTCGGAAGTTGTCGAGGTCGACGTGCAGCGCGGCCACCCGGGCGCCCTCGGTTCCCTCCGATGTGGCCAACACCGACTCGAGCTGCTCGACGATGGCGGTGCGCGACATGAGCCCGGTGAGCTGGTCGGAGCGTCGCGCTCGGTCGAGGTCCGTGCGGAGCCGTTCGACGTCGGTCACGTCGGTGATCGTGAGGACCGCACCGTCCGGGCGACCCGTCGGGTCCCGCAACGGAGTGGCGCCGACGTGGACCCAGCGGTGGTCGCCGACCGCCCGGCGGTGGGCAGTGCCTGGCTGGCGTGTCGTGACGCCACGAACCTGGGTCCCGGTACGGATCGCGATGGCAGGCGGGCACTGCTCGGGTGGCAGGGGGACGCCCTGCTCGTCGAGTGACCGCCACGGCGGATCGAAGATGCTCCGACCCGGCAGGTCGGAGGGTGGCAGGTCGACCAGCTCGGCGAAACGGTCCGTGGCTCGTTCGATCCGGCCGTTGGCGTCGATCAGCGCGACGCCGTCATCGAGCAGGCCGACGGCCCGGTCGAACAACTGGTGGTGCACGGAGGTGTCGTGGCGACCGCTCCACCGTGGGGGGCGGGCGAGCACGACGACCACGTCGCGTTCCTGTGCCGACGGCGCCGTTCGGCGCGAGAGCAGGAGCTCGGTGACCACCTGGTGGTCGGGCCGGCTCATCGAGACGACGACGCGATGGGCGGCGCCGTGGGGGATCTGGTCGACGAGGAGCCGCCACCCCTCGGGTGGCAGCGAGGGCACGAGCAGGTCGCCGAAGCGGGTCCCGCGCAGCTCCTCGGCGCGGCGGCTGAGCACCCGTGCCGCGGCATCGTTGAGGTCGACCACTGTGGCGTCGCCGACGTCGAGGACCCAGAACCCGTCGCCGAGGTCGTCGAGCATCGACGACAACAGCTCTGACGACGTCGACTGCACCGAGAACCTCCTGGCGGGTGCCGTCGACCACGACGACGTGCCACCACCCGCGACGATGGAGACTACGGCCGTGCCGGTGCCGGTCGGTGGACCGCCTCGTGGCGGCAACGCTCCGCCCGCGCCACGGGACGTCGTCGGGGAGATCCGCGCGTGCGCGCGGTCAGAGGCGCCCGGCAGCGCGTGCGGCATCGCTCGCCGCGTCGAGCTGGCCGTCGATGATGTCGAGGCCGGCGTCCCAGAAGCCCGGGTCCTCGAGGTCGCAGTCGACGATTCGTCCGAGCTCCTCGGGTGGCATCGAGCCCCCGGCACGCAACAGCTCGAGGTAGGACGGGACGAACTCGTCGCCGCGCTGCTGGTAGCGGGCGTACACCGACAGGGCGAGCAGTTGGCCGTAGGCGTAGGCATAGACGTACCCGGGCGTGCCGATGAAGTGGGGGATGTAGCTCCACCAGGTCCGGTAGCCCTCGGTCAGCTCCACGCTGTCGCCGAGCATCGCCGACTGCGTGTCGAACCAGAGCTCGCCGAAGCGGTCCACCGACAGCTCGCCCTCGTCACGACGTGCGTGGTGCACGGCGTGCTCGAAGCGGTTCATCGCGATCTGGCGGAACACGGTCGCGATGGAATCCTCGAGCGTCGACGCCAGCAGCGCGAACCGGGCGTTCGGGTCGTCGAGCTTGGCGAGCAGCGCATTGTTGGTGACCGCCTCGCCGAACACCGACGCGGTCTCGGCCAGGGTGAGCGGCGTGGACTGGTGGAAGACGCCCTGTTCGCGGGCGAGGTAGGCGTGCAGGCCGTGGCCGAGCTCGTGGGCGAGCGTGGCGACGTCGCGGGGACGGCTCGTCCAGTTCAACAGCACGTACGGGTGGTGCGACGGCACGGTGTAGGCACAGAAGGCGCCGGGTCGCTTGCCGGGTCGCGCCGGGGCGTCGATCCAGCGTTCCTCGAAGAAGCGGTTCGCCACGTCGGCCAGCTCGGGCGAGAAGCTGCGGTAGGCGTCGAGCACCGTGGTGCGCGCCTCGTCCCAGCCGATGCTCGTCTCGTCGTCGGCGACCGATGCCATCCGGTCGTAGTCGGCCAGTCGGTCGACGCCCAGGACCTGCGCCTTGAGCGAGTACCAGCGCCGGGGGAGCTCGTAGCGGTTCACCACGGCATCGACGAGCGCCTGGACCGACTCGTCGGACGCCTCGTTCGACAGGTTCCGCTCCGAGATCCAGCTGGGGTAGCGGCGGAGCCGGTCGTCGACGGACTTGTCGAGCAGCAGGGTGTTGAAGATGAACGCCCGGGTCCGCAGCCCCGGCTCCAACCCGGCGGTGACGGCCTCGGCGGCAGTGCGACGCAGTTCGCGGTCGGGTGCCTGCAGCAGCGACAGGCCCTGCTCGAGGGGCGCCTCGACCGTCGGTTCGTCACTGCCGAGCAGCTCGCCGGGGAGCTCGACGGTGATCGCCGAGGTCTGCTCGTCGAACAGCCGGACCCATGCGCTGCCACCCGACACGGACTTCTCGGTGAGCAGCTGCTCCTCGGGTTCGGACAGCAGGTGGTCGCGGTAGCGGTGCATCGACCGCAGGTGGTGCGCACAGAAGTCGAGCCGCGGGTCCGACAGGAGTTCCTCGACCCGTTCCGGGGCGACCGCCGCCCACTCCAGCTCGAGGAACACCAACCTGGTCGCGAGCGCGGTGGAGCGTTCCTGTACCCGCATCATCAGCGCACCCCGCTCGGGATCCGCGGTGTTCTCCGAGAACCTGAGCATGGCGTAGTAGCCGGCCCGGCCCTGGACCTCCTGGAGCTCGGCCATGGTGGACATCACCTCGGCGAGCTCGCCCGCATCGAGGTCGCCGATGTGCCCACGTCGGGCCTCGAGCTGGTCGGTCAGCTCGTCGCTGCGGTCGAGCAGCGTGTCGACGTCGTCATCGGCGATGAGGGTCTCGAGGTCCCACGCCACGTCGGCGGCGTGCAGGTCGGCCTCGTCGGGTCCGGTCGCATCGGTGCTGGAGGGGGAGGTGTCGGTGCTCACCCGGCCAAGGTTAGGGGCCGGCTGCATAGGATCCCCGCCGCCGGTCGATCGATCCGGCGGATGCAGCCGATCCGGTGAACCAGCCGTCGAGGGGGACGAACGTGGAGCACGAACAGATCCGGTACGAGCGGCGGGGCGCGGCGGCGCTCATCACACTCGACCGTCCCGACCGCCTCAACGCCTTCACCCCGCGGATGGCCGCCGAGGTGGTCGATGCCTTCGACCGGGCGGACGCCGACGACGAGGTTCGTGCGGTGGTGGTGACCGGGGAAGGTCGTGCGTTCTGTGCCGGAGCGGACCTCCAGCGCGGCGGCGACACCTTCGACCTCACCGCGGTGTCCGGCAGTGGTGGTGACGTGCCGGCAGATCTCGGCGGTCAGGTCGTGCTGCGGATCTTCGAGTCGCTGAAGCCCACGATCGCAGCGATCAACGGCCCGGCGGTCGGCGTCGGGCTCACCATGACGTTGCCCATGGACGTTCGCCTGGCGGTGACGGGCGCCAAGCTGGCGGTGCCGTTCGTCCGGCGGGGCATCGCCACCGACGGCTGCGCCAGCTGGTTCCTGCCCCGGGTGGTCGGGGTGAGCACGGCCCTCGAGTGGGTGTCGACCGGCCGGACCTTCACCGCCGAGGACGGCCACGACGCCGGGTTGGTGCGCACGGTGTACCCGGACGCCGGGTCCGTGCTCGCCGCAGCGTTCGAGTTGGCCGAGGAGATCGCCGAGCACGCCGCGCCCGTGTCGGTCACCGTGTCGCGACGGTTGCTCTGGGCCGCCATGACCTCGGGCGGACCCGAGGACGCGCACCGGCGCGAGTCGCTCGCCATCTACCGGCGCGGTCGATCAGCCGATGCCCGGGAGGGCGTCACCTCGTTCCTCGAGAAGCGATCGCCGTCCTTCCCCGAACCCGTGAGCACCTCGGACGAGGTCGCCGACCCGCCGACCTGAACCGCCGGATCCGGCCAGCCCGGACTCACTTGTCGCGTTGTGGGTGCTGAGCAACCACAACGCGACGAGTTGGACCGATGGCGGGGGCGAACACATGTTCGATACCCTCCGAGGGATGGGCTTCAACAACCCAGGGGTGCCCTGGTCCGAGGTGGAGCGACGCTTGTCGGACCGCTGGGACGACGTCGACCCCTTCGCCCCGCGTGCACGCCGTGCGTCGCACCCGGGTGACGGTGGCGACAGCCCGGCCTGGTCGTCCACGCGGGTGCCCTACGAGCCGCCCCCCGAGCTGCGCCGCCCGGCACCGACGACCGAGAGGGTGCGGTACGCCGAGTTGCACTGCCACTCGTCTTTCAGCTTCCTCGACGGCGCGTCG